>JAANXD010000059.1 GCA_018263435.1 Candidatus Scalindua arabica | reverse complement strand
GATCCGGAATCTGCTGAAGAAGCAAGAGAGTTTGATCAGGGATTGGCATTCGTATTCGCTTTATTGGGGCCGATAGGACTATTTATAACATATGTCGTTTTAACTGGAAGAGGCAAATATGGCATAAAATTTAGGTGAATAAGTCGAAGATAACTGGATTCATGATTACTTATCGAGAATGGCCTAAAAGACGATGATAACGACACCGAAGATTAAATAACGTCATCCCCTGGCGTTGTTTTGAAACAAATTAGGGACAGACACTTTTTAAAATATGAAAAGGAGAAACATGGAACCAAACATAATCAATCGTATAAAAGCCGAAAAGAAAGAATTTGTCTACAATAATAAACAAAGCCCAACCAAATTATATCTTACAATAAGCGATGAACTTGATTTAAGTTTTTTTGTGTCTTTTGCGTCTCTTTGAGGCTCAACTCATTTGCCGCCTGTCTGCGTGCTACGCACAGGCAGGCAAAAATGCACAGTAAACTCAAAGTATGGGGTTTTTCTTGCCCGCTGTGTCTTGGAATTTCCTGGAAATTTAAACTATAATTAAGGAGGAGGTTAAAAATGGATGTATTAGATCGAATAACTGCAAATAGAGAAATACTTGGAGGAAAACCGGTTATCAAAGGTACAAGAATTTCGGTTGAATTTGTCCTTGAACTTTTAGCGTCAGGAGTTGCCGAAGACCAAATACTTCAAGATTATTCACACCTGACAAAAGATGATATTCATGCGTGCCTCCAATATGCCGCAAAAGCCCTTAAGAATGAAATTTTTCTTGAACTGGAAAGTACATAATGAAAATTAGTTCTTTAAAGGTTCTGACAGATGAGAATGTGTCGCCACTTATTGTTTCTTACCTAAGGCAAAACAATATTGATGTAGCCGATGTCAAAGAAAAAGGCTGGCAAGGTACTGAAGACAAATATCTTATGAAGATAGCATGTACAGAAGAAAGGTTTATTGTGACGCATGATTCTGATTTTGGTACTCTGGCTATCAATGAAGGAGTTCCATGTTACGGCATAATTTATATGAGACTAAAAAACTTAGGATTATCCAATATAATTAATGTACTCGAAAAACTTTTTGTGATAGATCAAGACATCACTGAAGGTGTAATAATTGTGGTTGAAGATACACGGTTACGGGTTCGTACAATTAAATAATAAATATTCAAAAATTTATCATAGGAGATTTCGTAATGATTAAACTGGAAATTAATGATGACCAAAAGGGAAAAGTGATGGATGTTGTAAAGTCTGCTATTTCAGCAGAAGTAAGAAGGATGGAAATAGGTTTAAAAAAAACAAACGCGCAGATTGAAAAACTTGAAAAGAAATACAATACATCTTCCGGTATATTCTTAAGAGATTTTAGGGCAGAAGATTTAAAAGATGGGGACCGGGAGTATGTTCAGTGGACAGGTGAATTGAAAATAAGAGAAAGGATTATGGACGAACTCAACAAACTAAAGGATATTGAATATGTTGCTCACTGAATATATCTCTGGTTTTTTAAAGACAATAAACGATTATTCAAAAACAGGTTTGATAATCAGTTTCGACTTAACAAACGATTTAAGAACTGAAAAAATTGGGCTTGTTAAGGGATACGTTGTTTTTTCTGACGAATCTATTCTCTACTTTACTGAATATCTTGATGTCCGTTATAAGATTGACAAGCTTTCCTATTCTTTCCATTATCAGAATAAGGATGGTGAATTGATATTCAGGTATGATAATTCAAAACATAAACCTGAATTAACTTTTTACAACCATAAGCATTTGCGAAACGGTACAATATCAGAATCTTTTCAACCAAATTATATCTTACAATAAGCGATGAACTTGATTTAAGTTTTTTTGTGTCTTTTGCGTCTCTTTGAGGCTCAACTCATTTGCCGCCTGTCTGCGTGCTACGCACAGGCAGGCAAAAATGCACAGTAAACTCAAAGTGATGATGTCCTCTTCCCCGCCGTTTTAAACACCAAAACTTCCTGAATATTTTCCTTGCATATTAAAATATAATATTTTAATATGCAAGGATGGTTAAGCGGAAAATAGTACAAATCTTAAAAGACTCCATACGAAAATATCCGGTTGTCGCCCTTCTGGGCGCCAGGCAAGTCGGTAAAACAACCCTGGCTAAAGTAATTAAAGGGCAATTAAAGAAGCCTGCCATTTATCTGGACCTGGAATTGACTTCAGATCTCAACAAGTTAGGTGAGGCCCAACTTTTTTTAAGCCAATATCAAGATACTTTAGTTATTGTAGACGAAATCCAAAGGATGCCCGAGCTATTTCCATTGCTGAGGGCGCTGGTCGATCAGAACAGAATGCCCGGTAGATTTTTGATCCTTGGTTCTACGTCGATAGACTTGTTGAAACAATCTTCGGAGAGTTTAGCAGGCAGGATAAAATTTCTAGAACTTTCACCTTTTCACCTGGCCGAAATAGGCGCTTCCAATTCTCAAATACTCTGGGTTAGAGGAGGATTTCCAAATAGCTTTTTAGCCAATAACGACACGGAAAGCAACGACTGGAGAGAATCCTTCATAAGTACCTATTTAGAAAGAGATGTACCTCAACTTGGTTTTCGAGTGCCTTCCCTCCAACTTAGACGTTTCTGGACAATGTTAGCCCATAATCAAGGACAATTATGGAACGCTTCACAAATTGCAAACAGCCTTGGCGTTTCCGCGCCAACGGCCAAACATTATTTAAATATTCTTGGAGAAACATTTGTTATAAGGGAACTTCTGCCTTTTTTTGCTAATGTAGGCAAAAGATTGGTTAAATCTCCAAAAATTTATTTTCGTGATACCGGAATTTTACACAGGTTATTAAATATAAATTCCTTTGAAGATTTGCAATCGAATCCTATAATCGGAAATTCATGGGAAGGGTTTGTAATTGAAGAGATATTAAAAATTTTGCCTGGCAATTTTTTACCATATTTTTACAGGACCAGCGCCGGAGCAGAAATTGACCTGGTCATAACAAAGTCAAATAATGTAGAGGTTGTAATAGAAGCAAAGTATTCACTGTCTCCAAAACTGCAAAAAGGGTTTTGGCACTCAATTGACGACCTGAAACCGAAGCATAAAATAGTAGTTTATCCAGGCAATGAGACTTATCCTGTAAAAAATGGAATAATTATTATGTCTATAAAGGATATTCCCGCCTGGATTCGGAAGAGGTTATCGAAATAGACTTTGCCGCATAAATTGGAAATCGAGGGACACAATACTTATTATCTTATTATGAGGATTAATGCAAAAAGAATATGATGTTGTAATAGCAGGCTCCGGCCCTTCAGGCGCTGCGGCAGCAAAGGGTCTGGTAAATGACGGATTAAGCGTACTGGTACTGGAGAAGAAGAAGCTTCCCAGATACAAGATATGTTCAGGAATTATCTTCAGAAAATCACAGGACATTACTGAGGAATATTTTGGAGAGATTCCGAAGTCAGCGTACGTTACCCCTGAACTTTTAAAGGGAGTCAGATTCTGGTCTGATAGTGAAAACTATAAAGATTATCCTTTCACTAAAGATGGCTGTGGCGCACCCAACGTATGGCGTTCTGAGTATGACTACTTTCTTGTTAAGAATTCCGATGCAGAGATTAAGGATTGTCATGCCCTGACAGGTTTCAGTGACAAAGGCGATTGTGTAGTTGTGAAGGTGCATGACGTGTTAAATGATAAAGTAATAGACATCAAGTGTAAATACCTGATAAGTGCAGAAGGTGGCAAGTCTATAATCAGGGAGAAGCTTGACCCTGAATTTGAAAAGGGTTTGAAATGGTTTACCGCATACCAGAATTATTATGAGGGAAGTTCAAACCTGGACCCTGATTTCTATCACGGTTTTCTGGAACCTCAATACGGTGAGGTCTACGCGTGGTTTAGTGTTAAGAACGGCTTGCAAATCTTTGGTACTGCGGCTGCGAAGGGAAAAAAGATAAAGCCATATCTCTTGAAATACACAGAGTTATTAGAGAAAAGATTTGATCTCAAGCGTGGAAAGATGGTCAGAAAATCTGGATGTATTGGAAATAACATGTGTCCGGAAGGAAAGTTTTACCTGGGCAAAAACAACACTCTTCTGGTAGGTGAGGCGGCAGGGTTTCTTAATGCGTTTGGTGAGGGGATTTCGTGTGCATTGTCGACAGGTCTGTTCGCAGCAGAGGCAATAAGCAAGGGTATTAAGTCAAATAATAATGCACTTGAATTGTATACAGAATTGACAAAACGAGAGAGAAAAGAAACCACGGTTTCATGGAGACTGGGTGCAAGGCTGGCAGGTAGAGACTTAATGCCGATCTAGACCCTTAGTGAGAAATTTTTGACCATTTTTGGCGAAATATTTATTAATAGAATTTTTCAGTATGGTTTGACCAGCCCGACATGTCTTTCTGGCGGGTAAGCACCAAAAAATAAAACACAAAAAACAAACAAATTCCAATTACTAAAATCTAAAATGCCCAAACAATATGACTTAGAAGAACGAACATTCCAGTTTGCTAAAAATGTTTCTCTATATGTTAAGAAATCCCCCAGAACAGTTTCTAACATGGAATATGGAAAACAAGTAGTAAGGTCTTCTGGATCTGTTGGTGCAAACTACATTGAAGCAAATGAAGCTTTAAGTAAAAAGGATTTTATTATGAGGATAAAGATATCTCGTAAAGAAGCAAAAGAATCTGCATATTGGCTAAGACTGATAGTTGAAACAAATAGTGAAGAATACATGGAGGAAGGAAACAAGCTTTCTAATGAGGCCACTGAGTTAAAAAAGATATTATCTGCTATCCTTGAAAAATCAAAGTAGTTTATGAGTTGAAAAATTAAAATTTGTAATTTATTTGTCGATTGTGATTTGAGAATTGTTTTTTATTAGCCTCCTGGTTTGGTTATAGCTTGCCCCTGTTGTGAAAAAATGGACGCATACCACATAACTATCTTAATCATTGCATTACTAATCATGCTTGGAGGACTTGCCGGGGTCGTACTTCCTATTATTCCGAGTACACCCCTGATATTGGCTGGTATAGTTATATATGCCGTTTGTGATGGATTTGAGAGTATAAGCCGGCTTCTGCTAGTGACCCTTGGCGTCTTAACTATTGTTTCTGTAGTTATTGATTATTTTGGAGGCGTTATCGGGGCGAAGAAATTTGGTGCGACAAAATGGGGTATAATTGGTTCAATATTAGGGTGCATAGGAGGTTTTATTACCGGGGGAATAGTTGGCATTATAATCGGCCCATTTCTCGGTGCAGTATTACTTGAATTAGTTTTTGGAAAAGATTTAAGAGGTGCGTTTAAGTCTGGTGTGGGAACATTGGTTGGTTTTATTGGCGGCGCAGTCGCAAAACTGGCTATAGGTGTAATTATGATTGGCGTATTCCTCTGGAAGGTATTTTAGATGGAATAAAAGAAAATTTCACACAAAGACACAGAGATCACTAAGAAAAAAATAGTTTTTATCCTTTGTGTTCTTCGTGACTTCGTGTGAGGAACAAATTATGATTTTACATAGAAACCTGGATATAGGAGAGCTTTCTCACTGCCCCTATCTGCCTGACAGGGAAAAGCAGATCAAATATTTTCTTGCAAGTGAGCTTGATGAGTCTGACGTTTCATTCTTACTCGCAAAAGGCTGGAGAAAGTTTGGCGTATATTTCTTTCAACCCTCCTGTCCAGACTGCCAGGAGTGCGTACCCATTCGGGTAATATCTGATGAATTTAAACCGTCTAAAAGCCAGAGGCGCAATCTGAAAAAGAACAGGGATATAGATGTAGTCTTTGGTCCGCTTAAATTCAGCGATAGGGCTTTTGAGATTTATAAGGATCATTCAAATCAGCGTTTCTCACAGGAATGCAATCTGGAAGAATTCATTGTCAGTTTCTTCTCACCATCTACTCCGGGCCTTCAGTCTGAATTCTATCTTAACGGCGAATTGATTGGTCTGGGTTTTCTGGATAAAGGGGAGGATTGTCTGAGCAGTGTATATTTTATTTATGATACAAGGTTTTCTCATCTGGGTTTGGGAACCTTCAGCATTCTAAAGGAGATCGAACACACACGATCCCTTGGGTTGAAATACTATTGCCTCGGCTATTACGTTCGTGAATGTCAGAGGATGGTATATAAGAACAATTTTAAACCGAGAGAGCACTATAGCTGGCTGCAGGATAAGTGGGATTTAATTAGCTAGACTCTTCTACATAGAGAAGTCCAGTGTCCTTCTGGCAAGTTCCTTTTCAAGTGTACGTAGATCGGGTAGCACACCAGTCTTACGTTATTTTATCTGTTTGAGGGTAATACCTTTCGGCAGGCGTGTGCGAATACCTACGATGGCTTGGGCAAGCTGCTTCACCGTTATGTTTTTCACTTCCCGCAGATCGGCTCCGCGCAAATCCACACTGCGCAGGTCAGCCCCTGACAGGTTTGCTCCGGTCAAGTTCGCCGAAAGCAATTTTGCTTTCTGCAAATTTGCTTTCGACAGGTTCGCTTCTTGCAGACTTGCGCCTGTCAAATCAGCTCCTTGTAGATTTGCCCGCATCAGGTTTGCCCCCTGCAGACTAGCGTTCTTCAAATTTGCCTTTTGTAGATTTGCCTGAGACAGGTTTGTACCGTGCAGATTTGCTGCCGACAAATTTGTCTGTGACAAATTTGCTCCTGTCAGGTCAGCTTTCTGTAGTGATGACCACGGCATCTCCGCTCCTTCAAAATCTCCCCATCGCAATATCATTCCTTTCGCTTCCGCTCCTTCCAGCATTTTAACACCCAAAGCACTTCTCAGACTGTCCTTGTTGTGTTTGGGTATATTCTCAAACGTCATACCTTCCGGAAATTTTGTTTTTTTATCATAGATGGTTACAGCAATCTGCCTGGGGATGAGATTTTGCACTCCGGTCAGGTCTGCTCCCCGCAAGTCTGCTTCTTCCAGGTTTGTCCTGGACAGATTTGCCCCATGCAAATCAGCCTCTTGCAGGTTTGCTTTTCGCAGATTTGCTCCTTTCAGATTTACTCCCTGCAGGTTTGCCTGTGCCAGATTCACCTCCTGCAGATATACCCATCGCAGATCTTTTCCTGATAAATCTGCTCCTGCTAACGAATCAACGCCCAGCCTTCTCTTTAGATTCTCTTCATCGTACCCAATGTCGTTTTCCTGTAATGCTACTAATTGCCATTTCGCAGCAGCTTTTTCATGCAAAACATTCTCGTACGCATCTACGGTGGAGAACCCGAAGACCGTACACAAACCAATTCCTAAACCAATAATAAAGGAACTCTTTTTTGAATTATCTTTCTTCATTTTCCAGTCTTCACCATATAATCAATAATGCAGAGATACTACGTTACTATAATGCCCATCACAAAATATTTTGTAAAATGCATACGTTACTTTTATGTTAGACAGAAAAATCCAGTGTCTTTCTTGCAAGTTCCTTTTCAAGCGCAACCAGGTCACCATTCAGGTCTTTGTATAGTACCCTCTGCAGGTCTGATTCGCTTCCCTGTTCTATCATAGTACTGGCAAAGTCAAGGTGCTGTTCAGCGTGAAGTTCCTTTGCCTTGGGTACAGTCAACTCTATCAGGCGTCTGAGTTGCTCGCTGATAGTTATAATTTCTTCCGTCTCCGGTTCCACTATTTTAGCACTGAGTCCATATCTCATTGCCTTCCACCAATTCTCTTCGAGATATCCTGCATGAAGATTACTTACGGGTTCTCCCGCAAAAAAGCTATCTTGATATGTAGCTACGGCAGACTGTATCAGGGCGGCAAGTGCTCCTATGCGACGAACTGATGTGGGCATATCAAAGATCCGAAACTCAACAGTACCCAGTGGCGGTTGGGGGCGAATAATCCACCATAGATCACCGGGACGCGTTATGTCGCCTGCAGCAATTAGTTTTTCGTAATAAGCAACCAGTTCCGGAAAGGATTTAAATGGTGGTGCAAATTTGGTTCGAGGCATGGAATGAAACAGGTGCGCGCGTGTTGAAACCAACCCAGTGTCTACCCCATCGTAATAAGGTGAGTTTGCGGATAGGGCTAATAGAGGATATGCCCATCGCCGCATTTCGTTCATGACATAGATCGCCGCTTCTTCACTTTTTACCCCGACATGTATGTGCAGCCCAAAAGCCAGCATGCGGTGAGCAATATATCCGTGGTTATCACGCACCCATCGGTAATGTTCACTGTCAACAAAAGGTTGTTCCTTCCAATCTGAGAATGGATGGCTGCCGGCAGCAACAATGTTAACATTGAGTTTTTTACAGCTCTCTGCCAGGACAGTTCGACCGTTGGCTGCCTCTTGTACTAGCTCGACTACAGTTTTATAAGCACCAGTACGCGTCTCTAAGACGCACTGAAGTAGCTCGTAACATACTCTCTCCCGAAATTTGGTATCAAGAAGCGCCATAATCTCATTGACAGAAGACATAAGTTCTGCAGTTTCAGGGTTGATTAAATGAAGTTCTTCTTCTATGCCTAAAGTGGGGAAGTCATTTTTTTTAAACGGTTTCATTGTTCAGACAAGAATAACTTTAGAGGTAGTGTAAATCAAGAAAAAGATGAATGATGCAAAAGACAAAGAATATATTTAACGCAGAGTTCGCAGAGCGCGCTAAGAAAACGAAATTTAAAAAATAAAACAAAAGATAACTGCTTTTACCCTTTGTGTTCTTTGCTTGTCCTCGGCGTTCTCTGTCCGGGGAGCTTCGTGTGAAAATTTTGTCTTTTAATTTACCTGTTTTATCTTTGCGAACCTGGCGCCTTGGCGAGATACCAGCCTTTTGCCTTTCCAATCATCAATAGTCAGTATTCAATCTTAACTCTTTCCTTTGCGTTCTCTGCGTTGAAATACTATTCTTTTCAGCCAAATGGTTAAAGAACTTAAGAAAAATGTCGATATACATATAAACTATGTTGACATTCAAAAGCTCGGTGATAAACTCTCAAAATATAATTTACTACTGATCAGTAGCAGAAAACTCATGCTTAATAATAAACGACTTTTCCCACGGACTAGGGTTAATATCAAGGTCGGGTTCGAGTTTGTTAAGTGGAATGAAGCAGATCTTGATCATTGCAAGACTTCTTATGAGGCATCTATTACTGACATTAGTGCAAAAGGTGCAAATTTAAGCGAATTGCCTGATATTGATAAAGGTGTTTTGAAGAAACTTTCTACAGGGGAAAGTAAGATTCGTCTGAATTTTTCACTTTATACGGATCATGATCCAATCAATACTTTTGCCCGTCTGATTTGGCACCAACAGACAGGTAAGGAAGATATTGATAAAACACAGTATGGTTTTGAGTTTATTGATATCCCCGGTACCGCTTTTGAGCGGATTAAGAAATTTGTGGAATCGGCAGGTAATTGAAAGTGGTTTCATTAAGTGACGTTTAACCCTCTATTTGAAATCTCCAATATTAACATTCCTACATCAGCTTTTCCCAAAATCTCTCTATTCTGAATTTACTGAATTATCCTCTCAGTCTAAAGATTTAAAGGATTTAAGATCAATGTCTGCATAGCCTAGAAAGACTATTTGACATAAGAACATTCTATGATAAGCTTTGAGGATATGGTTATAAAAAGCGATATGAAACAGAACCCTCCCGAAGACATGGTGCTCATTCCTGAAGGTCCATTTTTAATGGGAAGCACAGAAGAAGATATTAAGAAATTATTAGAACTTGACAAGAATGTTGAGGCGAGCAGGTTTGATGTTGAGGTTCCGCAGAGAGAAGTCTACATGAGTGCATATCTGATAGATAAGTCTCCCATAACAAATGCGGAATATAAAAAGTTTATAGAATCAGGCGGTTATAAACAGAGAGATTTCTGGTCAGATGCAGGCTGGGATTATGTACAGCAGGTAAAACCTTTGGACAGTGACGGTGTGCACAGTGCCATGGATAGTGAAGATGATTGTCCTGTAGTAAATGTTTCGTGGTACGAGGCCGAAGCCTTTGCAAAATATGCCGGAAAAAGACTCCCTACCGAGGCAGAGTGGGAAAAGGCAGCTCGTGGTACGGACGGAAGAATATATCCGTGGGGCAACGAATTCGATAAAGCAAAATTAAATTGTGCCGAGTCTAAGATTGAAAAACCGACTCCTGTTACCAAATTCCCGGATGGTATAAGTGGATATGGATGTTTTGATATGGCGGGAAACGTCTGGGAATGGACAGCAGACTGGTTTGACAGCCAATACTACAGTTCTGCACCTGATAGAGATCCGCAGGGACCAGTCAAAGCAGAAGATAAACCATTTTTCGGGAGGCCGGAGGATGTGGGTACATCTATTTATGAATTGGAACCCGCTGCGGCGGGCAGCAGTACGTTGAGCGATTGTAAGGTGTTACGTGGAGGTTCCTGGAATGGTGGAGGTGTTATCCATATCCGTTGTGCAAATCGGGATTATGATGAACCTGATTATAAAAATGATACTATTGGATTCCGGTGCGCCGGATCTTTAATATAATCTTTAGTAAAATTCGAAACACGAAGCACGCAACCCGAAACAATGTCAAATGACAAAAATCCTAAATTCAAAACAAAAAGATTTCGGTGTGCAAATAGTCTCTGGTTTGGGACATTTGAAGATTTGAATTTCTGGTTTGTTTCGAGTTTCAATATTCGAATTTCGTGTTTTTAATCTTTATAACTTCTTCGGCTTTGACTGGTTTGTACGGGGTGATACGATGATTTTAGCAGGGGATGTGGGTGGCACAAAGACTCGTTTGGCATTTTGCCGATTAGTTGATGGAAGGATAATCAGACAGCAGACTGATACATTTCTCAGCCGCGATTATTCTAGTCTTGAGGAAGTTGTACAGAATTTTATAAATAAATACGGAGTTTCTGTAGATAAGTCCTGCTTTGGAGTTCCCGGGCCGGTTGTTAATGGTGAGGCGAAGGCAACCAAATTGCCCTGGCATTTCAAAGAGGAGCAGATCAGTAAAGAATTAAATATACCAACGGTTAAACTGGTAAATGACCTTGTCGCTACTGCTGCAGCCGTGCCTCATTTAATGCCGGAAGATTTATATGTTCTGCATGAGGGTGAACAACCTGCGAATAATGGCAGTGGAGTATCAGAAAAGAGAGAGTCTGTTTTTGGAGTATTGGCGCCCGGCACCGGACTCGGAGAGGCTTTTGTACATACAACTGCCGGACAACGTTACATAATGGCCTCGGAGGGAGGACATACAGACTTTGCGCCTGCAAATGAAGAAGAAGTAAAACTTTTTCAATATTTAATGTCAAAACATGATCATGTCAGTTACGATCGTGTTCTTTCAGGGCCTGGGCTGAACAGAATATACACATTTTTAAGGGATACTGGTTTTGCACCGGAACCTCCGGAATTAGAAAAACGGATACGTGAGGAAGATCCCGGAACCGTAATCACAACCACAGGAAAAACGGGTGAGTACGAACTCTGTGTTAAAACCCTTGATATTTTTGCTTCTGTTCTGGGTGCGCAGGCCGGTAACATGGTGCTTGCTTTAATGGCAACAGGGGGTATTTATCTCGGTGGTGGAATTCCGGCAGGCATTTATAAAAAACTGGCAGATGGTACTACGGTTAATTCTTATCTAAATAAAGGAAGGTTATCTTATCTTGTAAAGAATACGCCTCTGTACGTTATCCTGGATGATCATACTGCATTGTTGGGAGCTGCATACATTGCTTCCGAGTCTTAGGAGAAGTTATAAGTGTCTACCCGCCCGCCAGTTTGTTAGGCGGGAAGTTTGAAGTGAATTAAAGTTGTGAAATTTTTTTTTAACTTTAGTCACTTTAGTTCACTTAAGGCACTTCAAACTTAATTATATAGATTTTATTTAACTTTGAAAGTGGATAGGAGAAAATGAAAGAAAAAGAAAACCTGGATCAGTTATGCATAGGTACTTTACGAACGTTATCCATGGATGCAGTTCAAAAAGCTAATTCCGGACACCCGGGTGCGCCCATGGGCCTTGCACCTGTCGCATTTACACTTTGGGATAGATTTATGCGCCACTCTCCCAGCAACACTGATTGGCCTAATCGAGACCGTTTCGTACTTTCGGCGGGACACGCTTCAATGCTTTTGTACAGTATATTACATATTTTCGGATACGACATCAGCCTTGATGATATAAAAAACTTCAGGCAATTGCATAGTAAATGTGCTGGTCATCCCGAATATGGTCTGGCGCCGGGTGTAGAAGTGACTTCCGGGCCTCTTGGGCAGGGTGCTGCAAACAGCGTTGGTATGGCGATAGCAGAGAGGTGGCTTCAATCATATTTCAACCGTCCCGGCCACGAGATAATTGATTATAATATATTTACCATTGCGGGTGACGGATGCATGATGGAGGGTATATCCGGTGAAGCGGCATCTCTGGCAGGCCATCTCAGTCTGAGTAACCTGGTATGGATTTATGATAATAACCATATTACTATTGAAGGTAACACCTCACTGGCGTTCAGTGAAGATGTGGCCGCACGCTTTGAGTCTTACGGTTGGAATGTTCAACACGTTGAAGATGCTAATAATCTGGAAATATTGGAGAGGGAAATGCTGGCCGCTATAGCTGAAACCAGCAAGCCTTCTATAATTATTGTTGATAGTCATATCGCATTTGGCAGTCCAAATAAACAGGATTCGGCAGATGCGCATGGGTCTCCCCTTGGCGAAGACGAAGTAAGGGCTGCGAAGGAAAATTATGGATGGGATCCTGATAAGACTTTTTATGTGCCTGATGAAGTCTTGAAGTTTAGAGAGGTGATGATAACTAAGGGTAGAAGGCTGGAAAAGGAGTGGAATGAAAAGTTAAAGGTATATACAGAGACGTTTCCTGATCTGGCAAAGCAATTTAATATGATGCAGAATTGCGAACTGCCGGAAGACTGGGAAAGCATCCTTCCAACATTCCCTGCTGATGCAAAGGGCCTCGCTACACGGGAATCAAACAATAAGATTTTAAATCCGATTGCTGATAAAGTTCCATGGTTCATGGGTGGCTCTGCTGATTTGGGGCCTTCTACAAAGACATATATAAAAGAGACTACGAGTTTTAATAGAGAAGATTATGGCGGCAGAAATCTCCATTTCGGCATTCGTGAACATGCTATGGGAGCTGTTATAAATGGAATGGCTCTCAGCAAGATCAGGCCGTATGGGGCTACTTTTTTTGTTTTTTCAGATTATGTACGTCCTGCAATTCGCTTATCTTCTTTGATGAAGCAGCCTGCAATTTATGTTTTTACTCACGACAGTATTGGTGTTGGTGAAGATGGGCCGACACATCAGCCTGTCGAACATTTAGCTGCATTACGTGCAATGCCCGATCTGGACGTCATCCGTCCTTCAGATGCTAATGAATTGTCGGTAATGTGGAAGTATATTATGAAGCTCAAGGATCGTCCTGTTGCGCTTGTTTTGAGCCGCCAGGGTATACCTACTCTTGATCGTTCAAAATACGCTCCGGCTGATGGTGCATTAAAGGGTGCTTATGTCCTGATTGAGAGTGAAGGCACTCCTGATGTTATTCTGATAGGAACCGGCTCTGAAGTTCAATTATGTCTTGATGCGTATGATCAATTAACAAATGAGGGAATCAAGGCAAGGGTAGTAAGTATGCCGTGCTGCAGTCTCTATCAAAGTCAGGAAAAAGATTACCAGAAATCAGTTTTACCTGATTCCGTGCAGGCGCGCGTTATAGTTGAAGCGGGATCAACTTACGGCTGGCACGGATATACCGGACGAGCGGATGATTGTGGTATATTCGGACTCAAGAGTTTTGGCGCTTCGGCGCCTGCAAAGGATTTATTTAAAGAATACGGTTTTACTACGGAGAGAGTGGTGCAGGTGGCAAAGAATGTTATAAAGAAAGCAAAGGGGTAATAATCTAACGCAGAGGTGCAGAGGTCGCAGAGATATTATTTTTTAAAAGTAAATGATGAAAATTGGTGGATAATTTTGTTGTTTTGTAGGGGAGTACTGTCGTGCCTTAGGCAGATTCGCTGCGGCGAACAATACTCCCCTACACCTGTATCTTTTTCCCATTTTTCAAAGTTTTTTCCTTTGCGACCTCTGCGCCTCTGCGTTAAGGTAAATTATGAAAAGGAATATTCACGTATATCCAAATAAAGAGAAAATGGTAACCGCAACTACAGAGCGGGTTGTTAATGAAATTGGACAGGCTATACAGGAGAGAGGTTTGTGTAATATGGCATTGGCTGGCGGCAACACTCCTCGTGAAATATATTCAATGCTGGCCGAGAGTACTTACCGGGATCGTGTGGATTGGGACAGGCTTCATCTTTTCTGGGGTGATGAACGAATGGTTCCTCCGGAGCATGAGGATAGTAATTTCAGGATGGCTAAGGAAACGCTTCTTGATCACGTCGGGATACCGGATGGTAATGTACATAGGATTCGGGGAGAAGTTGCGCCTGAGCAGGCAGCCCAGGAGTATGCGGAGTTACTGCATAACCATTTTAAAGAAGATTCACCGTGTTTTGATATAATATTGCTTGGGATAGGGGAAGACGGTCATACCGCTTCACTCTTTCCTGGTACAGATGCGGTTGAAGAATGTAAGCTGTATACGGTTGCCGTCTTTGTTTCAGGTTTGGATACATGGCGTGTGACCTTGACATTCCCTGTACTTAATGCGGCCAGGGAGGTTTTATTTCTTGCTTCCGGGAGGTCCAAGTCAGAAATTGTCCAGCGCATAATAAGTATTAAACAACCTGCTAAAGAATTTCCTGCATCCATGATCAATCCTGAAAACGGTACGATTCACTGGATGTTGGATTCTGAAGCTATGGTTTTAATCAATAAAAACGCAAGAGAAGTTATGTTCCCTTAAACAGTATATTATTACTTTGTAAAGCATTCTTTTCTTTGAAAGTTTTTTGAGTCTCATAAAAAGTTAAAAGTGCCTACCCGCCTGCCAATCAGTTCGGGCAGGAAGTTTAAAGTGAACTAAAGTTGTGGATAACAAAGAATTTTCTAAAGAGCTTGAAAAACGCACGCGTAAATTTGCGGTGAATGCTATACGTTTATCAACAGCTTTACCCAATACACCTGAGGGCAGGGTTATAAGAAATCAGATCACAAAATCCGGAACTTCTATTGGAGCAAATTATCGAGAATCTAATCGAGCAAGAAGTAAGCCAGATTTCAAAAACAAGATTAAAATATGTGAGAGTGAAGCGAGTGAAACTCAATATTGGATAGAAGTAATTGTAGAGGCGAAATGGTTATCCTGGGAAAAAGTAAAATCAGACTATGAAGAGTGCAGTGAATTACTTGCTATTTTTACGTCTATTGGGAAGAAGTGAGCCAATTAAGAGATCATATTACATTAACTTTAGGCACTTTAGATCACTTTAGTCACTTCAAACTTGACTATAAGAGAGGATAAATAGTAATTATGGATAAGCAAGTTTTTGGCCTGATAGGTCTGGGAGTCATGGGACAGAATTTTGTACTCAATGTTGAACGTAACGGTTACAGCGTTGCTGTTTATAACCGAACGGCCGAAGCAACAGAGAAATATATTGCAGGCCCTGCCGCCGGCAAGAATATCAAGCCTGCATATACATTAGAGGAATTTGTTGATGCACTGGAAAGCCCTCGCAAGATCATGTTGCTGGTTAAGGCCGGTGCGCCTGTCGACGCTACTATCCAGCAACTCATTCCGTTATTAGATAAGGGTGATTTGATTATAGATGGGGGAAACTCTTTTTTCACTGATACAGAACGGCGGGCTAATGAGCTGGAGTCTCAGGGTTTCAATTTCTTTGGTATGGGTGTTTCCGGTGGAGAGGAAGGCGCTTTATGGGGGCCAAGTCTGATGCCGGGCGGTTCCAGAGATGCCTACAAGGAAGTTGAACCTATCATGAATGCGGTAGCTGCAAAGGCAGATGAAGATGGGGAACCCTGTGTGACCTATTTAGGCCCCGGAGGTTCAGGGCATTATGTTAAAATGGTACACAATGGCATTGAGTATGGTGACATGGAGCTGATTGCCGAGGCTTATTATTTGCTCAAACGAGCCCTTGGACTATCTGCTCAGGAATTTCACAAAATTTTTACAGAGTGGAATAAAGCGGAATTGTCCTCGTTTCTGATTGAGATAACAGCAAAAGTTTTCAGTAAGGTTGATGACGATACCGGTAAGCCATTAGTAGATGTAATATTGGATAAGGCCGGGCAAAAAGGAACAGGCAGATGGATGGGAGAAAACGCTCTGGAATTGGGGATATCGATACCTACAATTATTGCTGCGGTTAATGGTCGTATTATCTCTTCACAAAAGGAAGAACGTGTGCATGCTTCAAGTGTATTAACAGGTCCTGCAAAAAAGTATGAAGGTGATTCACAAAAGTTGATAGATGCAACAAGAGATGCGCTTTATGTGTCCAAGATCTGTTCTTATGCTCAGGGTATGAGTCTGCTTAAAAAAGCGTCTTTGGAGTACGGGTATAACATGGATTTAGGAGCAATTGCAAAAATCTGGAGAGCAGGTTGTATTATCCGGGCAAGACTACTTAATGATATAACTAATGCTTATAACCGTTATAAAGACTTACCCAACTTACTGGTAGATGAGGAATTTCAGAAAGCCATAAATACACGTCAGGAATCATTGCGTTTTGTTATCCGGACTGCAATAGAATCAGGTATTCCCATGCCGGCTATGAGCGCTTCACTGGCATATTACGATTCTTACCGCAGCGAACGTTTGCCTGCTAATCTGATTCAGGCACAAAGGGATTTTTTTGGGGCGCATACCTTTGAGCGTATTGATAAACCGGGTACCTTTCATGCTGACTGGGAGGAGTAGTGAATACAACAAAAGCTATAATCTTACATACTAAAAAGGGGTAAGAAATGAAGAAAGCCGAGCATGCCACCATAGTTATCTTTGGCGCCTCTGGTGATTTGACAAAACGCAAATTGATACCGGCTCTGTTTCAATTGGCCAAAGATGGTCTGCTTACAGAGAAGACCACGATTGTAGGATTTGCCAGACGTGAAAAATCTCATGAACAATTTCGTGTTGAAATTGAAGATGCTTTAGTGGAATTTTCCCGGTCTAAGCCTGAGGCAGGGTCCGGGGAATTAAAAGTTTTTAGCTCATCTTGCTATTACCAAACCGGAAACTATGACAGCAGTAAAAGTTTTCATAATTTAAAAGAATTAATAGATAAGCTTGATGAAGAACGTGGAATAGATTCTGCCAAAGCTAACCGCCTGTTTTACCTCTCTACACCTCCCAGCGTTTTTTCCGGAATAGTTGCAATGCTTGGTCAATCCGGACATATATCAGATCCAAATGATAGAAGTCGCTGGACAAGAGCCATAGTTGAGAAACCCTTTGGGCGAGACCTTGAAACTGCTTGTGCTTTAAATAAAGGTTTATCATCAGTATTAGATGAGAGCCAGATTTATCGTATCGATCATTATCTGGGTAAGGAGACCGTTCAGAATATAATGGCGTTCCGTTTCGGCAATAGTATATTTGAGCCGCTTTGGAATCGTCGCTACGTGAGTCATGTTCATATCACAGTTGCAGAGGCCGTATGTGTGGAGGGACGTGGCGGCTATTATGATAATTCAGGTGCGCTCCGCGACATGGTACAAAATCACATGTTGCAATTGTTGGCGCTTATTGCTATGGAGCCGCCTGCATCTTTTGCGCCTGATGCTGTTCGCGATGAAAAAGTAAAGTTACTGAGTGCTATTCCTCCCATTGAAATGCATGAAGTTAATGAGTGTTCCGTACGTGGACAATATGCGGCAGGTACAATAAATGGAAAACTGATTCCGGATTATTTAAGAGAGGGAGGTGTTAAGCCTAGTTCCGTGACCGAGACCTTTGTGGCGCTGAAGCTACATGTGGACAATTGGCGCTGGGCCGGTGTACCGTTTTATCTTCGTACCGGAAAGGCACTGACAGAACGTCTTACCGAAGTAAATATTGAATTTCGACAGCCGCCTCTCGCTCTTTTCAGTCATATAAAGGATGATGAGGCGATAGAAGAACGTGGCCGTATGAAACCAAATATGCTCTCTTTGCGCGTTCAACCTAATGAAGGGATACGCCTGTCCATAGGCATGAAAGTTCCTGGCCCGAAAATGATTTTAGAGCCTAAAGACATGGAATTTTGTTACGAAAATGTTTTTGATATAGAGCCGCCAGGAGCATACGAACGCCTGATTTTAGACGCTATATTAGGTGACAGCACTCTCTTTATCCGGCAGGATGAAGTTGAAGTAGCGTGGACGTTAGTGAATGGTATACTTGAAGGATGGGCAAATGAAGAGTTACCTCATATTCACCTTTATCGGGCCGGTACCTGGGGCCCGTATGCTGCTGATGAATTTATTGATAATGATATAAGAAAAACAGGGGCATTATAGTTTTAAAAAGGGACACATCCCATTTATACAAGTCCAAGTAGGATTGGAAAAGTTTTCTAAGGGAATAAATGGGATGTGTCCCTTTTTAATGGTATTTCTTCTCAAGCAGTTTTCCCCAATGCGCATTATAAGGATGTACCTTGTGAACTGTTGTCTGGCTTTGCACAAGCGGCCTTCCCTCATTTGCCCACTTGAAGATTGATCCTTCCAGGTTGTATACTCTCGTAAAACCAGCGTCCTGTAATTTTCTTGCCAGGATGGAAGAACGATAACCTACGGAACAATAGACGACAATTGGGCGGTCCGGTTTGATGTCTGTGAGATGTTTCAGGGGGTCTTTGTCATAAGGTATATTCATTGCTCCTGTAATATTGCTTACGTAAAATTCCTCCTTTGCCCTGGCATCTATTATAATTGCAGGCTCACTGTCAGGAGCAGTCAGCCATGAATATAACTCATCCGTCCGGATCTGATTAACATCAGGGTACTTATCTCTGATATCACTTATTACTTCTGTCCAGGTTAATGTCTCCTGATTACGTGAACATCCTGACATTGCTACTATGCCTGTTATGGCAAACATTACGATTAGAACAAAAAATCTTTTATTTTTCATCTACTCTGGTATTTCCTTGAATACAAAGGGGTTTTTTTATAAACATTATTCTGGAAAAGTTAAAAGTGTCTAAAGTTTGAAGTGAGCTAAAGTTGTGGAAAAATATTTTTTAAATTTAGGCACTTTAGTTCACTTAAGGCACTTCAAACTTTGTTGCGGCTATGCCGCACTATACTTCATCTACATCAAACCACAACTCATCTACATCATTCCTGTGAATCCTGATATTTACTTTTCCTTCAGCAATATACGAAGCCAGTTCACTGAGATTGTCTATTGCAAATTCAAAAAACTCCGGATCTTCTATTTCATCACTTAATATTTCCTGCATTTTAATGCAGGTATCACAATCAATCTCCTCTATATCAATACCTTCCATACATTCAACTAATTTCTTTATGCAATCCTGCGAGATTTGATGAAAGTAGGCGCTTCCTTCCGGCTTGAGCCAATTGGGGTTATCTATCATCTGTTTTCTTCCTTCATTTTTATTCGGTTAACGGCTCTGTTTGTAATGCTGTGTCTGTATGGCTGCCATTCCGGTTGTTCTTCGAAATCAACCATTTTCCAATCCTTTATAATAGCTTTCCTCAAGTATTTAAATGCATATTTTTCTTTTTTCAGTCCGGCATAAGACGTGGCAAGGTAATAATAGTCTTCCGGCCATATTCTTTCAGGCGGCCATTTAGAGCGGCTTAAATCAATTGCGTTCAGATATGACTCTACTGACGTTGAGTATTCACCGAGATTGTAATCTAAGAGGCCGGAGTATCTGTAATATTTGACTCGTAAACTGATTGGCAAACGTGCCGGATCATTCTCCAGCATGGAATCAACTTTGCTCAACTGATGTTGAGCATCGCTATATCGTCTCTCTTTTGTGAGTCCGTATATGTAAGGTATCTGGAAATTGATATTTTCCGGATAATGTTCTGCAAACCATTTGGAGGTATGATAAAAGCCGTTCCAATCTTTTTCAAAACGAAAAACCCTGAGGAGTACCCTTCTAGCCTCGATCGACAGTAAAGTACCATTGTCACGAACGAGTTCGAGTTCATTGATCCCTTTCTCCTTATCACCTTTGGGTCCGCCAAGGAGAAATGACAAGACCTTTACGACCTTGGGCAGGGTGGCAGAGAAATAGTGATATATGCCCAGGCCAACATATGCGTCGTAATATTTATGGTCTTTTTCCACAATCTTTTCAAGAATCTTAAATCCCTTTTTGCCTTTCCAGTAACCCCTCAGCCACTTGCCGTTGAGGATATAAAATCTTCCCAGGTTGCCATTTGCTCCTCCCAGACAATAATATGCTCTCACATCATCCGGGTTCTCCTTAATTTGTTTGCGGGCAATATCAATAACCTTATTGTTCAGGTAAAGTATCTGTTCCTTCAGCCTTTTCCTTTCTTCCTCCATATTCTCATTGAGATAGCGGAACTTGTTGAGGTAGAGACCTCCTTTGAAGAGATAAGGCATCGGGTCTTCGGGCCATTCACTAATCGCCTCATTGAAGATATCTTCAGACCGTTCGGTGTCCATTCGGTAATTTGCATCCATAGCCAGCCTTATCTTCTCTATTAAAAGATTCTGTTGTGCATCGCCCCTTTTTATAGATTCTGCATTTGAGAAGTTGCATAAAAGAGTGCTGCTTAATAGGAGAGAAAACAGGCAATAAAAGGTGACAGTTTTGTTTAATTTAGAGCTTTTAATTTTCATGTTTTCTTATTGATTTTACGCCCGACTAGATGGGCAACTACTACGTACTGAGGAGCCTATGTTTTAGTTAAGTGATTAACTTGTTACAACAATAATATTATTAATAAATATCTTTAATCTGCTAAATTAAATAATATCAAGAAGATATGACTTTTTAAAAAAGTAGTTGACTTTACAACACAACCCTGTTACTATCTAACAATCATTACAGATTAGTATATTTTAGATAATTATAAGAGAATTTTTTTAAAAAAAGAAGGGAGAATGAGTAGATGTCGATTATGTCAGATGCATACATGAAGATGTATCCCATGGAGGCAAAAGAGAAGAAATCTGCCGGTAAGCCGACAAAGGTTTTAGATGTTCCCGAATTTAAACAGGCATGGGATCTTCACAGGGAAACGAGTATGGATATCGTAAAGCGCTTTGAGTATATGGCTCAATGTGTGGGTTATACTGATAAAGATACAGAGGCGATTAAAGAATCAAAAGAGATAATTGCCGCAAACCTGAAGACAATCCTTGATCATATTTATTATGAAAAACTGATAAAGGATCCATGGTTGTCCAAGTGGTTCAGGGATGAAACAGGGCAGATTGCTACGAAATACGTTGACGTCAGGAGGGCGAAGCAGCAAAAGTTTCTTCTCAGAATACTGGAGTGTAAATTTGACGAAGATTTTCTTAATCATATTAGATGGGTTGGAGCTATACATGTTCCTACATTCGGGTTGGAGGAAATGTATATACCGATGAGATTGAATATCGCCCTTTGGGGGTACATCCATCAATATCTGTTTAACCTGTTTGCTGAGGAACTGAGGGATGATCCTGATAAGCTGCGCAGGATTACTACTGCCTGGACAAAGCTCTTCTGGTTGGTTATTGACATTTATCACATTGAGTATTTACCATCATGGATGTAACCGCTATGAAGTAAAAGAATTGTATAATAGTTTAAACCCTCCTCACAGCCTGAAAGACGTAAGTCGTTTAAGCTGGGAGAGGGTGAACTATTATGTTTTATTTTAGTTTTAAATAATGTACTAAATTTGATTTCTTGTTTATTACGGGCTTGATCTTGCCTTTGCCGGATGTGAGTACTGTCATTACACCGGGGCCGTGGCCTGCGATAACACAGTCTGAATGGACTACGATGCCGATTGAAATAGCGCCGGTCTTGTATATTCTTCCGTAAGAGTGATCCGCATCAGATATTGCCACGAAATCTCCAAACCTGAGTGTTCCAAGTCCGAATTTTTTTACGACTTTCTTATCGAACATCTGGATGTCATAGTCACCTGAGTAGCTGTGACTGGAGCCCAGTCCCGATCCCATAATTGCTGCCGGGACTACATGGGTCACCGGGAATTTGAGGATACCTTTCGCTTCTTTTACAGGTATCTTTGATAAAAGACGGGGAGAGATGTTCATTGCGTGTATGTCAGGATAGTGATTTGTCAGGACTAATCCTGTCCCATACGCCTTTATCTGCATCCTGTCTCCTACCACCATCTTCTCAAGGGTCTTTGGGGGGAAGTCGATTATCACATGTTCTATACCGCCGTGTTTTCCAATTACATAACCTTTTGACCCCTTGGCGTCTCCTGAGATAACCTTTACTTCATTTCCTGCGCATGCCAGTGTATTAAGTCCCGCATTTGGCGACCAGCTTCCGATGGACTTTTCTGTATTAGTCATGCTGACTCCCGGTTCCACATGATCGGCAGCCCAGCCGATTGCAGGGTCTCCAACCCTGACGTTGTATGTAATCCCACCAACACTCGGAAGAACCATTGGTTTGCCGTCAGCGCTGATGACATAAGGTGTACTTGCAAAAGTGGGGCTTGATATTTGTCCTACTACTGATTGCATTACTAATTTATTCTTGTTTGTCTTAACCAATTTCTAACTCCCTCCTATGGATTGTCTATTGTAGATTGTTGATTGAAGATTATTGATTTTTTCCCAGCTTAACACATTTGTCAATATTCTTCCAAATAAATTAAAGCATTAAATTATTACAAAAAGCTGTTGATAGTTATAACGATGCTTTATATAATTCAGAATTCGCATTTGTACAAGAATCCTGGGAATTCATTGTAATAAAGAGTTTCCTGTGCTTAGTTTAACGTTTGGAATAACTTAATGTGAGGTATACATGGCAGCGACAGGTTGGTTTAGAAGAAATCAGAAAAAACTCTTAGGTACTTTAGTCGTATTTTTGATGGTAATATGGGGAATTGGTCCGGCGGCAGAATATCTGGTACCAAAACCTGCTATCGGAGAAATTCATGGTACAGAAGTCACACAGGGACAGTTTACTGATACTGCGACCAGATGGGCGAGGATCTTTTTCAGAGATACAGAAGAACCTGTTGCTAAAATGGTATGGGCTCAGATGGCGCTTTTTATCCAGGCTGAGAAAATGGGTGTTTTCGTATCTAAAGAAGAACTTGCGCAGGAGGTGCGGAATTTCTTTCCTGTTGACCCGCGTATCTTTGAAGACAAAGAAGCTTTCAGGCGTATGCTCGGGTCGGCATTACATTTGACGGAGCATCAGTTTGAAAAAACTATTAAGGAATATCTTTTAAGCAAAAAACTTCTATTCCTTTTAAAAGATTCAGTAAAGATTACCAGGGACGAGGCATTACAGAGATACATCAAGGAAAATGAAAAAGTAAAAGTAAAATATGCAGCCCTTAACGCCAGAGATTTTATCGGTAATGTTAAGGTTGAGGAAGACGAAGTCAGAGCTTTTTACGATAAGCACAGTGAAGCCTTTCCGAGTGTTGAAGAGGGAAGATGGGGTTATAAAGAACCTGAGAAGGTTAAGATGGAATATGTGATAACAAAGAATGCCGCAGTAGAAAGAGAGACTAAAGCTTCTATTACTGATGAAGAAATGCTTAATTATTACGAAGAGAAAAAGGACCTTATGTTCAGAACGGAAGATGAAGAAGAGGATTCAGAGGATGCCCCAGAGGAAGCTTCGGAGGGAACGTCAGAAGAAGCTTCATCGGAAACTTCTGTAGTAGAATTCAAGCCCTTTGAGGAAGTGAAGGAGCAAATTAAAAATAACATATTTTACAAAAGGTACGATGCTAAGATTAACAAGCAGATTGCTGATGCGGATGAAGAAATATACGAAATGATTGACAAGGAGGAGTTTATCAGCTTTCCTGATCTTGCGGAGAAACATGACCTTGAGTATGTTATTCCAACAAACTCGACTGATGGAACAAACTATTTTGCAAAGGATGAGTTATTCGAAGTGTTGATAGATCTTCCCGAATTTCCCCAGCAGGTATTTGACCGGGATATAAATGATCCTTCTCCGCCCCTTAGTTCTACGCAAGGTAAACTTATTTATCGGGTGATAGAGAAAGTAGCCCCGCATACACCGCCTTATGAAGAAATTTGTGAGAGGGTTGCCAGGGATCTGAGTTATGCAAAGGGATTTGAAGAGGCAGAGAAGATTGCTGAAAAATGCCTTGAGAAGATTAACGAGACGTCCTTTGAAGAGGGAATAAAATCTATTGAAAGTGAGACAGGTAAAATAGATATAATAGGAACAAATTATATCACCAGGCCGGGAATTATCAGTAACGATGATGATATAGAGGTATTGGGGCAGGATAAAGCTAAAATTGTTGAGACTGTATTTGGTCTGAAAGTTGGAGAGTCAGCCATTGCAGTTGAAGACAAAGGCATACAAAGATGTTATGTGGTAACGCTGGTAGAGAGAAAGACGGTTGATCCGGGAAAATTTGAAGAGGAAGAAGATTCAATAATGGAACAGTATTTAAGGGAAAAGCAATTGGCGTTCATAACAGAATGGGAACTCTGGGTGGCCAAAAAGGCTTCATTAGGAAAAAGAAGAGGTTGAGAGGGTAAACTTGGATACAGTTTTTGGTATAAACAAAAAGATAGAAAGAAAGCTTAACTGGCCTGTTGTTACATTAGGGGTGTTTGATGGAGTGCATTCAGGCCATCAAGAGGTTATTCAGAAAACTATAGATCTGGCGAATAAGGGAAACGGAGAATCGATAATCCTGACCTTTGATCGCCATCCAAAAAGCTTTCTTTCACAGACACAACAGTCCTGCATTACATCACTCGAACACAGGTTGGTCTTGTTTGAACAACTGGGAGTTGATGTGACAGTTGTGTTGGAGTTTGATAAAAAGATTGCAGAAATCAGTGCTGAGGATTTTATAGCTAAGGTAATTTATGAATGGCTCGGGGCCAAAGTAGTCGTGCTTGGATTTAACTGTTCATTTGGCAAGGATAGAAGGGGCGACGCATCAATGGTCTCTGATTTTGCAGAGAAATATGGATTCGAAGTGGTTGTGTGTGAACCTGCAGAAATTGAAGGTGAAATAACAAGCAGCACAGCCATACGAAAAGAAATTATTCAAGGGAATTTGCAGAAAGCGAAAGGAATGTTGGGTAGGCGTGTTTCTGTGCTTGGTACGGTAGTTAAGGGTGTTGGCCGCGGTACGGGGTTAGGATTCCCCACTGCCAATCTTAATCTTCACCATGAGATAAGGCCTCCTTCCGGGGTCTATGCTACTAAGGCATTTCTGGATGACAGGGAATATAATGCCATAACCAATATAGGGACTTGTCCCACGTTCGAGAAAGATACTGACGATAACGAGCCTCTGGTCGAGGTTCACATAATTGATTTTAATGAATCGATTTACGGAAAGGATCTGGAAGTACGGTTTCTTTATAAATTGAGAGAAGAAACTAAATTTGAAAATGCTGATGAATTGAAACGGCAGATGGAGCGGGACAAAATGAGGTTCACGAATAGGCATTCTAAAAAGGTTTTAACAGAGTAGGGCTATTCCCGCCTAACAGCAGACTGTGTCACAATAGCAAAAACGGCCAATTTGTCATTCTGAACTTGTTTCAGGATCTAATGTTTACAACGACTTAGTAACTTAAGAGATCCCGAAATGAATTCGGGATGACAATTCTGACACAGCCTGCAGACTGGCGGGCAGGCATGAATTACTCTGCATGATATTCCAGGGCAGATAGCTCAGTTGGTAGAGCACGGGATTGAAAATCCCGGTGTCGCCGGTTCGATTCCGGCTCTGCCCACCACATACATTATCTAAAATGAAGGAGAAGTTTTCAGTGTTAGCAACAAGGAGTTGTTTTAATTTTATCTGGATAGTAATTATTTTTTTCTCTTTAACCCCATGCGGTCTGCATGCGCAAGCAGAGAAAGAAACTGCTCCGGATGTTTATTATCAGGATTTTGAAGAGTTCATAACCGTAATAAAGGAAATACAGAATAAATACGTTGATGAAGTTGAACTCAGGGCGCTACTTAAGAGTGGATATAAAGGTATGCTTGGCAGCCTGGACCCATATAGCCAGTTCATTGACTCAAAACATCTTGAAGAGTTGAGGATTGAAACAGGAGGCGTATTTGAAGGGCTGGGTATTGAAGTCGTTATAAAGGACGGTATTTTGACTGTCCTGACACCAATTGTTGATTCACCGGCATTTCGGGCGGGGGTGTTTATTGGGGATAAAATACTCAAGATCGATGGAGAATCGACAAAAAATATTACAATTCGTGAGGCTATTGAAGTACTTCGTGGCAAACCAAACACTAAAGTTGTATTAACGGTGCTGCATGAGGGAGAAAGAGATACGGTTGACATAACTGTTGAACGGGCAAAAATTCAGATTAAAAGTACGCGTGGCACGAGGATTGTTGATAAAGAGAGTAAGATTGGCTATGTTGCAGTTACCGGTTTTCAGGATAATACAATAACTGATCTGGATGCTTCAATTGAGGAATTAGAAAAATTGGGAATGGAGGCTCTTGTCCTGGATCTGCGATTTAATCCGGGCGGTCTTTTGAATATTGCAGTAGATATGTCGGACAAGTTTATTAAGAAAGGTGTCATCGTTTCTACAAAAGGCAGGCACAAGTCACAGGAACATAAATACAAGGCGCATAGATCAGGAACATATAATGATTTCCCATTGATAATACTGGTTAATAATGGCAGTGCCAGTGCCTCTGAAATTGTTGCAGGCGCCGTCAAAGATCACAATCGCGGTCTTTTGTTGGGGACTAAAACCTTTGGAAAGGGTTCTGTCCAGAGCTTGATACCAATAGAAAATAAGGATACTGCCTTGAAGCTGACAACAGCCAAATACTATACACCATCCGGCACCCTGATTGATGGAGTGGGTATTGAACCGGATATAAAGGTGGACCTTACAAATAAGGAAATAAGAGAACTGCATAAAAACCTGGCCATAACTCATGCAACAGACATACGTACGAAAGACCAAGAAGAGCCTTCCAATGATATCGAAAAGCGCAATGATGAAGGGAAATTTGTTGATATACAACTTTCCAGGGCGATTGACGTATTGAAAGGCATAAGGGTTTATGCCAAAACAACAGGATCTGATTAGTCGACAATTTCTTGCTTTCTTTGACTGGGGATTGTCACCTTAGAGACTGTTCTACCATGCCGTTCGGTTGAGTTTATGCCGAATAAAAGTTTGAAGTGTCTTAAGTGAACTAAAGTGCCTAAAGTTAATAGATTCCTCAACTTTAGCTCACTTCAAACTTCCTGCCCGAACTGATTGGCAGGCGGGTAGTCACTTTTAACTTTTTATGACACGCAAAAAACTTCCTAAAGCTTAGAAAAAAGGCCGCTTTCAGCGCCTAATCAACTACGTTATATACATATGATAATCCTGGGTATCGAAACGTCATGTGATGAAACGTCTGCTTCCGTAGTAGAAGACGGTATAAAAGTCCATTCAAACATAGTAGCATCCCAACAGGATCTTCATTCAAGATTTGGAGGTGTAGTTCCCGAAATAGCTTGTCGTGCACACACAGATACTATTATAACAGTGATTGACAAAGCTGTTACAGAGGCTAATATTAAGTTTAAAGATATAGACGCAATCTCTGTGGCAAACACACCGGGTCTTATAGGTGCATTATTAATCGGGCTTACGACTGCCAAGACGTTGAGCTGGATATTGAAGGTGCCGCTTTTAACTATCAATCATTTACATGCACATATTTATGCAAGTAAGATTGAACATGAAGATATTGATTATCCGGCAATCAGCCTTGTAGTATCTGGTGGACATACCTCTTTGTTCATGACACAAAGCGAAACAAGACATGAACAGGTCGGGGGGACTATTGATGATGCGGCAGGGGAGGCGTTTGATAAAGTTGGTAAGATTTTAGGTTTAGGCTATCCGGCCGGGCCGGAGATTGATACTATCTCACAGAAAGGTAACGGGAAGGCAATTTTGTTTCCCCGGTCTTATTTGAAAAAGGACTCTCTTGATTTTAGTTTTAGTGGAGTTAAAACGGCAGTCTTGTATCACTGCCTGGGTCAGGATTCAAAGAGTACCGGCGAAATACCTGAATTAAAGGACCGGGAGATCGCAGACCTTGCGGCAAGTTTTCAGGAAGCAGTTGTTGATGTCCTGGTAAACAAAACTATTTTTGCCGCAACTAAATTTTCTGCCAGAAGTATAATCCTGGGTGGTGGAGTTGCCTGCAATTCCAGGTTAAGGCAAAGGCTTGCAGATGCTGCAAAGCAACGGGATATACCACTCTATTATCCTTCAAAGAAATTGTGTATGGACAATGCTGCTATGGTAGCAGGACTGGCATACCATAAGTATAATGAAGAAGAATTCTCGGGACTTGAAGTTGAGGCAATGCCGTAGCTTGAAAAGGGTTGCACTTTAATTCTTTGTCGAAACAGTTTTCCGAGCAATAAAAGTAAATCCTAATTTCGAAATTCGAGACAAACTCGAATGTCGAATGACAGAAATTCTAAACAGGGTTTTAGTCATTTGGATTTAGATATTGAAAATTGTTTGTTATTTGGAATTTGTTATTTGGTGCTTAACAGGCATCCTGCATATTAGGGTACTAACAATGGACGATAACTCTATCAAGAAACTTTTAACAAAAGTAAAAAAAGGCGAACTTACAATAGAGAAAGCCTTGCATAGTTTTAAGGATATGCCTTACAAAGACCTGGAATTTGCCAAGGTTGATACTCATCGGACTATACGCTGTGGGTTTCCTGAAGTGATATTCTGTGCGGGCAAGACGCCGGAACAGGTTCTTAAGATTGCTACCCAGATAATTAAGCACGGGGTTGATTTATTGGCAACCCGTGCTAACGAGGAGATATATAAATGTATTTCTCAAAAATTCAAAAAGGCCAGATATAATGATGTGGCCGGAACTATAGTTATTAAGAACTCTCGCTCAAAAAAGAAGAAGGGGTCGATACTGATTGTAACTGCCGGTACCTCAGACATTCCTGTTGCTGAGGAAGCAAAAGAGACTGCGGAGATAATGGGGAACAATGTAAAAGTGCTTTGTGATGTTGGAGTTGCAGGTATACATCGTCTGCTTAGAAACAAAAAAGAGATCTCTGCCGCCAGGGTGATTATAGTTATTGCAGGCATGGAAGGAGCACTTGCCAGTGTGGTGGGGGGAATGGTGGCTTGCCCTGTTATCGGTGTGCCGACAAGTGTTGGATATGGCGCCAGTTTTGGAGGCATTACTCCTCTCCTGGCAATGTTAAACAGTTGTGCTGCAAATGTTACAGTTGTAAATATAGACAATGGTTTCGGGGCTGCTTATGTTGCATCTCTGATAAATAATGTTAAATAAGTAGCCGCAGGCTTTAGCCTGCGTTTCTCATCATATTAATGGATATATAAAAATTTCATGTAAATATTACGCAACCTGAAGGTTGCGGCTACATAAATATATCAACTTTGGTAATTGTTAATTATGCTTCGAGTAAAAAATCTGCCGCTGTTAACTCCCAGGAAGAAGAATACTCACAAAGGTAGCTACGGACGCGTGCTGATCCTTGCCGGTTCTCCCGGCATGACAGGAGCCTCATACCTTTGCTCCAAAGCTGCATTGAGAAGCGGATCAGGTATCGTTACACTGGGCATTCCTGAAAGCCTGAACCCCATAATGGAAGTAAAGCTTACATGCGTGATGACACATCCCCTTCCTGAAACTAAGGCATCGACGTTGTCTAACAAGGGCCGCAAAGATATTATGAAATTGTGCGAATCACATGATGTTGTAGCATTAGGCCCCGGCCTTTCTCAACATCTGGAGACAAGAGAACTCATCCTCTGGTTAATAAAGAACATAGAACGCACCATGGTAATTGATGCCGACGGGCTTAATGCGTTAGCGAATAATGTAAATGTGTTGCACAAGATAAAACAGAACGTAGTATTAACACCTCATCCGGGAGAGATGTCACGCCTGACAGGTCTTCGTTCAGCGAAGGACGTGCAGAAAGAGAGACTTGACACTGCAGCGCAGTTTGTTCAATCAATTCAAAAGAAGTTAAAAGGAGAAAAGAAATTTGTTCTGGTATTAAAGGGTGATAAAACTATAGTTGCTGATTACAGGAAGTCATACGTTAACCGGACAGGCAATCCAGGTATGGCAACGGCCGGTGTAGGTGACGTCCTGACTGGGATTATTGTGTCGTTAATCGGTCAGGGACTTGACGTTTTTGCCGCTTCACAACTTGGTGTGTATATCCATGGTATGGCAGGTAATATGGCAGCAAAGAAGAAGGGAGAGTTATCAATGATAGCTACTGACATAATTGATTGCTTACCTGACGCATTCATAAAATATAAAAAGGAGAGAAAGTAATGGCTTTATCGATTGAACAACTTGAATCATGGGAGAAAGAGGCGGGAATCCATTTTGATAAACTTGAGGAAGTAGATGAGATGATCCACAGGAAGCTGGTGGACAGGAATCTTGCAAAGCGAATGGGTACAGTCGCAGATGATAATATACAGATACTGATATCAAAGCTAAGGGACTCACTGGAGGACTCAGATATACCGGGAGTATGTAACGTACTGGATCAGATAAAGAGAAAAGAATCTGATGACGATATAAAGAGAGAGCTGGAAAAGATGGTCGGGGATAAAGGCGGCGATGATTCGGTAATAGAAATGATTAAGAACTATGACGGCCACATACTCATGCTTGCAATGCAGGTTATAAAGAAATTACTAAAGTAAAAGGGGACAGGCTACTTTTTGGAATAAATATGGTGTAAATAATTGGGTTAAAATGGTATCGAGCAAAAAGTAGCCTGTCCCCTTTTACAGCTTATTTACAAAATTCTTGATCACTTCGAAATATTCTTCTCCGCCCACAATATGCGTATCATTGTGTCCGGCTCCGGGGATGGTGTAGAACTCCTTGGGTTCATTGGCCATATCATATAATCTTTTACCGTGTTCAAACGGCACAAGTTTGTCTTTGTCTCCATGCATGATGAGGATTGGTACTTTTATGTTTCTTATCTTTGAAAGGGAGTCGTATTTTGTCTTTAATAAAAGTCTGACAGGCAGGTATGGATATAGCTTTTTCCCCATCTCCAGTATAGAAGTAAATGGAGTTTCGAGAATCAGGGCACGGCATTGCTCTTCTAAGGCGAGATGAACGGCTACTGCACTGCCAAGTGAACGGCCAAAGAAGATGATCTTTTCCTGATTTATATCTTTTCGTGAATGCAGGTACGCAAGGGCTGCTCTGGCATCGAGATATGTTCCCTCTTCTGATACCTTGCCTTCACTTCTGCCGTATTGGCGATAGTCAATAATAAAGACATTTACTGGCACTCTTTCATATATCATCTTTAAGTTATCAAGTCTGTGGTTTATATTGCCGGCATTACCGTGAAACCATAGGAGTGTATGCCTGTCCGTCCGTCCGGCGGGCAGGTCAGCATCGGGTGAGGACTTTTTACCGGAGACGAACCAACCGTGCAGGTTCAGGCCGTCTTCCGTCTGGAATGTAACATCATCATACTTAATACCGTAAACATCAGGTGTTGCAATGCCTTTACTTTTGTCAGGGTGAAAAATTAATCCTTTTTCTATGAATCTTGGAAAAATCATTATGAATAATATAATTAAGATTGAATATATTACAAATCTTTTCAACATTGTGAATTATACGACAGTAGCGCTGAGAATATTTTAAGCTGCGATCTCTTCTTTTGGAGTTTACTTTGCTATGATCTCCTCTGTGGTTGTGAAAACAGCGCCGGCATCTTTCATTTTATTTAAAACAAAATGCAAAATAGCCATCTTCATCTTTTTTAACTATTACTGAAAATTTATATTATTCAATTTGATACTCTTAGGCAGTGAAAATAAATACCATTAAATTTTAACTTAATAGTTACAGGTGTTTTTTTAGCGTTTCCTTTACTGTAATCTCCGTTTCGTATGACAAATACTCCTTTCCTCTAGGATGCATATATTTTACGATGAGTTCATCTTTACATTTATATATTATTTTTGTTTTTGCCATTAATTTTAAATTGTTTTCTTTATTTGAATCTTATGGCTTTGAACCAGGAATCATCTCCTAAATGGAAGTATAGCCTTCCGTGAAGCTCATTGTCTTTGATTATTGCCCATCCTCTGCCACAGACTTGATCGGATTCATCGTAACCTTCCCAACTGAATTCCAGTCGTTCAAGATTATTGATCATTTCAATTCGGTAGTCGATTTCAGCTTCAACTGCACCAAACTGGAGTTTTCCGAGTTGGTCATTTTTCAAGATGATTTGTCCTTTAGCAACGAGATCAATGAAGTCACCATCCCAAAGTTCCATCTCAGTAATGCGCCACCTGCCGATGTATTTGTTTGACATGGTTGGATTTGTGCTATGATATAATTACCCAACTCTATAGGATACTATTTGTTATGTATTCAGAAGTATCTAAATGCAAATGATAAAAAAAGAAGGGCATATTATCAAATCTACAATTTACTTTTTATAATATGCCAAGTGAATAATGTAGGTAACCCTAGATTTACTAGATTACTAGACTATATTTCAACTTTTAATAGCTTCGTAGACTTTTCTAATGTCAGAAATGATTTTGTCTACGGATGGCTTATCACAAGCGATATGTCTTGAAGGATTTTCATAGGGATGAGAATGCCATTCCTTTAAATTATCGTATCCGAAAACCCTTTGATTATTATGTATTAATGCAAAGTCTGTTCTTTCGTTTCTTGAGTTATAACGTAACGCAAGAAAAAGATTTTTATCAAGGTGAATATTAGCCTTAAGGGACTTTGGAGTTCTTATTAAAAATTGAATCTTAAATCCTGTAAAGTGATTTTTTAGAGCGGCTTCTACTTCTGAAAGGAAGGCTTCAACGTTTAAGTTGTTCATTTTTTCTTAAATCTTTTCAGTTTAGATAATACTGACAATAACTCTTTCTTCTCCATATCCAGCATTTCCCAATCAATGAAATCACTCTCTAATTCATGGTTATGTTTTTCTTTAATCTGGCCTTCATCCCACATTTGCTCAAATTCTTTGAACGAAACCCCATATTTCTCTTCGAATTTGAGTATTTCGCGAGTATATTGTTCCACCCTTCTCTCTATAGCAGATAATAAAATATCGCTTATCTTATCTTTTAACATATCTTCACCAAAGGATTCCACAAGGGCGTTATATATGTCTTTGTCTATTTCTAAAGTGTTTGGCATTTTAACCTCCTAATATTTTTTCATTTTATAACTATCATGTGGAAATTATAACATTTAACATTACTTAACAAAAGTATCAATATGATCGATTATAAGTATCTAATGTTCTTTCTTTTTTATAATCTTTTATCATCCTCTGAAGGCCAAGCCGCAATTTCTTTTGTTAGGTTAACCCTGCTATAATGTCCTCTGTGGTTGTGAAAACAGCGCCGGCATCTTTCATCTCCTTAAGAGCCTTCTCTTCACCTTCTTTTGTAATTGCTTTAACTGCGTTTGTGACCAAGGAAACACTATGTCCACATTTTAAAAAACCAAGAACAGCTGCCCTTACACAATAGTCTGTTGTAACTCCAAATACTATATAATTGTGTGCATCCAGTTTTTTCACAATATCGTCTGTGTTGATGCTTTCGAAGATATCAAATGTCTGGCTTTCAACGATTACCTGTTCGTGGTCCAGCATGGATTCTGTAATATCCTGCTTTACATTTTCAATAATGATATGGTCTTCACATGTGCTGGCTTCAATCTTTTGATTGCCTGGAGTGTCTTTTAAACAATGTGGAGGGAAGATTCTGAACTCCGGATCATCAACCTTATGTGCATCTATTGAAGATAGTATTTTGATCTTATGTTCTTTCGCATAGTCAAAGAGTTTTTTTATGTTATCGATTATGCCTTCAGCATCCGGGACATAAAGAGCACCATTGGGATTCATAAAATCAAATTGAGTATCTATATCAACAAATACAGTCTTATTCTTCATAATGGTTTCATTTATTTAAAACAAATTGTTTTTTCTATGAAAATGGAGCACTGGCTGGTAAGTAAGGTATTTTACCTCCTTTTCAGGAGGAGTCCAATGTACTTCTGGATTCTCCGCCCGGGCGGATCTGCCTCGGGCATGACTTGCAAAAGCAAGGTTAAACCTCTGCCTATCACGATTTATCTTTTCTCTAGTTCATCGCGAAGGCAGAAAAGGGCGATTATGGTTTTTCCATCACAGATTTCACCATTCTTAATCTTTTCAAATGCCCTGGTCAGTGGAATTTCTATAACTTGAATATCTTCGTTTCCTATGCCAAAGTATTTTTCTTCCTTTGTTTCACCCTTCGCTTCAATATAAGCAAGGTATATGGATATTTTTTCAGAGCATCCTCCGGGGCTTGGGTAGAATTGTGTTAGATATTTCAGCTCACCGATCTTATAACCAGTCTCTTCCAGTACTTCCTTTCTCGCGACTGTGACTTCATCACTGTCTTTGATTCCTGCAACACATTCTATCAACCATCCGGGGCCATCGTCTACATATGCCGGATAGCGAAATTGTTTAACTAGAACAACAGAATTATTAGTTTTATTATAGAGGATAACGGCTACAGTGTCTCCTCTGTCGAAATTCAATCTGTCAATCTCCCTGCTCATCGAACCATCAAATTTCTCGTGTTGAAGGATGGCCTTGTTAACCTTAAAAAACCCATCATATTCTCTTGTTAAATCTTTTATTATGACCTTCACTGTTTTTCTACCTTTCAGGGTGTTATGTTACAAAGATTCAGTAAAATGGTGTTATTTCCATACTTCTATGCCATCATGTAATAAGCAGTAGAACTGCTTTTGTTTTATGTGTCCGACTGTAGAACAATCGGACAGCAGTAGTCCGGCTGTTGAACAGCCGGACAGTGGTAATTACTGTTCGACAGTTCTACTGTCGAACATGGGAGATGTTAGAGTTCTACTCTTTCATGCTATTTACCATAGCTTCTGGATTTCTATGATAGAATCATCATTAGTAACATAATTCCGAGCACTCGAATATGTCCAATATTCAGGTGCCTCTACAAAACCTTTTCGTACCGGATTATTGTGAGTATATTCAATCTTTTGAAATAATTTCTCATCATAATCCATTAACTGAGGATGGCTGCCTGATTGCCATACTTTGTATTGATTACCTTTTCCAGCATGTTTTGCCGTAGCTTTAAAGAGAGAAAGAATTTGAGATTTTCCCTTTTGCCTGAGAGTTTCAGTTATCTTTCGTGAAGTATATTGTTTATAGTCACGTAAGATACCTGAAAGGTTGTCGTTGTTTGCAGCTATAATAGTATGAACATGGTTAGGCATAATTACATATGCTAAAAGTTGTAACCCTTTTTCTTTCTGACAATATTTCAGAGAATCAATAATTATTTCAAAGAAATCAATTTCTACAAAGACATAAGCGAAGCTTATTATCGTATCCGTACAAAAATATATACCATCACCTTGACTTATTGCGTATGGCTTCATGGTTGCCTGCTATCTATAATGCTCAATAGAACTGCTTTTTTTGTGTTCGACAGTAGAACTGTCGAACAGTATGGGACTTTATTTATGAAGTTACAAGTTCCTTTGCTTTTTCTAATGCCTCTTCTTTAGTCGTAATCTTCTGTTCCAGTTGATCGTCCTTTATTGCATCCAGGACTTTTGAGAAGATTGGGCCTGGTTTCAGTCCCATTGCTATTAAATCATTGCCGGTGATGAGTGGTTCCGGCTTAATCTCCTCCTCTTGCAATTCATCAAACATATTCTGACAAAAGTTGTAATCCTCAAGATCCCCAGTGCTGGCAAGTGAATCTACTTTATAAAGCTCTGCAAGTTCGGGATAGCCTTCATGAGCAAAAAGCCTCTTAAGTTTACTTATTCTCATCTGCTGTGCATGTCTCAGATAGAGATGCATCTTTACCAGCCATGTTATACGTTCCTTCTCTGCATTCGACATCCTTAAACGCTCGCATATCTTTTCAGACATCTCGGCGCCAATGTTGTCATGGTTGTTGAACCTTATTCGGTCTGCAACTTCAAAGGTTACGGGTTTGCCTATGTCATGAAGGAGTACGGCCATTGCCAATTCCCAACTATCTGCTGACGTTTGACTGGCAGCCAATTCGGACAATGTGAGCAGTGTATGCGTAAACACATCACCTTCCGGATGGTAGTTTTCCGGCTGCCTTACACCCTTCATTGCCGTTACCTCCGGAAGGATCTCATTCAGGAGGTTTAGATCGTCCATCATTTTGATACCGATATGCGGGCTTGGGCCAGTCAATATCTTTCGGAGTTCATCTCTAGTCCTTTCCATACTTACGGTTAATATCTTATCGTAAAGTTTTCTTATGGCCTCTGCAGTCTGGTCTTCAATCTTATAGTCAAACCTGCACGCAAAACGAACTGCCCTTATCATTCGTAACCTGTCTTCATTAAATCTTTCAGAAGGGTTGCCGATGGCTCTAACCAGATGGGCCTTTAGATCATCCCGGCCTCCGACATAATCAAAATGTTTGTCATCAACCGGATCGTAAAACATTCCATTTATAGTAAAATCACGCCTTAATGCATCACCCTTGGCATCACAGAATGTTACCGTATCAGGGTGGCGGCCATCAGTGTACGTGCCGTCTGACCTGAAAGTAGCAACCTCAAACTCAAAATCATTTTCCATGACCAGGACAACCCCATAGTTAATGCCCACAGGAACCGTCTTCTTGAAAATATTTGTAATATCATCGGGACGGGCGTCTGTTGCGATGTCATAGTCTTCAGGGGCACTACCCATCAGCATATCCCGAACACAACCACCTGCAAATAACGCACTGAAGCCCTTTTCTCTGAGACGCTTAACGATACCTACGGCAGTTTCTTTAAGTAAATTTTTGTCAGTCATTTTTAAATAGGGACACATCCCTTTTTTTGGGCCGGCCTTTAGGTCTAAAGGCTAAATTGAAACCTAGCTTTTTAGAAAGTGTTTCCAAAAATCCTCTGTCTCCAAGAGGCTTGCCTAGTCTTGTTTGCCTTCTAATATCACTTAAATTCATCTTATCTTCTCCTCCTGATATAAATCTCTTGTAATTGGATTCTTCATCCTCATCAAATAGTCGCTCATTTAGAAGAGTATTGTACTCTCCTAAAATGTGGGTTCTTGCACTTGAGTAAAGATAGTCTTCGGCATTCTTAACTAGCCCTGCTCTTACTGGATTATTTTCTATATAGCGGCTTACCGTCCATAAATATCTCTCTCCATCAATGATAGAAGAATGATACCTGCATTCCCAAAGACGCCCGGTTCGTTTGTTCTTTTTATTAAAATATTGGGTATAACAAAGAGTAGTACCTTGCATCATTTTGTATAGACCGTCTTCGCCTAAAGGTTTTACCAGCAAATGTACATGGTTTGGCATAAGGCAGTATGCAAGTATCACGACATTTTTCTCTATAGAATATTTTTCAAGGAGGGAGATGTATTTTTCGAAGTCTTTTTTTACGACAAAGACTTTTTCTCTGTTGTTACCTCTTTGTACAATGTGGTGAGGATATTCTGTTGCTACTATCCTTGCGATCCGTGGCATGGTCCATTATTTATATCAATTATACAACTGTTGTCAAGAATAAATGGGATGTGTCCCTATTTTAATTTTTTATGTTGTGGACAAGTTCTTTAAATCTTTTTCCTCTCTCTTCATAGTTTATAAACATATCGAAACTTGCACATGCGGGTGATAGTAAGACGACATCGCCGGCTTCAGCAATCTCGTATGCCTTTTTTACCGACTCATCAAGAGATGTTGCCACGTAAACCTCCGGTTCGGCTTTTTCATCTTTTTCGCCCTTTACGTTTTTAATAAGTTCCTGTATGTTAATGGCAGTCTCTCCAACAAGGATTACGTTTTTTGTATTTTTTGCACATTCTCGTGCAAACTGACTGAGACTTACTTCTTTATTATACCCTCCAGCAATCAATATTGTCGGGTTATCAAAAGCCTTTATTCCGGCAATTGCGGCTTCCGGTGTTGTTGCCTTTGAATCATTGTAATATTGTACATCATTAATAGTGTTTACATATTCCAATCTATGTTCCAGCCCGTTAAATCCTGCAATCGCATTTTTAATAGATCCGACGTCTACATTCATTGCAATTGCCGCATATGATGCGGCCATTATGTTTTGTCTATTATGAATGCCCTTTATGTTAGTTTGTGTCGGGCAGGAGATAACGTCGAAATTATGATTAATAATAATTTCATTATCCTTCAGGAAAGCGCCATGTTCCAGCTCTTTTGTGGCGCTGAACCATAGAACATGGCTTTTACATTCACCTTCCCATTCTCTTAATGTCGGATCGTCATAATTAAGTATTGCGTAATCATTCTTCTTTTGATAACGAATAATTGCTTTCTTCGAGTTTATATAATTTTCCATGGTTTTGTGTCTGTCAAGGTGATTTGGAGCTATATTTGTTACTATACTTATGTGCGGACTCATTTCTATCCTGGAGAGCAGCTCAAGTTGAAAACTTGATATCTCAAGAACGACCACATCATCCGGTTGTATTTCATCAAGATGTCCCAATAATGAAACACCTATATTTCCGCCAATCCACGTTTTAATTCCCGTTTTAATCCCTGCTTCCTTCAGCATCTCTCCTAACAAAGATGTGGTTGTCGACTTACCATTGCTGCCGGTAATTCCTATTACGGGTGCAGGAACAAACCTGAAGAAAATGTTCAGTTCTGAATCGATCTGTACATTGTTATCACACGCAATCTGTAAAAACCTGGAATCATCGGGCACAGCGGGGTTGACAACCAGCATATCAGCATCTGCAAAATCTTCTTCTGAGTGTTTCCCTAGCCGAAGCTTAACAGACAGGTCGTTTAAAAGCTTAAGAGATGCAGATAATTCCTCAGCACTTTTCAGGTCTGTAACCGTTACATCTGCACCCTGAGAGACAAGGAATCTGGCAGCAACAACACCGCCGCCAAACAGTCCCAATCCCATTACAGTTACTTTCTTGTCCTTATAAAATTCCTTTGAAATAGATTCTTGATTCATAGGATTATAAAAATACACCTGCCTTTATACAATGTCAAGTTGTAACCCATGTATTTAACAGGTATATGGTAGAAATAAATATTGATTTTATCTATAGTTGGTATTAGTATGATTTTGATTGGCGGTTCAGGCCAATAAGTAAATCAGTTAAAAAGGTTATACAGTTATTACATAAAATGTTTATTCTCAAGAAGATTGTTTCAGGTTTTCTGTATCCCCTTCCTTTAAGCCTTTGGATTTCTTTTCTAGGCTTATATCTGCTATGGTTCACGACTAAACAGAAGGCGGGAAAGGCAGTGGTATCGGCTGGTTTGATCATATTAACATTGTTCAGTTGCAGCGTTATTGCAAACAAACTTCTCCGGCCACTTGAAAGGAAATACGATTCGTTTGAAATGAGAGACTCCTCATCGGTATCAAAGATAGAAGATAAGTCCGCAATAAAATATGTTGTTGTCCTCGGTGGTGGACACACCTCAGATCCAGAATTACCACTGATGAGCCAGATAGGCAAAAGTTCTCTGGTGAGGCTGATGGAAGGTATCCGAATCTATAGAAAATATCCAGGGACAAAACTCCTTTTATCAGGAGGCGTCGTCTTTGATCCTGTTCCAGAGGCGGATACATTAGCGCACGTTGCAATTGAAACAGGTGTACCTGAAAACGATATAATACTTGAAGCCAAATCAAAAGATACAAGAAGCCAGGCTGAATTTATTAAGTCCATAGTTGGCAATGAACAATTTGTATTGGTAACATCAGCTTCCCATATACCCAGGTCGATGGCTATGTTTAAAAAACTTGGTATGAACCCCATCCCATCTCCAATCGGCCATCGCGTTAGTGCAGGATCAGGATTAAGTCCTCACTCTTTTTTTCCAAGTATAGGTAATCTTTACAAGGCACAACTTGCTATTCATGAATATTTAGGATTAACCTGGGCAAAACTTAGAGGCCAGCAGTAGGACCGGTTTTTTAAGAAAGGAGTAAGAATGTCACTATCCAAAAAAGAATGCGTACCCTGTAAGGGAGGAGTTCCACCCCTAAAGGGTGAGGAGCTGGAACAACTAAAAAAACAGGTAGATGGATGGGACGTAGTTGAGGAACATCACATTTCCAAGACGTATAAGTTTCCAAATTTTGTGAAGGCGCTTGCATTTGTAAACAAGGTAGGAGATATTGCAGAAGAGCAGGGACACCACCCTGATATATTTCTGACATGGGGGAAAGCAAGTATTAAGACATGGACACACAAGATAAACGGTCTGACAGAAAGCGACTTCATCCTTGCTGCAAAGATTGATGAGATTCCAGTTAGTTAGAGATCATCAAGGAAATTGTTAATGGATAATTTAATCTTAGTCTCTGTAATATGTCTACTAAAAGGTGGAATCTATGACAAAGCATAAGGTGACGATTTTCAAACCTTATCCTTTTGAAGTGGGTCAGAAAATCAGGATCGAGGGGTCAAGACGCAAGGGTGATTGGGAAGTTACCGATATAACAGAACGTAATGTTACTCTACGCTGTCCCTTATCCAATAAGGAATATACATGGGATATGTTCTGCTATTTTGCGGAAGAGAAGAGTGATACTCCATGGCCTCTGGAGTAAATTAACTAAAACTTAGGTTTTAAACCAGCTTGTTTACACAATTCATTTGCTGTAATTCTATCAAACATCCGATGTCTTTTTATTGGTATCGTCTTTAAGTCATTTGTGTATATGGAGTGATTACCGCCTTCACGTAACAGGTAAAAGCTGTTTTCTTCGAAATATTTGATCAAATCACGTCGTTTTATAGACATGCTAAATCTCTACTGATAATTGCTCTAGAAGACCACCACCAAGGGGGATATCTTTTCCTTGCTGCCGGTATGCTAGTACCATTTCATTTAATGCATCCTTAAGCGTTTCTCTGCATTCGTCTAATGTTTTACCTTCAGTTATCACCTCCGACCACTCAACTAACTGGCCCATATAACCGGAGTCGATTCTTGTATACTTAGCGGTATAGTTGCTTAACATAATAACATCTCCTAAAAAATAGATTCTCAGGCTTATTTGCTCATTTTACACAAGGATTAAGCTTTTTTCTAATGTAAAAATATTACTTTGACGACTCTCTCATATCTTTAAAAACATTTATCAGTCCGTTTGTAGAAGAATCGTGGGAATCAACCTGTTCATCATCTCCTAACTCCGGTAGTATCTTATTTGCCAGTTGTTTGCCAAGCTCAACACCCCATTGATCAAAACTGAAGATATTCCAGATCACTCCCTGGACAAAGATCTTGTGCTCATACATTGCTATCAGACTGCCTAAGGCCCTTGGAGTAAGTTTGCTGAACAAGATTGAATTCGTCGGCCTGTTGCCTTCAAAGACTTTGTGAGGATACAGTTTCCGGATTTCATCATCACTCATGCCATCCCCTTTCAACTCTTCGGTAACCTCTTCTTTTGTCTTTCCGTTCAGGAGGGCCTCTGTCTGCGCGAAAAAATTTGATAAAAGAATGTTATGATGTTCACCAATCCGGTTATGACTGATTGCGGGCGCAAGGAAGTCTGCCGGAATTATCTTTGTCCCCTGATGGATTAGTTGATAAAAGGCGTGCTGGCCATTTGTTCCGGGTTCCCCCCAGATAATTGGGCCTGTCTGATAATTTACCTTGTTTCCATTTCTGTCCACAGATTTTCCGTTACTCTCCATATTCCCCTGCTGAAAGTATGCCGGAAATCTGTGCATATACTGGTCGTATGGCAGGATTGCTTCTGTCTGCGCACCAAAGAAATTGTTGTACCAGATTCCTATTAAGGCCAGGATAACAGGAATGTTTCTTTCGAATGGAGTTTCTCTAAAATGGCTGTCCATTTCAAAGGCGCCTTGCAGCAATTCAGCATAATTCTCATATCCGATATAGCATGCTATGGAGAGACCGATTGCAGACCAGAGTGAATAGCGGCCGCCAACCCAGTCCCAGAAAACAAACATGTTGTCTTTGTCAATACCGAACTCTTCCACCTTTTCTATATTTGTTGATAACGCCACAAAATGTTTTGCAACGTATGCATGATCTTCTGCACATTTCAGGAACCACTCTCTTGCGGTAAATGCGTTTGTCATTGTCTCCTGAGTTGTAAAGGTCTTTGAGGCAATCAGAAACAGAGTGGTTTCAGGATTCAGCGGTTTCAGGGTTTCTGTAATATGAGTCCCGTCAACATTTGAGACAAAATGAACTGCCAGGCCATCCTTTGCATAAGGCCGCAGACATTCAGTTACCATTACGGGTCCCAGATCAGAACCGCCAATACCAATATTTACAATATCCGTAATCTTCTTATCGGCAAATCCTTTCCACTCTCCGGAGATGATTTTATCTGAGAAATCTTTCATTTTACTTAAAACAGCATTTACTTCCGGCATTACATTTTTATCATTAACGCAAACAGGGATGTTTAATCTATTCCTTAAAGCTGTATGCAAAACGGCTCTGTCCTCAGTCTCATTTATCCTTTCTCCATTGAACATCTTATTAAGCGCATCTCTCAAACCAACATCATCAGTTAATTTAAGTAATAGCTTCAGTGTGTCCTCTGTTATTATGTTCTTGGAATAATCGACAAGAATCCCATTAAATCTAATGGAATATTTATTAAATCTGTCAGGATCGTCAGCAAATAAATCTTTCATGTGAACACTCTTCATCTCTTTGAAATGATCGACGAGATTCTTCCAGCTTTGAGTTTTCGTGGGATTAATTTTATTCAACATATCGGATTCCTTTTTATAAACTCATTGTAAATTCAGCTCACCGGTAAAAACAATTTTCTGGTCAATCTTTTCTTTTAGTTCTTCGGCATCCAGGGCGTAAAGAGGGCTAATCTCGATAGTACCCTTGACGTTTCCAACTTCGTCTTTCGGGATTTCAACTCCTACACCTTTCAACCATTTGCCAAACATATTTATCATGCTTTGCTTCGCAGTATCAGGAGAGTCTTTACCTTCCGCATTCTTAACCGGAGAGAACTCATCTTCACGTACTACCTCCATAATTATGGACTTTCCTGCATGTTTGAGTGCATCAAAGATGAACATTTCAAATTTGGCAGCGTTATTTTCGGATGGTTTTATTTTACAGCCATTTTCATCGATACAAGGCACCTTCTTTACTGCTTTATGATAAGGCAGAGTAAAATGGCTTTCATTAATATTTTCAACAAAATCTACATCAAGTAAATATATGGCAGGATTCCCCATCCTAAATTTGAGGGACCCATCCGGATTAATTGCATGCCGTTCCTCCTTACTCAGTTCACTGTATTCTATTGTGTCCAGGTGTCCGTCTCTTATGCCAACAATACCTACCTTCTCTTCAGGGTCTGTCTTTTGTACCACCTTTGGAGACATCTTCGCTCCAGCACTGATATGATATCCTAAATAAGCAGGGTCGGCAATCTTTATCAATATATTGTCAACCTGATGATAAAAGATGTGTTTAATTCCGCGTTCATTCATGTTGGATAAGATACCTCTTTCTTTCAGGGCAAGCAAAGTTCCTCCATGGCCATTTGGGCTGGTTACGATACTGCTTTTTGAGTCCATTAACAGCTTGCCTTGAAGATCTATCACGGGAAGGACTCCCTGTGTGAAGAAAGAAACATTGTCAGAATCCAAACCGAAAAAAAGATTTTCTTCAAAAAAGTTCTGTGTCATTTCGTCATTGTTCAAACTCGTCATAATATACCACGGAATAACAGTATCATACTTTTTCATCATAGCCTTAATTTTTTCGGCATGTAATTGAAAAACACTCTTCCCCATGATGGGGCTGATAGTGAGCGTACCTTTTGGCCTGTTCGCTCCTAATCGGGTACCCAATCCTCCGGCAACAGTAACAACTGCGACTGTACCGGTACCTATGGCATTATCCCCAATCTTCCTTGCCTCATCTGAACGTGTCTTTTGTGAATCGTTTTGTGGAATAGGAATAATGTCTGGTGGTTCAAGGGTTGTCGTCTCCGGACTTGTAAGATTGTCTCCTTCAATATGCTTTTCAATAAGGTCTTGAAGAAGCGTAAAGTCTATGAGTCTTAACTGGTCTAAAAGGTTCTCCTGTTCATTTATAGTAAGATCGTTCCACCACCTGAATACATGTTCCTGTTTATGGGAAAATACCTTCTCTACAATTAGTTTATCAGAGTCGTTTTCTGTCTTAATTTCAGAATGTTTGAGTTTGTCAGCGATCATAATCAAAAATTCTACAATACCCCCTGAAGTTGTTCAAGGTAAAAGCATAACTTTAGTGTTGGAATTTGCTTGACCATAGATTTTAAATAACTAAAATTTCCTTATATCTTTTAGATATGTTAAACCACATCATTTCATACACTTATTAACGTGATGCCAGAACTGCCGGGGCCATTGAAGATTTTTGAATTCTCAAGAAAGGAATCTCTTGCAGCATTCTTCCTCATAACGACGATCTTAATTGGAACAGGGATCAAGTATTCGATAGACCAGCATTGGTGGCTTCCGGAAACTGAAGNGGTAGATAGTGATTCGGAGTCAATAAAATTAAAGATTGACTTGAACAGGGCGGAATGGTACGAACTTATAATCCTGCCAGGGATTGGCGAGAAGAAAGCCAGGGCAATTGTTGAATATCGAAAAGAGGCCGGTAAATTTAAGACTATAGAACAGTTGTCTAAGGTTAGTGGTATAGGGGAAGAAACCGTTAAGAAAATTAAGAATCTCGTCTTTATTGATGAGGAAAAGAAAGTTTTCACGCGGAGCCGCAAAGACCGCAAAGAGTATTAACCTATCTTAGGCTAACAGGATGCCCGCCCGGCAATGCCGTTCGGACGGGTAAGTTAGACTATTTATTGAACTTTGGTGAAGACTTGATGAAGGACGGAATCACAAGAATTATAAACGGTTTGGATGAAT
>JAANXD010000058.1 GCA_018263435.1 Candidatus Scalindua arabica | reverse complement strand
CATAACATCTCTGAATTTCCTCAAGGTGCTTTTCTAAATCAGTAACTGTTCTGTTCTGTTCTGTTCTGTTCTGTTCTGTTCTGTTCTGTTCTGTTCTGTTCTGTTCTGTTCTCATTCATGATTTCTCCATTATTTTATTTGTCAAGTGATTTCGGTGGTGTGTTTTTGAAGCATAACAAGTAATTATAAAGTTTCTCGATATTATCGGAAACTCTTAGCAATTAAAATAAATTATTGACTTTCTCTAGTAAATTATGTACTACTTCGCCTGATATCATGCCGCATAGAATGATATCAGGCGGATGCGCTTGTCTGATATCATTTTATACGGGACAATATCAAGGTGTGTACTTTCCTATTTTTATCAATTTTTCACAATAAGTTTTTCCATGTTACAGATTTTACAGGAAATTTATAACGATTATATCCTGCTTTTAAATAATAGGAATATACCTAAAAGCGAGCATCATGACTTTAAGAAATGGCTCAGGTATTATCTTGACTTTTGTGAAAAATACAACCACTCTCACTCAAAGAAGGAAAGCCTTCCACTTTTTATTAAAAAGTTACAGGAAAAACATCAATCTTCTAATCAACAAAAGCAGGCTTCGAATGCTATAATTATCTATTACTCTTTATTACGTAAGAGTTTACCGTCTGATCTTAATGGTTTAAATATTAGTGTCAAGGAAAATAACCCTGATTTTAATAAAGATTTATCTAATAATGATAAACATTCAGGAGAGCAAAACAAATCGTCACGATCAATACAAAGCAACAATCCGAAAAGGCAGGATTATTCTACTAATTTAAAAGAAGCCGATAGCTGTAAAAAAGCTAAAGGATGGAATGCTGCTTTTAATGATCTAAATAACTTAATCAGGGTTAAACATTATTCCCGCAAAACTTTGAGAGCATATACAACCTGGTTGAAAAAGTTTCAGGGATTTACACGCAATAAGGATATACATGCCCTAACACCTTCAGATGTTAAGGAATTTCTGGAATTTTTGGCTGTTAAACGAAACGTATCTGCTTCAACGCAAAATCAGGCATTTAATGCACTGTTGTTTTTCTATAAACACATTATTAAAAGAGACTTTGGAGACCAGAAAGATAATCTTAGGGCTAAAAGGAAACAGTATATACCTGTTGTTTTGTCCCGCGGAGAGGTCAACTTGATTATTAAGCACCTTTCATACCCTTATGATTTAGTTGTAAAACTTTTGTATGGATGCGGACTTCGGTTGTTTGAATGCTTGAATTTGAGGGTCAACAATTTCAATTATGATGCGGGTATTTTAACCGTTCATGATGGTAAGGGGAAAAAGGACAGGACGGTACCTCTCCCTGAAAGTATTCTGTCGGAACTAAAAGCGCATCTGAAACGTGTAAAGAACTTACATCAAATGGATATGGACGCAAATTATCACGGTGCATTTATGTTTGATTTAATTGAAAAGAAATATAAAAATTGTTCAAAAGAGTTAATTTGGCAGTGGTTCTTTCCTGCAAAACAGCTAACTACCGTCACGGACACAAAGGAGCTAAAACGGTATCATATCCACGAAACTCGTGTACAAGCTGCATTAAGGCAAGCGGTTAAGAGATCACAAATTTGCAAGCGCGTTACTGCCCATACCTTTCGTCACAGTTTTGCTACACATTTGTTGCAGGCTAATTATGATATTCGTACAATACAGGAGTTGTTAGGCCATAGTAATGTAAAGACAACGATGATCTATACGCATTGTATTAAAAGCACAACGGTAAAAGAGGCGAAGAGTCCTCTGGATTTTGAGTGTAATAATTGATGAAAACCTTCCCATTATTAAACATTGTTTGTGGATAGTAGAAGAACACAGACTTAGGATTAGAGGTGAAACATGATAAGAGAGCACGGTCGAATTGTTTTGTGAATGATTTACCCCCTGAAAATTTTGACTCATATGTACATCCAATTCATCTACAATTCCAATCAAATTAATAAAACAGCGCCATGAGTAATAACAAAGCAATACTGATTATTGCAGACAGCGAAAGAGATTCCAATATGTATTATGCCACCGGTTTTATGGCGCCTGATCCTTTTGTCTATATCCAGCATGGTAACGAGAATATTATAATTACAAGTGACCTGGAGCTGGATCGTGCAAGGTCTCAATCTAAAGCGGATAAAGTACTCTCTTTTTCAGAATACGAGAGGGTTATCAAGAAGGGGGGAGGTTTGCCTTCAGGTCTTATCGGTGTAGTTGTTGCAGCCATTAGAGAAATGAAGATCAAGAAACTTGTAGTTCCTGAAGATTTCAATGTTGAATATGCTGACTTTCTGAGAAAAAAAAGCTTTAAGCTTGAAATTAAGAAAGGGCCGTTCTTTGCTTCCAGAGAGATAAAGAGTGAAGAGGAGACAGGGCACATTGTAAGAACCTTGCGTGAAACTGAAAGGGCTATTCAAAAGGCCGTTGACTACATTAAGAAGTCTAACGTAAAGAATGGATTTCTGATCTCAAAGCGTAATAGTAAGATCACGTCTGAATCGATAAGGCAAATAATTAATGTGGAGTTGATGAAGGTTGGATGTACGGCTAAACACACCATAGTATCATGTGGCGAACAGTCATGCGAACCGCACAATGTGGGAAGCGGTCCGTTAAGGGCAAATGAGCCGATCATTTTTGATGTCTTCCCAAGGGATGAACAGACGGGCTATTATGCAGACATAAGCAGGACTATTGTTAAAGGTAAGGCTTCGAGTCAACTAAGGAAAATGTATAAGGCAGTGGCGTCTGCGCAAAAGCTGGTTTTTAAATCTGCCAGGAACGGCGCCAGGGGTGACATCATACACAGAAATGTTATGAAGCACCTGACGTCTCTGGGATTTAAGACAGGAAAGACTAAGGGCAAGATGAGAGGTTTCTTTCACGGGACAGGTCATGGTGTCGGCCTGGACGTTCATGAGCCACCGCGAATATCAAAGGCAAAGTGTACGTTAAGGACCGGAAATATAGTTACGGTTGAACCGGGGCTATATTATCCGGGTATAGGTGGAGTGAGACTTGAAGACATGATACTCATTACGGACAATGGTTGTGTAAACCTGACTAAATTTCCCAAAGTGCTGGAAGTGTAATGCAGATAGGTACGTCAATGATAATTTAATTGACAAATTGGAATATACTTGTAATATTCAAATAATGAATGAATATTACAAGAGAAAACTGCAGCTTCCAGACTCTGGTGACGAGACATTTTTTCTGTGGGGTGCTCGACAGACAGGCAAGAGTACACTCCTGAAGAAGACATATCCCCGGGCGCTTTGGATTGACCTGCTGAAATCTGAAGAGTACCGCAGGTACATTGAACATCCTGAGTATCTTCGCGAGGAAATTGCCCGTTCAGGAGCCGGATTTGTGGTAATAGACGAAATTCAAAAGGTTCCCGCTATTCTTGACGAAGTTCACTGGCTTCATGAGAATAGGAAGATACAGTTTGCATTGTGTGGTTCAAGTGCGAGAAAGCTGCGGAAAGGCCACGCGAATTTACTTGGCGGTAGAGGGGTTAGATACGAATTGTTTGGTTTTTCCGCTTCTGAGCTGAGGAGCCGGTTTGACCTGACACGTATGTTGAATCACGGGTATTTTCCACGCATCTACTCTAATTCCACACCTAAGCGGTTGTTGAACAATTATGTTTCGCAATATCTGAAGGATGAAGTTGCTGCCGAAGGATTAGTTCGACGGTTGCCTTCATTTTCCCAATTTCTCAATATGGCTTCCCTTTCGGATTGCGAGTTAGTTAATTATTCTACCATAGCAAGAGATACCGGAGTTTCCAGTGAAACCATTCGTGGATACTTCGAGATACTGTGTGATTCTCTTCTAGGTAAATTTCTCCATGCCTATCGTCGAAGACCGAAACGAAGGATAACTACATCACCCAAGTTTTATTTTTCGGATGTGGGAGTAGTTAATTTTCTTGCAAAACGGGGCAAGCTTGAACCTGGTGGCGAGCTATATGGAAAGGCGTTTGAGAACTGGGTGTTCCATGAACTCTGTTCCTACGATTCATATAAGGAAAAATTCTCTGAAATATGTTTCTGGAGGTTAAGCAGTGGAATTGAAGTAGATTTCGTTGTCAACCATATGGATTGTGCCATTGAAGCAAAGGCGTCCAACCGCATAACAAAAGACCATTTAAAAGGGTTACGCCAGCTTTCAATAGACCATCCGAACGTGAAGAAAAGGATTGTTGTATGTCTGGACAACAAAGACAGATTAACAGAAGACGATATTGAGATTATCAACTACCAGACATTCATCAAAAAACTATGGGCAGGGAATCTGTTTTAATATGTAAAATCTATAGCGATTGGCAGAAATAGTTATTACACTTCAGAAGAAGGAGGCGGTGTGAGATTAAAGAATTCCCACCTAACAAACTGGCAGGCAGGGAAGGTTTGAGAAATTTCCTGTTTCACGAACTACGAAAGTAGAGTCGATAGTCGCAACCTTCAAGTAGTGTAGTTTGAAATGAAATTGGAATAAACTCATTAAGCTGTTTTTCCCCTTGATTTTAATTACTAGCTGACTATTATTAATGTCAGTGTTTCCGCAAGTAATTAAACCGTCATCTCATACAGACTATAATCCATTAATGGTGGATATACTTTCATTAAATGTTGAGGTAAAGTAACATCAACCGTGCAAAAGCTATACTATTACTTCATCGTTTCATTATTTGCTGTATTCCAAATTTAAGTTTCATGTTATGAAGGATAATACAAGAAATAAGGAAACAATACTAAACCTTCTAAAGAATACCCCGGTTGCACTTACTTCTGCTTGCATAATCGGGGACAGACACTTTTTATTACTTGTTCTGTAGGGATAATTATTTTGATACTGTTGGTATTTAGCATTAGCAGAAGTGAACCGGGGTGAGGTATATTCTTTCATGGTTATATATTGAAAAATCAAATTTCAATATCATCATAAAAGCTCTAGGAATTTCTTGCGTACGTAAGGATGAAGTTTATCAGCAAAAGTAGATGTTAAATTATACTGCTGAATTAACCGTTGTACATCCGCCAAATCTTGCAACCTTCCCTTTGCGGTTATTCCTGAAGAGATCTTGAGTTCTATGAGTGATACTAAAATCTATTGCTCCTTCTATTTCTATTAAGTATGATATCGCATAGATTTTACGGTATACAAACTTCAAGATATGAAACAATTATTGGTAATCTTAACAATTATGTGTGTAATGTTTACTGGACTTATTTCCTGCAAGAAGCCGGAGGATGTAGCAGTTGAAGTACTGTATACGTCCGGGAAAAAAGATGAGACATTAGAACATGCAATGAAAAATGCATCCAGGGATTTGAGGAGGTTGTCAAGGTCGATAGAAAACAGGGACTGGGTTGAAACAGAGATGTGGACAAAGGAACTGAAGGAAGGTATTGGTTATAGTTGTGTGGAATTGTATATGAAGGAACATCGTGGTGTTTCAAGTGAATTTGTTATAATGGGCAGTAGATTCTTTGATGCTGTAAGAAATTTGACCTCGTTATGCAAAGAGCATAATTCGGAGAATATAGATGCTGAATTTAACCGGCTGCTGACAACCTGTGATGATTGTCATGAAATATACAAGGAAGAGGAAGATCTTCCATTTACATTACGAGACGATTTGTAATCAGGATTTATTCTTCGGCTTCTTCTTCAGCCTCTTCTTCGTCAGTTGCCTCTTCTCCTTCAGCTGCTTCTTCTTCAGTGACTTCTGTAGCCGGGCCTTTCGCTGACTTTAAAATACTTCCTGCGCCAATAATGAACGCTGCTGCTGTTATTACGAGCGTAACCAGGCAGAATAATCCACCAAGCTTACGTACTAAATCACTCGTCATTATTTCGTCCAGTTTTTTTAAAAGGTCTCCCATTAGAATATCTCCTGCATTAATTTTCAGATTTTAAAGAATGTGGATTGAGATTATACATATTAAATAGCAGAATTCAAGAGGTAATTCATTAAATTAGATCAGGTAGAATATTGAGTTTATCCTTGAATTCCAAAGCTACACCCAATCTATTACCTTGGGTGGTAACATCTTTTACATTATTTCTGACAATGCACCCCTCTCCCTTGAGCCTGACATTCCTCTCTTCAAAGCCGGGAGTAGAAGTGGTTGCTGTTATTTGAATTGGTATAATTGTGCCTGGGGCAAATGCTTCTATGTCATTTGTTATTACTTCGAAATAAACACCACTAGCACTTATATTCCTCGTTTCACCATCTTGACCCGGCAACGATATTGCGAATGAGAGATCTATCCTCTCATTATTTCTTTTGTCTGAATCTCTTTCTTTGACCTTCATAGCATCTTCCTAAAAACAACCATGTTTTATGGTAACATATCGACAATATAAATCTATAAAATAGTTTATAGGAATTCCAGGGAAATATAATCGGTGGATGTATCTTATTGATATTATGGTGGTTAGATAGGTGTTTCTTTAGTGTGATTTGAGGGTTATCTTAATGCTGATTTTCAAACTTATTTTGCGCAACGAAACCCTACGCCCATATTCCCAAGAATTGGTTCCATTGTCTTTCTTCCGGTACATCGCAGTAGAATGCCGACATTGGCAAACCTGGAACCACCTCTAACGATTTTCTTACTACCTTCTTCCGGTCCTTTTGGGTTTTTCTTTGGACTTTTACTGTAATATCTCGTATCTCCCCAGTCAGAACACCATTCTGCAGCGCTTCCAGCCATGTCGTAGCATCCATATGGACTTTTGCCCTCCTCGTAACTGCCGATTGGTTCGGGGTCTCCTGTATTACATTTTCCAGGACTCCATTCATTACCCCAGGGCCATTTTCTTTCATCTGTTCCTCTTGCAGCCTTTTCCCACTCAGCCTCTGTTGGCAGCCTCTTGCCTGCCCAGGCTGCATAAGCACAAGCGTCAAACCAGTCTACTCTGACTACAGGATATTCCGGATGATTATAATAATCTTCTTCCCAGTTAAATGGGGTATGGTCTTTATTGGTAGGTTCGTCAATTCGGCATTTACTATGGTCATTTGTTTCTTTGATGTAATTCAAGAACTCATAATATTGGGCATTTGTTACTTCATATCTATCAATGTAGAATGTATCAACATAAACCTTGTGACTCGGACGCTGCTCTTCTTTTATGCCATCAATTCCCATAATAAATGGCCCTGCAGGTATTAATACCATATCACATTTTTCTTTTATACCGGGCAGAGCAGCAGTCATAATATCATCTCTTTTATTGTATTTATCTACTAATTTATTTTTCTTGTCTAGATTTCTCTGTAATACGGCTATCATGGTGATTGCCTTGTCAATATCTTTTGCTTCCGGCGCCAGATCACAATAAATTCTAAGATGTTCAATTGCCTCCTTGTGCATTCCAATCTTTCCGTAAACCCAACCTATATTGTATTGAATCTTTGGTGATTCCGGGTATAAGTCTACGGCTTTTTTGTATTCCTTTAATGCTTTATCATATTCCTCACTGTCGGAGAATTTATTACCATCTTCAAAATGTTTTGACGCCTTTATCTTGTTTTCATGAAGAGTTTGTTCTTTTACTATTCTTTCTTCAATAGTTATGAGCCTTTTTCCGTCTTCCCTGCAGAATTCTTCTCCGGGAACGCCTGCCTTTTTGCATTTCGGGCATACCGAGCTTTTGTGAGTGTCGACTAGCTTACTTCCATCCTTTCCGCAGAATTTAATATCATATGAGTATTTTATTCCGCATTCCGGACATTCATTATATGACTCTTCTTTGGATAGGTTTTCTTCGCCCAGTACCGTAGATGCGGCAAAAAACAAACACAATATTAAGACTAATTTAATTCGATACACTTTTTTCTAAGCCCTGTAAGGCTTCCTTTATCTTAGTAATTTGTCCAAGGAGTTCCATCTCTTTGTCCTTTTCGGCGTTAACGATTTTTTCCGGGGCGTTCTTGACAAAGCTTTCATTGTGAAGTTTTTTCTGTACTATCCCCAAGTGTGACTCAACTTTATCCAAGTGTTCCTGTTGCTTTTTCTTCTCTACTTCTTTGTCGATAAGTCCCTCTAATGGAACAAAAATCTGTATGTTGTTAACCACCTCACTTGCAGTTGATTCAGGTTTTTCCAGATCGATACCTATTTCTATATTATCAAGGTTTGCCATCTGTATAAGGAAGCTCTGATGGTTATCAAGTGTTTCTTTGAGTTTCTTGTCATTGACGGAAACCAGAGCATTCAGTTTTTGTTTGTTAGGTATGTTCATGTTACTTCTGATATTTCTTACAGCCCTGATCATGTCTTGAAGTAATGCCATTGTTTCAATTACGCTGTTCTTGATTTTTGCAGTATCTTTTTCCGGCCATGGACAAATCATCAGGCTCTTATTTCTCATTGAATCAATAGAGATAGATCTGTTTTGAGCAACCATATTTTTCAGGTGTTGCCATATTTCTTCGGTCATGAACGGAGCAAAAGGATGCAGCAAATGTAGAGTATTATTAAGCACATACACCAACACTTTCTGTGCCATCACCCTGCCTTCCTTATTATCCGTATCATAAAGCCTCGGTTTGATTATCTCCAGATACCAATCACAGAAATCATTCCAGATAAATTCATAAAGTGTCCTTATGGCCTCGCTGAATCTGTATTTCTCCAGGGACTTTGTGCATGTTTCTGTAACGGAATTCAGACGGCTTATTATCCATTTATCTTCAAAGGGATAATCATCCTCTTTGATTTGAATGTCAGGTAATCCATCAGATTGTAAATTCATTATCGCAAATCTGGCGGCATTCCATACCTTGTTAATAAAATTTCTTCCCATCTCAAACTTATTTTCATTGAGCTTTACGTCCTGTCCCTCTACAGTCAGCATTATTATGGATGTTCTGACAGCATCCGCCCCGTATTGATCAATCATCAGCAAAGGGTCAATGCCGTTGCCCAGAGACTTGCTCATTTTCCTTCCAAGTTCATCGAGTATGGTGCCGTGTACGTAAACATCCCGAAAGGGGACTTTGTTCCTGATCTCTAGTCCCATCATTACCATCCTTGCCACCCAGAAATATATGATACCCCTGTCGGTAACAAGTGTAGATGTCGGATAATAATATTCCAGCTCCTTCGTTTCTTCCGGCCATCCCATAGTTGAGAAAGGCCATAGTGCGGAGCTGAACCATGTGTCAAGTACATCCGTTTCTGCGGCCAACTTATCATTACCGCATTTTGTGCACTTCTCAGGAGTCTCACGGGTAATGATTATTTCGTTACAACTCTCACATTGCCAGGCCGGAATCCTGTGGCCCCACCATATCTGTCTTGAGATACACCAGTCCCTTACGTTTTCCAGCCAGCTCATATACACCTTTGTCCATCTTTCGGGAAAGAAATTAACGTCTCCTTTGTTTTGTGCTTCAATTGCCGCATCTGCCAGAGGTTTCATTTTGATGAACCACTGGTCAGAGAGGTATGGTTCGATAACAGTTCTGCATCGATAGCAATGTCCTACTGAGTGGGAGTGAGGTTGAACCTTCACAATATGTTTTTCTTCCTTGAGTTCCTCGACTAATGCTTCTCGGCATTCATATCTGTCCATACCAATGTAATTGTCTGCATCGCCTTTTATAGTGCCGTCTTCGTTCATAATCGTAACATGATCCAGGTTATGTCTCTTTCCGATTTCGAAGTCGTTTGGATCGTGTGCGGGAGTGACCTTGACTGCTCCTGTACCAAATTTGGGATCAACAGTTCCATCTGCAATAATGGGTATTTCACGTCCTACCACAGGGAGTACGAGCATCTCGCCAATCATTTCCCTGTATCTTTCATCATCAGGATTTACTGCAACTGCAACATCACCCAGCATCGTTTCGGGGCGTGTTGTAGCAATATTGATGAAGAGGTGAGGTTCATCCCGGAAAGGATATCTGATATACCATAGATGTCCTTCGTGGTCTTCATGTTCTACCTCATCATCTGAAAGGGCGGTAAGGCATCTCGGACACCAGTTAATGATATATTTTCCTTTATATATTAGCCCTTTCTCATATAGTTTAACAAATGCCTCTTTTACGGCTTTTGATAAACCTTCGTCCATCGTAAATCTTTCTCTTTCCCAATCACACGAACAGCCCAACTTTCTTAATTGTCTCAGGATTTCTGAACCGTACTCTTTCTTCCATTTCCACACTTCATCGATGAACTTTTCACGTCCAAGCTCGTGACGATTTGAACCTTTCTTTGCTAACTCTCTCTCAACGACATTTTGTGTTGCTATTCCTGCATGATCAGTCCCCGGCATCCACAGTGTGTTGTAGCCCTGCATCCTCCTCCACCTTATGATTATATCCTGCAGTATATTATTGAGCGCATGTCCCATGTGTAAAACACCTGTAACATTTGGCGGGGGGATTACTATAGTAAACGGTTTCTTGTCCGGGTCCGGTTCACAATGGAAGAAGCTGCCTTCTTCCCAGAAGCTATACCATTTGTCTTCGACTTTACCGGGATTGTATTTTGTTGGTAAATCAGTTTCCATCTTCATCCTTCAAGAGTTTATATTCAACGCTTTCAACAAGTGCCTGCCAGCTTGCTTCAATCAGGTTTTCAGATACTCCGACAGTACCCCAGATATCTTTGTGATCGTGAGATTCTATTATGACCCTCACCTTTGCGGCAGTTGCTTCTGTAGGATTGATAACGCGTACTTTATAATCCATAAGATGCATTTCCTTTAGAGACGGATAAAATTTCTCAAGTGCTTTTCGTAATGCACCGTCCAGGGCGTTTACAGGGCCGTCTCCATCGCTAACAGTCAACTCATCTGTACCGCTTACATTTACATTAACGGTTGCACGGGTAACTAATTTTCCACGTTTTCCTCTTTCTACAATTACCCTGAAATCTTCAAGATCGAAGAAGCCTTTGTGTTTGCCTATTATCTTCTTAACGAGGAGATCGAAAGAACCCTCCGCAGATTCATAATGATATCCCTGGTTCTCCATATCCTGAACTTTCTTAAGAATCTTTCGCATTATATTCTTATCATGCTCGATCTTGTATTTTTCTACCTTCTTTAGAATATTTGAGCCTCCGGACAGTTCGGAAATCAAAATCCTTCTCTCGTTCCCTACAGTTTCAGGTTCTATATGTTCATAAGTACTCTTGTTCTTCTGTATTGCATTTACGTGCAGACCTCCCTTATGCGCAAACGCACTTGAGCCAACAAAAGGCTGGTTATGCAAGGGGGCAAAGTTTGCAACCTCGTTGACATATCTTGATATTTCCGTAAGTTTTTTCAGTTCGGTACTGCCAAGACATTTGAATTTATTTTTTAAAACCAGATTAGGGATTACCGAACACAGGTTTGCATTACCACACCTTTCACCAAGTCCGTTAATTGTCCCCTGGACATGCCGGACTCCGGCGTTAACGGCAGTAAGGGTATTGGCAACTGCCAGTTCGCAGTCGTTGTGAGTGTGAATACCTACAGGGATCTTTATCCTGCTCACGACGCTTCCGGTAATCTTTTCTACTTCATGCGGTAAGCAACCCCCATTAGTGTCGCAAAGGACAATGGTATCCGCACCTGAGTCCTGAGCTATTTTCAAAACCTTTAATGCATATCTTGAGTTATTCTTGTGACCATCAAAAAAATGTTCTGCATCGAGAATAACCTCTCTCCCTTTTGATTTCAAATACTTGACTGTTTCAGAAACCATCTTCAGGTTTTTATCTAATGAGACCTTGAGAACCTCGGTTACATGAAAGTCCCAGCTTTTAGCTACGATAGTTACAACAGGCATCTCTGTTGAAAGCAGGGCTTTTATTCCGGGATCCTCCGATGCCTTTTTATTCGCCCGCTTTGTACTGCCAAAAGCCGCAATCTTAGCGTTCTTCAGTGAGGCCTTTTTGATCTCTTTGAAGAAACTCTTGTCTTTGGGGTTTGATAAAGGATAACCACCTTCAATATAATCTACACCAAGGTCGTCGAGTTTAAGGGCTATTGCGATCTTATCTTGTAAAGAAAAGGAGATACCTTCAGTCTGGCTGCCGTCACGCAGTGTTGTATCGTATACAATTACTTTCTCTCTGGTTTTCATAACTATATTATATCATCAAAAGGATTGATTAACTCCAAATGTTGAATCCACTGGAAATCTATAGTATTCTTTGTAATCAACGCCAATCCGTAATCCAATGCAGTTCCAGCAATAATAGCATCTCCAAGCGTCATTTTTCTTTGCTGCCTTAGTAAAACTGCTTGTTTAAGCACAGAATCTGAAATGGAAAGTACTGGAGCCAATTGAAAAAGCTGTTCGAAATAATGACGATCCTGATCTGTTAAATTAAATGGTGATAACCTAAAACTTCTACATAACTGACAGATGATACTGCCGGAGTATTTTCAGCAATGAACTTTCTTATTTTATCGTGTTCCGGTTGAGTGGCATAAATAATGATATTGCTATCAAGAAGCATTAGTCTTCCCTATATGGTTGATTGCGATCTTCTCTTACTTCACGTTGCCATTGTACCGGATCGTTGACAGAGTAATAATAAGGTTACTTACCATTAAAATCAATGAAAAATGTACTTAATGAATATTACTTGGTCTACAATAAGATAGGTTGCTTACTATTGTTGGAAAATATTTTTGTATTTGAATTTATGCAAAATAAGGGTAAAATTCGAATAACTATAACATTTTAAATATCTGAGGACATAATAATTATGAAAACTACACATGGCAAGAATCCAAGTCATCCCAACATAAACGAAGGAACTATCAAGGAAGTTTATTCACAAATAAAAGAGCACGGACACGGCAAGGTTTCTCATCAGTATATGAAGAATACGCAAAACCAACTGCGCCTTGTCTTCTGGGAAACAACTGCCGGTTGTAATCTGGAATGTATCCACTGCAGGAGGCTGGATGTCAGTACACAATTGATGAATGATGATTTGACAACAGAAGAATCATTCGAACTGGTTGATGCCATAGCCGAAGCGGGTAACCCAATCCTAGTCTTAAGTGGAGGAGAACCTCTGTTTCGTCCTGACATATTCAAAATTGCAAAACACGCAGTAGAAAAAGGTTTAACTGTAGCGTTGGCGACTAATGGTACATTGGTGGATGAAGCCATGGCCAGGAAGATTGTCGATGCCGGAGTATCCAGGGTTTCGATAAGTCTTGATGGTGCGGACGCAGAGACTCATGATAAATTCCGAAAACTGGATGGCTCTTTTGAGCAGGCTATCAAAGGATTCAATCATTTAAAAGATTTAGGAATGAGTATGCAGATCAACTGTACGATTGCGAAGCACAATGAAGATCAGCTTCGTGACCTGTATAACCTTGCCGTAAAACTGGGTGCCGAGGCAATACACATTTTTATGCTCGTTCCGGTTGGCTGCGGTGTTGAAATAGCCGAAGACCAGATGCTGCCTGCGGAAAAATATGAGGAACTCCTTCATCTTTTCTATGATTTGTCCAAAGAGGCAGTGATCCAGACAAAGGCTACGTGTTCGCCACATTACTTCAGGATAATGCGAGAGCGGGCAAAAGAAGAGGGTACTAAGATTACACCAAAAACGCATGGTATGGCTGCCATGACGAAGGGCTGTCTGGCTGGAACCGGAGTGTGCTTTGTTTCTCACAAGGGAGAGGTGTTCCCCTGCGGCTACCTGCCTGTAGAGGCTGGACATATTAAGAAGCAGAAGTTTGTAGATATCTGGAAGGATTCTCCTGTTTTCGCCAAACTAAGACAACCTGACCTGCTGGGAGGCAAGTGTGGTGAATGCGAATACAAAAAGGTCTGCGAAGGCTGCAGGGCGCGTGCATTCTATGAAACAGGAGACTATATGGCAGAAGAGCCGTATTGTATTTATCAACCTAAAATGGCGAGCAAGGGTTAATTCGTTACACAGTTAATATATATGGAATCTATTGAAAAAGAGCATGTTACAAAGAAAGCAAATCATATAAGGAGACTGTATGATTGGACAATACATTGGGCACAAACACCCCACAGCACATGGGCTCTCTTTATACTTGCTTTTTGTGAATCCTCTTTCTTCCCAATACCGCCGGATGTTCTCTTAATAGCGCTGGCAGTTGCTCTACCATCCAAGTCTTTCAGGTATGCTTGGATATGCGCTGCAGGATCTGTATTAGGAGGATGCTTTGGTTATTTCATTGGTTATCAGTTATTTGAGTATGTTGGAAGTCCGATTATCAGCTTTTATAACATTACTGATGTGTTTAATGCGGTAAGTACACAATATCAAAATAACGCATTCTCGGCAATTGCGGTAGCCGGGTTTACACCTATCCCTTACAAGGTATTTACTATTGCAGCCGGTGTATGCAAAGTAAATATCTTTATCCTGATTCTGGCATCTGGAATAGGTAGAAGCGCAAGGTTCTTCCTGGTTGCATGGTTGCTCTATACTTTCGGCCCAAAGATAAAGGTATATATAGAGAAGTTTTTTAATCTCTTTACCATTGTATTTGTAATACTATTAATCAGCGGATTTGTTGCTATAAAATACCTCGGATAGTTCACCTCGAAGAACGCTGAGGACTTAATGCAGCAAAGATGCGACTGAGACCTACACTTGTTAGGTTCAGAGAAAATTACAAAAAACAAATTCCAAAATACAAACAAACTCCAAATTCTAATACCAAATGACCAAAACTGCGTGTTTGTTTTGTAATCTCTGAACTCCTGATCATGACAGGAGCAGGTTTCGGTTTTTGAAAATTGTATATTATTTGTGATTTGTTATTTGAGCTTTTACAGGAAGGAACCATATGTATAAATACCTCTTATTACTTCTTTTCTTCATTTTTTGTATAACTGTTTCTTCGGTGAGTCATGCCGCGGAAGATTATCTGGTCGGAGATCTTCCAGGAGAGGGACAGAATGTACGTGAGCCTGCCGTTGCCGGGCGTTTTTATCCTGGTTCTGAAGCCGACCTCTCAAAGAAGATAAATAATTATCTGGATAAGGCATTCATAGAGAGCCTGCCGGGTAAACCTGTGGCTATAATCACTCCACATGCCGGTTACCAGTATTCGGGGTCAGTAGCGGCATACGGCTTTAAGGCAATAAAAGATTATGGATATAAAAGGGTGATAGTGCTTGCACCCAGCCACTATTCAAGATACAGGGGGGCATCAATACTTGATGTTGAAGCTTATAAGACTCCGTTGGGACTTGTAAAGCTGGATCAGGGCCTCTGCCATAACCTTATAAATAATCCTCCTTTTATCGGTACATTCAAGAACGCACACAAGAGAGAACACTCCCTGGAGACACAATTGCCTTTTTTGCAAACGGTACTTGGAGACGACTTTGAACTCATTCCCTTATTAATCAGCAGGCTTAGTGGCGAAGAATTTGAATTTATTGCTGATAAATTAAGACATTTAATAGATGAGGATACGTTGGTAGTTGTAAGTTCCGACTTTACCCATTATGGTTACGGATATGATTATGTTCCTTTCAAAAAGGATGTCGAGGCTAATATAAAGAAACTTGACTATGGGGCGTTCGAACGCATCCTTGCATTGGATTTTGACGGTTTCATCAATTACAAAAAGGCAACTGGTATAACTGCCTGCGGGTTTATGCCTGTAGCGTTGTTAATGAAGATTTTGCCCGATAATGCGCAGGGGAAGATATTGCAGTATGATACATCAGGCAGCATAATGGGCGATTTTAGCAGTTCCGTGAGTTATGCTTCAATAGTATTTACAAGAAGCAGTGAACCCCCGGATATTATTGGTGATAATAATAACGGTCTGAATAACGATGAACGATTGACCCTTCTCAAGGTTGCGAGAGATACGCTGGAAAGTTATGTGAAAGAGGGGAAGAGGCCTGATCTGAATTCCGGAGAATATATGTTAAGCCCGATAATGAAGGAAAAAAGAGGTGTATTCGTAACACTGAATAAGAACGGCAATCTACGCGGTTGTATAGGCCACATACAACCCAGAGAGCAGCTTGTTAAGGCCGTAATGGACAATGCCATAAACTCTTCAATGAACGACGGGCGTTTCAGGCCGGTTGATCCAGACGAACTGGAAGAGATAGAAATAGACATTTCGGTACTCAGTCCGATAGAGAAGATAAGCGGCGCTGATAAATTCATTCCGGGAGAGCATGGAATCATTATACGTCTGGGAGGCATGAGAGCAGTGTTCCTTCCACAGGTTGCTACTGAGCAGGGGTGGGACAGAGATGAAACCCTCTCTCACCTTTGTAACAAAGCCGGCTTGCCGTCATATGCGTGGAAAGACGAAAGTATGGAATTTTTCGTATTTACAGCAGAGGTATTCTGTGAAGAAGAGATTTAATCCGGGTATTAACGTAAAAACGAATACCTGGATTCCCTGCGAAAGCAGGGTAATATCCCTCCCTTTCGGGAGGAATCCAGACTACAAAAACGCTCATTTTCATAATTCGTAGTTGTTTTTCTTATGTAGTCGAAGGCTTTAGCCTGCGTTTCTCATAATTTGATAGGCTTATGATAATTTCACGTAAATTACGCAACCTAAAGGTTGCGGCTACCCGTCCGAACGGCCTGGCCGGGCTGGCACAAATCGCTCAACTCTGGTCATAACTACTTAAATAAGACGCATAACTGTTACCAAGCCTGCAAACTCATTTCAATAAGGGTCTATTCTAGTAATGGACGAAAAAGATAAAAAAGTATTACTTCAAATAGCAAGAAAAAGTGTTGAATCCGCAGTAAAAGGCACATCAAAAGATCAAACACAAACCGAACCATTCAGTCCTGAGCTAAAGGAAAAGAACGGTGCATTTGTAACGTTAAGAACATGTGGAAAGCTGAGAGGATGTGTAGGGCGAATGGTGTCCGATGCCCCCCTGCACAAGCTTGTTTCTGAAATGGCTGTTTCAGCGGCAAAGGAAGATCCTCGGTTTAATCAAATTCAACCATCAGAATTAGATGATCTGGAGATAGATATTTCTGTCTTATCACCACTGCAAAAGGTTGAAGACCCTCTTGACTTCGAACTCGGCATACATGGGATTTATATTAAGAAAGGCTCTGCAACCGGATGTTTCCTGCCTCAAGTTGCTGCTGATACAGGATGGAACAAAGAAGAATTCCTGTCACAATGCTGCAGTACAAAGGCGGGCCTGTTACCGGATGCATGGAAGAAAGGAGATGTAGACGTCTACATCTTTACCTCAAAAATCATTTCAGAGAAGGGTATTTGATTCCTAATGAATTATTTAACAGGATAAAATCTATAACAAGTATGTGTACTTATTAGCTGATATTACGTTTATTTTGAAAGTGTTTGTACTGCATTTGTTGTTATATCCATCTTTGTGTTTTTATAAACTACAAATATCTTTTCTTCATCAAACAGTACAAAAATATCTATAGTATCTCGATCAAACGCTTCTTTGTCATTTTTCAAAATGAAATCTTTTAAATTCTTTAATGGGATTAGTAATATGGGGCCACGTGGCATCAGAAGGTAGCCTTTTCTTTTTTCTAAACAGGTTTTAAAACTATCTGGATTATTTCCGCGAAATGTGACTTGCCAACCTTTGGGTTTGCTGCTTCCTGCCCTAATGAATGTTTTCATTCCGTTAATAACGGCTTCTACTTTACCCCATTCATCAATTTTATATTTTTTTCTTTTCAGGATTTTCTTCACCTCATCATTATAAACTTCATCATCACCTCGTTCTGTAAGTACTTTTGTAATCTTACTCTTTCTGGTAAGAAGAACAACAAGTTCTTCTTTAAATGATTTAACTAAAGCTTTCTGAGTTGCACTTAGACTAGGTGTTCTGCTGCTAAAAGTAGTGACTTTGTATCTATTAATTTTGAAAAGACTTATAAGATAATTTTCTAGATTGAGTCGAATGTTTTCATCATTTAGATCTGATTGTGATGCATTACGTGCATCATTTATGATTATGACTCTTTCCCAGTTTTTTATTTTATCGTCTGGTGATTTAACATGCGTTGCTAAACGGTTTTTTAAATCTTCAGATTGTCCAATATATACTTTTTTGTCACTTCTTTCGTCAAATAACATGTAAATACCAGGAATTGGAGAATTGCCTATTTCATTAATAACAATTTCTAATGCTTCTTCACTTTTGGGTATATCCCAAAGACGAAGATTTCCTAGTAACGTCCTAGCCCTTATTATGTCTAATCCGTTTGCAGGATTATCCAAATATCCAAACTCTCGATTACTCATAGTTATTCCTTATATAGTGTAACAATAGTTTCTCGAAGTTTGTAACTGCGTACTTGTCCTGACCTTCTTTCTCTTGCCTTTTCAATTCTTTCAATATGCAAGCCGATGTCTTGTCCTATTTTTGCAATAAGTAAGTCAGTAGGCACATAAACATCTGCTATTAGACTATCTCCCACTACTAGAATAAATCTGGCATTACTACTCATTGAATTATATACTTTAGAAATTACTTTAAACATGTCATCAAAATACTTATGAACTATATTTGGCATATCCATCCGCCTATAATTACCCCGCCTTTCAATACCAGAGGCAATATCATCTTTAATTTCTTCTATCCATTCGTTAGTATATTTGCCATTGCCTGAGGAAAAATCTCTTATTAGCCCTTTCGAAACATTATCGCATACAACCATATCATTCTTTATGCTTTTTAACTCCTCTTGTTTCTCTGCAAAACCCAACCACCCCATTTCAATTTTGTAATTCATAACATAATCCATACCATTCATATATGGGGGAGATGTAATGACAAGATCAAAATTATGATCATGATTGAAATCCATTGAATTTGCCAAATAAACAATACTTTCAGTATCAATAAAATCGGAAAAATTAGAAAGTATTAAACCTAAATCGTAAGCTATCTGATTAATTTTCTGGTCTAGAAGATCAAAAGGAGCGGTTCTATATACTTTTTTATTAGAATATCCAAGGCAAGGACTTCTTTTTAAATTGCTGCAGTCTATCAATATAGACGAAAAAGCGACTTTAATTAAATCCTTAACCTTCTTTTGTTTTTCTGTAATACTTGGCAGTTCTTCAATGCCACCTTTTAATAATTCAAGATTGGGTAAGACTTCTTTATTAAACTGTTTGCCAGACTTTAAAAAATTAGGGGCTGGGGCTGGTTTATCTTTAGGTAACAAATTGTAAATTTTTTTTAAATAATTTGGTGAAATCCCCCAACTATTTAATTTGACGTTTGCAATGAAATGTAAAAGTGGATTCAACTCTGTGCCGTATGATTTAAAACCATTTAATTTTGCTTGTACTAAAACTGTTCCACAACCAGCAAAAGGGTCGAGAATACTCGGGCTTCTATAGGTTTTTGAATAGTAATCAAACTTGGATTGGACAAAAGCAGCAGAAAAGCCTTGTACATATGGAGCCCAACGATGAATATATTCATTTACGTTTTCTGCGAACTTTATAGGTTGAGCCTTGGTATGTATTGAGACACCTAGTTCATCTAAATATTTCAATGCATCAATATCGGAGGAACCACCCTTTTTTGGTGATTTTTTCCTATTTATCCTTCTTATATCTAAATTGTCTTTTTTCCAGATATCTAACTGCATACTTCTCATTCTAACTTTTTATTAACTGGTAAATTGTCTTTATTCTACTTATGCTTCAATATAATTGGTTAATTTCTATTAAGCCAAATATTATATCCACGTTCTTGTATTGATTAGCGCAATCTTATACTTTGTCAGTCTTTTGTCAACTGGTTTCCAATACCTGTGCGTAGAGGATCGTACATATACATAATACGTTGGTTATTATTGAAAGGCTTCATGCTTACCTATTAGTATTGGAACAAATGGGTTTTTGATAAAGAGATGGAGAAGATGTTTCTTCGAATAGAAAGAATATAATCTTTACAGCTGGGACAATAAATCAGGATTCAAGTCCTTTGCTTCACCTTTTCTGTCTTCTTTCATTGCTTCTGCAGCTAACTTTTCGAGCGCTTTTTGTGAAGATAAAAACTTCTTTTCCCATTTAGCCTCATCCTCTAACTCTTCTATTATTAAAGACCCAATCGCATCCTGTTCAGAGTCAGGTAGGCTTTGTGCTCTTTTTACCGCCTGTTCTAGTATCTTGGTCATTGCATTTTCCCCCTTCAATGAGAAGCATTTTTTGGCTAAGTAAAATATGTTCAACCTGATATGTAAAAGATAAAAGAAATTTGTTTAGGAATGATATTATAAATACATGAGTCCGATGAGTCAAGAGGGTTATAACCTGTGGAAATGGGGCTATCTATAGAGGTACTTTTTTGAATATATCTTCTGGGGTCGCCCATTACGTGAATGCCTTCCTCATAGTATGAAATGGCGTCTGTGTAATCCCCTAACGCGTGTTGGAGATCACCAATGTTTTGTAATAAAATTCTCATGTTATCTTTGTGTTCACCATCTTGATTAAATAGCTTAAATTTCTTTAATGATTCCTGATAAGCATAAATTGCCTTGGTATATTCATGCATTGCAGAGAATATGCTACCTTTCGAGTTATATCCCCAACTCAAGGCGTAATTATCATTTTTATATCTGTTAAGATATTCATCCGTTTCCGACATTGCTTCTTGTAGTTTGTTGTGATTTACAAGTGACACAATCCTATCCTCTTGCTTTGCCATGCGGTCTCCCCATGCGAAAGCAACTTCATGCTTAAGCGCCAGTAACACAAAAGAGAAACCAAAGACTATTAAAATAGATAGAACACTTTTATTTAAGATTTTGTGAGGTGAATAGAAATATGTATTCATTATTCTTTATTTGGTTTTTATGTACTAACTAAGATAACGTAAGGTATGGTTCTCTATGAATGAGTATTTATTACTTGATATATATTTGCAGTTGCGCATTTGAATTCAGTCATTACTCGAAAGAATTCCATATCACGAGTTACAAGCGTTAAATTGTTTTTAATTGCTGCTTCACCAATAAGGGCATCCATTCCATTATTTTTCTTCTTTTTTTGATTTAACCTGTCTAAACGATCTTTTAGTTGTTGGTATAGATCTCCATCTCCCAGTTTGCCCATATTCAATCTTGAAATACCAAGAACAAAAGTTTCAGTTGGGTATTCCTCTTCCGCCAAATCAGAGAAAATGCTATTTAGCGCTTTTCGTCGCATTACATCTTTTGTTTTATTTATTTCATCTCTTTGAATATGTGTAACACAGCATATTATTCCTTCTCTAAAATTCTTGAAATCAATATTTCCGTCGAGGATGTCGTTAAATACGTTTGTATCAAACATATATTTCATATAGGTTTCTCAGTTAATTTTTTGATAAAATCTAACAAGTTCTTATAAAGTTTCTGGATGGCACCACTATTATAATGATATCCGGAAAAATCAAATTACTATTTTCATAAAAAAGTTTGGTAGTGTTTTCTGGTCGGTTTGAATGGATTCAATCATTAGTTCAAATATCGGATGTTGAGTTGAATGGCTTGTTGGCTTATGTGTTTAACCTGCCTCGAATCCAGGCAGGATCTTTGCGGCAGTCAATAACTGCATGAACCTTTATTGCATTCTTCAGCTTGGTTAAGGATATAAATCTTCATGCAATCCTGGCTTCAATCCGTTTTTTGGCGGTTTCCCAGTCCACGAATGTTGCTTTCCCCTGCTTCACTGACTCCTCCCGTTTATCTAATATGTCTTTGTGCCATTGTGGAACGGGAATTTGGTCTTGATTACAACAAAGGTCGCTCCAGAGTTCTTCCATCACCTGGAGTTTCTCTGTCACGGTCATATCTTCCAGTGGAAGCGTTGGCATATCATTTCCTCCGTTCAGGTTTGAAGAGTTAGTGGATTCTACCAAGCATCTTTATGTCAAAATCTGCTAGAAGTATTAACAACGAATATATTGTTTTCGTGTTATTTATTGTATTGGTCAACATTAATCTTACATACTATATTACTCTTTTGTCAACAGGTTTTCATTTCCTGCCTGAAGCGTCAGGAGGATTACAGCCTTGGAAAATAGCGTTAGCTATAGAGGTACTTTTTTGAATATAAGCAGGTACTGATCAAGAAGAGTCGTTGGATCATCATCAAGTTTAAAACCGGCTTCTGCCATTTCTGCTATAACCTGCTGTGCAGGAATTGTGTGACGGGGCTGGCCTGGGACAGGAGCCATGTCGGCAATTGCAATAACAGTCTTCTCTTGAATAAAGGGATAGATCTTCTCACGGAAATATTTTACCGGTTCATCGTAATGAAAGTAGGTATAACCGATAAAGAGCAGATCAATTTCACCGTTTAATTGGTCAAGCTCCGGATCATCTTTTGCAATCTTATGAATGGATACATTATCCAGTGAATCTCTCTTCTTACGTTCTTCCATCCAGGAGATCAGTGATTCTTCAGGGTCAAGTGCAATTATCTTCCCTTTGGGAAGCTGTTTAGAAAACAGGTCTGCAAAATACCCTGTACCGGCGCCGAGGTCTACGACGGTCATGTCAGGTTTGGTGACCAGCCTGTTGACAATATCAGGCATTTGCCAACTCTCTCTATTCGTATCCATTACTGCAGCGCAAAAGCCTGCATCTTCATATGAGGGGAAGCAACCCATGTTTTTACCTCAATTAATGGAAATAGGTGGTCTCACAACTTGTAGCTTGATCTGTATTGGCGAGATGTGGTTTGGGACAAATAATAATTGGAACAGGTTTTCTAGTAATTCACTTAAGGCCATTTCTTATGAAACAGTCGATATATTTCCTGTCAGTTACCTGGATATGGTTAATTAACCACCGCTTCAGATACTCAAGAATTTCATTTGCGAATTGAGAATCACCAGCATTGACTCTCTCACAATATTCAATCACTTTTTTGGAAAAATCGTGATGTTCTTCCTTGTGATATTGATACTCTGGATAATTAAACTCTATCATATAATTCTCTTCTGTCGAGAAATGATTAATGGCATACATAGTTATTTGATGTAATACTTCCTTTAATTCTTCTGGATCGTCACTTTGTTCATTTGTGGCAACAGCCTTATTAATAATATCAATGAATTGTTTGTGCTCGTCATCAATCCTTGATATGCCCACGCTATATTTGTCGTCCCATTCAATCATTTGATATTTCTCTTGTCCGAATTACTCAATACCGACAACCCTTATGTCAAAGTTAACATCCTTTCCTGCCAGGGGATGGTTGCAGTCAAGAAAGACGTGTATGTCGTCTTCGTTTACAATTGTTCCGCCTAATCCCCGTATTTTAACTGTCTTGCCGATCACTGGCACAAAGTTTTCAGGTAGATCAGCTTTGATAAATCTCATTACAAGGTCTTCGTCCCTCTTACCATAAGCGTCCTTTGCCTCTACGGTGACCTTCTTTTTCTCATTAAGTTTCATCCCTTTTACAGCCCGTTCAAGCCCGCGCGGCATCTGTTCGCTTCCTACTGTAAATTCCAGTGGTTTTCCCGGTTGGGTATTCTGAAATACCGTACCATCCTTAAGGCTTACCGCGCAATGGATCTTAACCTTATCATAAGTATTTACGACTGTCTTCTCACCGCCGATGGCCTTGCCGGGATATCCATTGGTCATGAGCAATCCTATTATTAAAAATAACACCAACTTAAATTTCATTAGTGGTTGTGTTGCATATAAAAAATTCTCTCTCATTTTATCCCCTTCATTCTGAAACAATGATAATATCTAAAAATAGTTCAAACATCAATATTGAGTTTTAATGCTGTGTGTTAATGTGACATTATACTTTCTTCCTCCATGATGTCTTCTTCAGTTTCCTTCACCGGTATCAGTGCCTTGTCCATATAGGAACGTCTCTCTGGGTCGCGCTTGATTTTTTTGCGTATTGACCGTAGCTTCAGGTAATAGAGGCCAAAAGGTACAAGACCGCTAATTGTTTCCCAGGCACGACGCGGATAGAAAACAAGCGGATTCTCCCGGGGTGTACCAGGGCGGCGCTGAGTTCGTACTTTTCGCCTCAAGAAGCCTCCCTGTAACGGGTGTACATCCTGGTATTTAATGGTACCATAAAATTGATGGATGTGCAGCATAACTCTGCTGGGGTTAGGACCGCCTGCTGCTGCACGCCGTAACAAGGTTTCAATGTGTTTGGGTGAGTAATAAAGGTCCCAGGCTTTCCGGTAAATATTTTCCCACTCTTCTATGGACATTTGTGAGTGGGACATTGTAACATGTTCAAGATCATACTTGTTGAGATCAGGATCCATCCACACTCCCTGCAGATGATTGTTTTTGTGGTCTTCCGAGCCGGGCAGTGGTGTAAGGCAGAAAAACTCTAAAAGGTCAACGGCAAGTTCCTGCTGAATTGTCTTAATGTCCTGTTCAATTTTCTGAGGAGTATCGGCAGGAAATCCCAGTATATAGCCGGCTACAGTGACAATTCGTGCATTCCGCCAGGTTTGAAACATCTTTCGATAATCATCAATTTTGTTCTGCCGCTTATTCACTGCCTGCAGATTTTCCGGGTTAATACTTTCCAGGCCGATGAACACTCTTCGACAGCCGGCCCTGGCAGCCTTAGAGACAAAATTTGGAATTTTATAGGCAAGAGAGTCTACCTGCATGGTAAACTTTAAATGTTTAGAACCATGGATTTCACGAAGATTAATCAATCTATCAAAGAGTGCTTCCCAGTTTTTATTGCGTGAAAAGTTGTCATCAGTGAAGAAAAAATCGTTGATACCATTTGATATGTTAGAGCGGATCAGTTTTTCCAGGTCGTCAGTGTCACGATAGCGTGATTTGCGTCCCTGTACGTTGATTACGGTACAGAAACTACACAGGAAAGAGCACCCGCGGCCTGCATCAAAACAGCCGATCTTATTGACGAGTTTTTCGGAAACATCTTTTGGCATTAACGGTGTTGGCTGGCCTTCCAGGCCGGGCAAGTCACCCAGGAAGTTGTAAATCGGTTTCATGTCCCTATGATAGGCATCTTTGAAGACATCTATCAGTCGGTCCTCCTCGGCCTCACCTGCGAATAGCGTAATGCTTGCTTCCGTCGCTTTTTTCAGTTCGTCTGGGAGTTCAGACAACATGGCAATACAGCCGCTTGTATGGAATCCGCCCATTGCAACCTGAATGTTTTCATCAAGGAGCTGTCTGGCAATGTCCATGGCACGCGGAAACTGATTTGACTGAACACCTACGAAAAAGACAATTCCACGTTCTCCTCCATTCTTAAACCTGCGAATAATGTCCGCAACAGGTATGATGGTATTCATCTCGTCATAGGCGTTAATAACAAATTCGACATTGCTGCCAAGGGCGCTCCGCTCAGCAGCATCTCGCGTCAAGCCATTTATGCAGGCAAGTGTGTTAGATGGAATCCATGACTTTCGCCACTGGATAACATATCCATCATCGTCGTAATGTGATGGTTTAATCAGCTCAACGAAGAACTTTGTTTTGGTATTATCTTTCATGGGAATTTTAATGTTGATAACATTTCTACTCCGCTCAGTGTGTCGTTATCCTCCACCTAACAGACTGGTGGACAGGTGAGCGGAGTCGAAGGACAGCTTTTGTCTCGATAGCTACCTAACTTGTTTTTTTCCTGCGATGTTTTATTGCTACTTTATTAATGGCATTTAAATACGCCTTTGCACTTGCTTCTATTGTGTCGGTACTCACAGCACGGCCTCTATAGTTATTGCCTTTGACTTTTACTTCTATGCTGGCTTCTCCCAGGGCATCCTTTCCACTAGTTACCGATCTGATACTATAATCGAGAAGTGTTCCTTTTATCCCTGTCAGCAGATCGATTGTTTTAAAAATGGCGTCGATTGGCCCGTCACCCTTTGTTGAATCGGCTAAGATTTTGCCCTTGCCTACACGGAGTTCTACACTGGCAGTTGGTACCGGGCCGCAATTTATACTTAAACTATCAAGTTCGTAAATGTGCGGAACTTCTGATTTTTCATCCTGAATTAAAGCTTCTATATCCTGATCATAGATTTCTTTCTTCTTGTCAGCCAGGAGTTTAAATTGCTGGAACGTATGTTCAAGCTCTTCATCAGGAAGATTATAGCCAAGCGCCTTGACACGTTTCTTGAATGCGTGTCTGCCGGAAAGCTTACCAAGGACGATTTTGGTCTTTGGCAGGCCAACTTCTTCCGGCTTCATGATTTCGTAGGTCGTACTTTCTTTTAAAACTCCATCCTGATGTACACCTGATTCGTGTGCAAATGCGTTTTCACCTACTATCGCCTTGTTCCTCTGTACGCGTAACCCGGTTAAACCGCTAACGATTTTGCTTGTGGCTATTATTTCATTTGTCCTTACGCGCGTGGTATGCCCAAAGAAATCTTTTCTTGTCTTAAGCGTCATAACGATCTCTTCGAGTGACGCATTACCTGCTCTTTCTCCTATTCCGTTCACGGTGCATTCTACCTGGGTGGCGCCTGCCTTTACGGCTGCGAGTGAATTAGCAACTGCCAGACCAAGATCGTTATGACAGTGAATACTTATAACGGCATTCTTAATATTCTTTACATTATCTTTCAGGTTTTTTATTAGGGCTGCGTATTGCTCCGGTACCGCATATCCTACAGTATCCGGAATGTTAACGGTTGTTGCCCCTGCAGCTATTACGGCCTCTACAACTTCTACAAGAAAATCCGGTTCAGTCCTTGACGCATCTTCGGGAGAAAATTCTACATCATCAACATATTTTCTTGCGCGTTTTATAGCTTTTACAGCAGTCTTTATGATTTCTTCTTTTGCCTTAATCAGTTTAAATTTTCGATGAATTTTCGATGTTGCAAGAAATACATGAATCCTGGGCAATTTGGCTGCCTTAAGTGCCTTTGCCGCGCAATCTATATCTTTATCAACTGCACGTGCGAGAGCGCAAATACTCACATCCTTTATTTCCTTTGCAATATTACTTACGGACTTGAAATCACCCTCCGATGTTATTGGAAATCCGGCTTCCATTACGTCAACATTCAGAATGGAGAGTTGTCTTGCTATCTGCAGCTTTTCATTCTNGCCCAGACTTGCACCCGGAGATTGTTCTCCATCTCTTAAAGTAGTATCGAATATTCTAATTTTTGACATAAAAACCTTTTTCTGTTAAAAAAGTACGAATGCAGAGGCGTTATAACGTTTAGGTTCAGTCAACATGATTGAACCAGCCAGGATAACTAAACACAATAATCTATGTTATCTGTGAAATCTGTGGTTTTTTATTTTGATTTAATCCATTTCATGAGTTTGCGCAATTTTGCACCGACCTTTTCTAACTGATGATCCTTGTCTTTTGCGACAAGCGCATTAAACATTGGACGGCCTGCCTTGTTTTCAAGAATCCATTCTTTGGCAAAACTGCCATTCTGTATCTCAGAAAGTATTTTTTTCATCTCTTTCTTTGTGTCCTCATTAACTATTCTTGGTCCTCTTGTCACGTCTCCAAACTCAGCAGTATTGCTGATCGAATGTCTCATGTATGTCAGGCCACCTTGGTAGAAAAGATCGACTATGAGTTTCAGTTCATGCATACATTCAAAATATGCCAGTTCCGGTTGGTATCCTGCCTCGACGAGCGTTTCGAATCCGGCCTTGACTAAAGCAGAAGCCCCGCCGCACAATACAGCCTGTTCACCAAAAAGGTCTGTTTCTGTTTCTTCTGCAAAGGTTGTTGCCAGAACACCTCCTCTTCCACCCCCAATACCACTTGCATAGGCCATGGCAACTTTCTCCGCGTTTTTTGAAGGGTTTTGATGAATGGCCATTAAACACGGCACACCGCCGCCTTTCTCATATTCACTTCTTACCAGATGCCCGGGTCCTTTTGGTGCAACCATGATTACGTCAACATTTTCTGGAGGTACAATCTGGCCAAAGTGGATATTGAATCCGTGTGAGAATAGAAGTGTCTTTCCTTTTTTCAAATGAGGCTTAATCTCTGTTTCATAGACATCTGCCTGCACTTCATCAGGCATAAGTATCGCAATCAGGTCACCCTGTTGTGTAGCCTTGTCTGCAGATACAGGTTTAAAACCATGTTTAATTGCTAAATTGTAATTTGGAGAGCCCTTCCTCTGCCCGACTACAACGTTGAGGCCGCTTTCACGAAGGTTTTGCGCATGGGCATGTCCCTGGCTGCCATAGCCGATTATTGAAATCTTTTTACCTTTCAGTGTTTTGAGATTAGCATCTTTATCAGTATATATCTTTGTCATGTTATTCCTTTCTATAATTGAAGTAGTAACTTTTTCCTTACGAATTAATTCAAATGTTCTCTATTATTTTACCATCCTTCATAACAATCTTGCTTCCGACTATCGTTAGTATTGCTTTGCCTTGAAGTTTCCAACCGTTAAACGGGCAGTTTCTTGCTTTCGAAAAAAATTTATCTACATCAACTTTCCATTTCTTTTTCATATCAATTATCGTTATGTCAGCTTTAGTTCCCGGTGTTAAACAACCAACACCAAATTTATCTAATCCAAAAATTTTAGCCGGCAAAATAGTCATTTTTTCAATTGCCTGTTGTAGTGTTAAAATACCCGGACGAACCAGGTATGTTAATACCAGGCCTAAAGTTGTTTCCAGGCCGATAAGCCCGAAAGGAGTTTTATTATAAGGCAAACTCTTCTCTTTTGCTGAATGCGGTGCGTGGTCACTAGCAATAATATCAATAGTACCATCTGCTAATCCCCGCCTTACAGCCTCAACATCATCTTTTGACCTTAACGGAGGGTTAACTTTGGCATTGGTGCCAATTTCCTTAATTGCTTCCTCGCTTAACAAAAGATGATGGGGTGTTGCCTCTGCGGTTACATTAACACCTCGCTCTTTTGCTTTGGCAATTTCATTCACAGATTGAGCAAGACTAACATGTGAAATGTGTATTCTTGCCCCAGCCTTTTCTGCCAACTCAATATCACGCATAACAAAACGGCCTTCAGCTGTATACGGTGGGTTCGTAACAGCATCAGAAGATTTTCGTTTGCCTTTCACTTTTTGTCTCCTGCGGTATAGATCAGATTCTTCACAATGAGGATTAACTAAAATATCGTACTCTCTTCCTTTTTTAAGCGCATTAAACATTAGTCTATCTCCGGCGACAGGGTGTCCATCATCAGAGAGTGCCCTGGCTCCGGCAAATTTTAAATTTTCAACATCAACTAATCTATACCCATTCAACCCTGCTGTAGTAGCCGATTTTGAATAATAATTAACTATGCTCTCTTTTTTAGCAATTTTTAAAAGCTGAATAAGACGTGATGGAGTATCAATCGGAGGACACGTGTTTGGCTCCGCTACCACTGTAGTAAAACCGCCTGCTGCTGCCGCCCGCGAACCGGTAAAAATATCTTCCTTATACTCTTGCCCCGGTTGCCGGAGATGAACATGTACATCTACAAGACCGGGAACTACTATTTTATCTTTAGCATCTATGACCAGAGCATTTTTATCATCGATGTTTTTACTAATCTTCTTGATTCTGGAGCTATCAATCAAAACATCAAACACTCCTGACTTTTTATTTGCGATATCAAAAACATTTCCGTTTTTGATTAGAATCTTTTTATAATTAATCATTGTCGGGATTGTCTCGGTTTTCTCTGCACATTGTTTCAAATAATCCTATTTCGGACCGCGGTTCATGGCAATCCTACCAGTACGCGCAACCTCCTTTATGCCGAATGGCCGAAGCAGATTTAATACTGCTTCAAGCCTGTCTTCAGGGCCTGATATTTCGACAATCATGTCTTTTTGTCCAACGTCAATTATTTTCCCTCTAAAGACATCTACCAGCTCTATGATTTCATTTCTTTTCCCGGGAAGCGCACTTACCTTGATAAGTATCAGGTCTCGTTCAACATAGTCAGTTCCCTTATAATCTGTTACTTTGATTGTATCTACAACTTTACCCAATTGTTTACGAACCTGTTCTAATATCGACTCGTCACCGCTAACGACAATAGTCATTCTGGATATGGCCATGTTTTCAGTTTCTCCAACAGCCAGGCTTTCAATATTAAACCCCCGACCACTGAATAAACCGGTGATGCGTGACAGCACACCGACCTTGTTTTCAACCAGGACAGATATTACATGTTTCATAATAAATTAGCTCCTTTCAGCCTGTTAGTGTGTATCTGTATGAGTTACATTTCGTAAGGGTTTAAGATTTTAAACCCCTACTAACTTCGATTGACTGAGCAGCATTCATGGCCGCATTATATACCAGTCTTAACGGAAGCCCTTTTTTATCTGCAATCTTTCTGCAATTCTCATGTTCGGGTGTGATATTTTTAATACATCCGTTAAGCGTGCCTATCTTGACTTTAATCATGCCATATTCAGTTTTTACGTCAACAAATTTCCTGTATAGCTTCTTACGGTTTACCTTGTACTTTCTGATACCAAATGTTGTGGATTGGTCGAATATTATCCTCTCCACTTTTGACAGGTGCACATCATCTACAATAATACTGATGAGGGTTCCGGGGCGAGACTTCTTCATTTGCACCGGTGTTATATATCCATCCAGCGCTCCAGCGTCTAATACCTTTTCCAGTAAGTAACCAAAATGTTCTCCTGGCATATCATCAATGTTTGTCTCTACCATCCAGACTTCATCTTGTTCACTCACTGTGATTGTTTCACCGATCATTACCCTCAAGAGATTTGGAATCTGTGGGATTTCATGACTGCCTGCACCATATCCGGTTTGTAACAGTGAAATCTCCGGGCACATTTCTACGTTTATGCCTAATGTGGTAAGAATCGCAGCTCCGGTAGGAGTTGTAAGCTCACGTTGTATGTTCGTACCTATCATGTGATGTCCCTTTAATAGTTCTACAGTTGCCGGTGCAGGGATTGGAAACTGTCCATGATTGCATTCTACAAACCCGGTACCAGTCCGTATCGGTGAAAAGTATATTTTTTCAATCTTAAGGTCATGGATGGCAATTACGGCTCCTACTATATCTATAATTGAATCGACTGCACCAACTTCGTGAAAATGAACTTCTTCCGGAGAGGTGTTATGTACCTTTGCTTCTGCCTTTGCCAGGTTTTCAAAGATTTTGATGCTGTCTCTTTTTACACTCTCTCCCAGCGTACTTTTGTTAATAATCCCGGATATAATCTTTAAGGTTCTTTTCCTATTATGTTCATTGTCTATTTTGTCCTCTTTGACTAATACGTCAAACTTTGTTCCAGTAATTTCAGACCGAAGCACTTTCTTCGAATCAAGTTCATAGTTGCTTATGCCAAGTTTCTGGAGTTCTTCGGTAAGCTTTTTCTGGCTAAATCCAGCATCTATCAGGGATCCCAAAATCATATCACCACTGGCGCCGGAGAAACAATCAAAATACGCGATCTTCATAAGAATATTTTTATTTAAAATATATACAAGTTCTTTTATAGCATAAAGTTATTGCGACAATCAATTCAAAAATATTAGCACACGTATTTTATAGAGTCAAACAAAAACCAATTTCCTTTCCAGTGACGTATTCTGTGAGTAGCATATAGTTAATACGGTGCTTTATGGCTTGACACACGTGTTCAAGGCTATACGAAGCTGGAGGACAAGGTAGTTACTAAATATTTGTGTAAATGGAAGAAACTCCAGAGTAGGTTTTGATAGTACTGATGGGCGCTTAAAGAACGTGTAGTTCGCTGACCTTGCGAAAATGGTGGCCATAAACTGCAAGTGTAACGGCCAGGGGAAATAATTCGCGACGATGTAAAGTTGTCCATAACAAGAGGTGCCAGAATTGAATGCGTTCCTTACCTAAAATGCCGAGATGGTAGCCTGAACTGAACACCGCGAATATATGTTCAAATTTAATCTTACTCTTGATTTTTGGAGACTTATATTCTTTGAAGAGCGTCATTATACGCTTATAATAATTTTCTGGAGAATATATGTTTCTTAATATCTTCTTATACCCTTCACGAAACATGTCAGCATCCATATTGTTAGGAATTATATTTGTTGAGCCATCTGCATTGTCCCCTGTCATTCGTCCGAGCAGTCGACCCTCTTTTTTCAGGCGTTCATACAGCCTTGTTCCGGTTGGAGCCTGAAGCAGGCCTACCATTGCCGTTACGATTCCAGTTTTCTGGATAAAATCAATCTGTCGTTGGAAAATGGATGGCGTATCATTGTCAAAGCCTACAATGAAGCCTGCCTGTACCTGCATTCCGGCTCTTTGAATTATCCGCACATCTTCGGCTAAGTCACGGTCTTTGTTCTGCGATTTGCCACATTCGTCCAGACTGGCCGTATCAGGTGTTTCGATTCCGACAAAGACTGTGTTAAACCCTGCATCTGACATCATCTGCATTAATGCCTCGTCTTTGGCCAGGTTGATGGAGACTTCAGTGTTAAACGTGATTCCGGTGTGATTGCCTTGCCATCTTATTAATGCCGGCAGCAAATCTTGCTTCAGACTTCTTCTGTTCCCGATAATATTGTCATCAACGAAGAATACGTTTCCACGCCATCCAAGATCATAGAAAGTATCCAGTTCGGTAATGATTTGTTCGGTACTCTTAGTGCGTGTGCGGCGCCCAAACAACGCAGTTACATCACAAAACTCGCATTGGTACGGGCAACCACGGGTGTACTGTATGACCATCGAGGCGTACTTACTCATATTGACAAGATTCCATAGGGGGGCAACCGTTTCTCGAATGTCAGCAAACTCGTGTGTCTTATATATTGGCTTGGCACAACCGTTTTCCAGGTCTTCCAGAAAAGTGGGCAAGGTTATCTCTGCCTCATTGAGTACAAAGTGATCGACATCTTTGAATTGTTCATGTTCACTTGTAAACAACGGACCTCCGGCAACAATCTTGACGCCTGCTTCTTTGCACCGTCTGATGAGTTGATGAGCAGATTTTTGCTGAACGACCATGCTGCTGAAAAATGCGTAATCCGCCCATTTCAAATCTTTATCCGTGAGTTTTGTTGTATTGGCATCCACCAGGCGTTTTGCCCATTTTGCCGGCAGCATTGCGGCGACTGTCAGCAGGCCAAGTGGAGGAAAGGTGGCTTTTTTGCGTATAAACTTAAGTGCGTGTTTGAAGCTCCAGAATGTATCTGGAAATTCAGGATATATTAGCAATACATTCATAATGTCTGTTTTTTACTAATATTTCTATGCTGTTAATGGCAGCAAGAAAAGATACTATCCTCAAAAGTATATAACACATAATTCTATAACATTCATACGTAATGTCAAAGGTAAATTTAATCATTCTGAAGCTTTAGCGTAAGATGGTGGTTACCCGGGGAGGACTCGAACCTCCAATGAGAGAATCAAAATCTCTAGTGTTGCCATTACACTACCGGGTAATTTTCCTTTTGGACACAGATAAACGCAGATTACAAGGATTTAGTTAATGTCGGGTTTGCCTGCCTGTCGGCAGACAGGGAACCTGACCTACTTTTGGTTGCGGCTTCGCTGTGCTGTGTTCACCTGTGTAAATCTGCGTCCTATTATTTTAGTTGAATATCTCGCTTGCTAGCTCTTGAGTACCGCGCCCTTATCTGCTGATGTTACGCATTTGGCGTACCTGACAAGAAGTCCTTTAGTAACTTCTAATGGAGGTGGGGACCATTTTGCACGGCGGTTTTCGAGTTCAGAGTCTGATAAAACAGCATATAATTTGCGTTCTGGAATGTCAATTACTATCTCATCATCCTCTTCTATCAGGGCTAATGGGCCTCCTACCATTGCTTCCGGAGAGACATGCCCGATGCAGGGACCCCTTGTGCCACCTGAAAAACGTCCATCCGTTATTAAGGCAACAGAATTATCCAAACCCATTCCAACAAGTGCAGCAGTTGGTGATAACATCTCTCTCATTCCCGGACCTCCACGAGGGCCTTCATATCTGATAATCATCACCGATCCCTTAGGAATCTTTTTATCCATGATTGCCTGCATCGCTTCCTCTTCACCACCAAATACCTTGGCGGGACCTTTGAAAACCCTCATATTTTCGGGTAGTGCACTTTGTTTAATTACAGCTCCATCGGGTGCTATATTTCCATGAAGTATTGCAATGCCGCCTTCCTTGTTATAGGCGTTCTCCTTTGTCCGTATAATATCATCATCATAGACGATTGCCTGCTTTGCAATCTCCTTTGTACTAAACCCGCTAACAGTTGCACAATCATTGATGGCATCCTCAAGCCTCTTCATTGCCGCCGGAATACCACCTGCATAGAAAAGATCTTCCATAAAGTGTTCGCCGCCTGGTCTCAGGTTTGTTATCTGGGGTACTTTTCTGCTGATTTCATCGAAGCGGTCCAATTCTATATCGATACCAGCTTCATTGGATATTGCGGGAATATGCAGACAGGTATTCGTAGAGCCTCCGAGCGTCATATCAATTAAGATTGCATTGTCAAAGGCCTCTTGAGTCATAATTTTTCTGGAGCTTATGTCGTTTTTTACTAACTCAACTATTCTCTCTCCGCTTTTATAGGCGATCCTGTCTTTTTCTGCAGAGATTGCAAGGGAAGCGGCACATCCCGGCAGTGACATTCCAAGCGCTTCCGTTACACAGGCCATTGTATTTGCCGTATATAATCCCTGACATGAACCGGGTCCAGGACATGCTTCCTTTTCCAGGGATTCCAGTTCTTCCTCACTGATCTCGCCTTTCTGTTTTCTGCCGACAGCCTCAAAAGTATCACGGACCAGAGAGAGTTTCTTCATATTGCGGCGTCCGGAAATCATAGGCCCGCCGGTTACTACAATAGTAGGAACGTCTATTCTTGCAGCACCCATAAGCATACCGGGTGTAATCTTGTCGCAATTAGTCAACAATATCAATCCATCCAGGCAATGTGCATTCGTGACACACTCAATTAAATCAGCGATTAATTCTCTCGAAGCAAGTGAGTAACTCATCCCCTTGTGTCCCATGGCAATGCCATCACAGATGCCGGGTACTCCAAAAATGAAGCTTACACCACCTCCGGCATGAATGCCTTTTTCTATCTCTCTTTCCAAGCGTCTCATGTGGGTGTGTCCGGGAATTAAGTCCGTAAAACTGCTGGCAATGCCTATAAAAGGTTTGTCCATGTTCTCCTTTGTCAGTCCGGTTGCATAAAGCAGTGCCCTTGCCGGTGATCTCTCTAACCCGCACGTAATAGTATCGCTGCGCAAATTAATGTCCTTTCGATTTCAATAGAAAAAATATTATAAAAATTTCATTAATTAAGATTTAGTTTAAAATTATATAGAGTGGTTTGGTGTTGTCAACGCTAAATTAATGTGCTCTATGTATTTAGAAGTAAATGATTGTATTTTTACATCAGATATCATGACATAATATTTGCCTTGATTTAGCTATTAAGGCATGTAGAATATCACATAATATTATGGAAACTAACGTAATTAGAAGAAAATTTTTAAGTTTTTTTAAGAAAAAAGGGCACTCTCTATTCCCAAGTGATTCGCTTGTCCCTGAAGATGATCCAACTCTGCTATTTACCGGTGCAGGGATGAACCAGTTTAAGGACATGTTTCTGGGAAAGGGGACGTTGGGTGTAAAGAGTGCTACGACATGCCAGAAATGCATCAGGACGGGTGATATAGAAAATGTAGGCAAAACTCCTATGCATCACACCTTCTTTGAAATGCTGGGTAACTTTTCCTTTGGAGATTATTTCAAACTGGAAGCAATAGAGATGGCATGGGAATTTATGCTTAATGAAATGAAGCTCCCGGAAGAGAGGTTGTCTGTCAGTGTTTATCTGGATGATGAAGAATCATACGATATCTGGCTGAAGAAGATTGGTATTCCTGAAGATAAGATATACAGGTTTGGAGAAAAGGAGAATTATTGGCCGGCAAGTGCTCCTTCGGAGGGTCCAAATGGTCCTTGCGGCCCGTGCTCGGAAATCTTTTACGATCGAGGAAAGGATATTGGATGCGGAAGAAAAGAGTGCGCTCCCGATTGTGACTGCGAACGATTTGTTGAGGTATGGAATCTTGTTTTTACACAGTTTGACAGAAGAGATGGAGGAGTACTTGAGCCTTTACCAAACAAGAACGTGGATACCGGAATGGGTTTGGAAAGGATGGCCAGTGTTATGCAGGATGTCAGCACAAATTTTGAGATAGATATATTTAAGCCCATAATTCAGAATATTTCTGAGATTACTGAGGTTAAATATGATAGTCAGGCAGGAAATGGCAAGTTGATGAATAGAATAGCCGATCATATAAGGGCAATAATATTTTGTATCTCAGATGGCGTTCTGCCAAGCAATGAAGGAAGGGGTTACGTAGAAAGAAGGCTTTTAAGAAGGGCGGTTCGTGATGGGTTAAAATTGGGAAAAGAGGAGTGTTTTCTATATAAACTTGTTCCAATTATTGCAGACGTAATGCATGAAACTTATCCTGAGATAAAACAACGTCGGGAAAACATTGCGAGAATTATAAAGAACGAAGAGGAAAGGTTCCACGAGACTTTACTTATGGGAAATAGAAGGTTGGATGAACTTATGGAAGGCCTTCGCAAGAGCGGGCAAAAAGGATTGTCAGGCCAGGATGCTTTTCAACTGTATGATACCTTCGGTTTTCCATTCGAGATGACAAAATCGATCCTGGAAGAGAGCGGTCTTACAGTTGATGAAAGTGGTTTTGAGAGAGAGATGGAAAAACAGCGTGAGCAGGCAAGATCTTCTACGCAAATGACCGGTAATATATTTGATGAGGGCCCGATAGGTACAATTAAAGAAACAGTAAAAGAGACGACCTTCCTGGGTTATGAAAATTGTGAAACTGAAAGTAGCGTTATTGGTTTGATTATAGATGAACAATTGGTTGATTCTGCTGATGCAGGGCAGGAAGTTCATATAGTGCTTGACCAAACTCCTTTTTATGCTGAAGCCGGAGGGCAGGTAGGTGATATCGGTATGGTTCAAGCAGAGAACTCAAAGGTTGAAATCAGTAATGCAAAGAAATCCAATGATATTATAGTGCACATTGGTAAAGTGGTAGAGGGCAAGATCAAGACAAATGAAAACGTTACTTGTGTTATTGACAAAGGACGAAGAGCAGCCATAAGGCGTAATCATTCGGCAACACATCTGCTGCATTACACCCTGCGACAGGTAGTAGGGCAACATGCCGAGCAATCCGGTTCCCTTGTGGCTCCAGAAAGACTTCGTTTTGACTTTCACCATTTTGAAGGTGTTAAGAAAGATGAAATTGCAAGGATAGAAGAACTTATGAATGAGAAGATTATGGAAAATGCTCCTGTTGCTACTGAGGAGATGGCACTTGATAAAGCCAGGAATGCAGGTGTAACGGCATTGTTTGGCGAGAAATACGGTGAGAATGTCAGAGTGGTAAACATTGGAGATTACAGTCAGGAACTTTGCGGGGGTACGCACGTGAACAATACTGGCGAAATAGGACTATTTAAGATTGTAAGTGAATCATCAATAGCAGCAGGAATACGCAGGATAGAGGCTGTTACTGGGAATGAAGCCATCGCATGGACAAGGCAAAAGGAAAAAACGTTGGATAGATTATGCGGCGTACTTGATACACAGGAAAGTATGGCCGTTCAACGTGCCGAAGAGTTGATGCTGCAAATAAGGGACTTAAGAAAAGATGTGCAAAAGGCAAAAAAAGAAGATGCCAGAGAATTTTCCTCTGAACTGATTGCTAATGCTAGGGAAATATCAGGAGTAAAGATTGTAACAGAGGTGATAGAGGGAGTGGATATAGGTGATTTAAGGAAGACTGTAGACTCGTTAAAAGAAAGTTTGGGGTCTGTGGCGATAGTATTAGGAACTACGGAGAATTGTAAGGTCACATTATTAACTTCGTTGAGTAACGATTTGGTGAAGAAAGGGCTTCATGCCGGAAATATAGCCAGGGATATTGCAAAGATTGTTGGTGGTGGTGGTGGTGGGCGTGCAGATATGGCTCAGGCCGGTGGGCAGCTTCCTGATAAGATTAATGAAGCCATTGATTTAGGATTTAGAATAATACAGGAGAAAATAGAGAATTGTAGTACGTAACCTTCTATGATGTTTTTGCTTGACAAATATAAGGTGCGATTATAAAATACGAAAATTCTTAATTTAGGGGAGTTCTTATAAGTATTTGAGCTTCAAAGGGATAAAATAAGGGAAGGACAAGAGAGTAACGGGAGGCTTGGTACTGAAGATAATGCCTTATACTTTCCCTTTCTTTCTTCTTCTTCCCTTATTTATTTTAGATTTTAGTAAAGGGCGACATAATGGCACTTCCAAAAAGAAGGCATTCCAGTTCAAGGACAGGTAAGAGGCGTTCTCATGACGCGCTGAACCCTCCAAATATTCCACGTTCTGAATTTGGCAAAAGTACATCAGGTAGCAGGTCAAAGAAATTCATTTGCCCTCATTGTAAACAAATAAAAAAACCACATACAGTTTGTCATAATTGTGGTTATTATCGTGGCAAACAAGTGATTGCTGTAGAGAGAGCGTAGGTTATGCGTATTGCGGTTGATGCAATGGGTGGAGATGAAGCTCCTTTTGAAATTGTAAGGGGGGCCGTAGATGCGGCACGCGTCTATACTGATCACGAGATGATATTAGTAGGTGATCAAGAGCGAATCCAAAACGAATTAGCTGCGTGTGGCGCTACTTTTGGAAATATCTCTGTTGTACATGCTTCTCAAGTAGTAGACATGAATGAGTCTGCGACAGTTGCCGTACGTAAGAAAACTGATTCATCAATCACTAAAAGTGTCAAGTTGGTTTTAGAAAAAGCCGCAGATGCCGTAGTAAGTGCAGGGAACACCGGCGCAACAGTAGCAGCAGCATCTTTATTCCTTCGTACATTGGAACATGTTAGACGTCCGGGGATTGCTGTATCCATACCGACATTTCATGGTGCGTGCATGGTAATCGATGCCGGGGCTAATATACAATGTAAGCCTGCGCATTTAATGCAATATGGAGTCATGGCCTCAGTTTTTTGTAAATATGTATTAAATATTGAAAAACCAAGAGTTGGGCTTTTAAACATTGGCGAGGAAGATGCCAAGGGTAATGAATTAGTAAAAGAGACTTTTGCACTCCTTTCGAATTCTCAATTAAATTTTGTTGGAAATGCCGAGGGGCGTGATGTGTTTGATGGTACATTTGATATAGTTGTTTGTGAAGGTTTTGTTGGCAATGTTTTGCTGAAGTTTGCAGAAGGGCTTTCGATAAGTATGTTAGCCGCTTTTGCCTCGGAGGCAAAGAAAGGTGTCTTGACAAGACTGGGGGCCTGGCTTTGCAAGCCTGTCCGCGAACATCTGTACAGAAAAATGGATTATACTGAATATGGTGGTGTGCCATTACTTGGGATCGATGGTATCTGTATTATTTCTCATGGCAGGTCAGATTCCAAGACAATTCAAAACGCGATAAGAGAAGCAATACAGTTCGGAAAGTATGAAGTAAATAAACATATTAATTCTGAACTCGAGAGAGCTAATTCATCTCTCGCAACTGTTACATAATAAAGAGTCAAACTTTCCTAATACGTATTTAGGATAATTAATGGATAAAGGATATACGGCATCGATTACGGGAGTAGGGTCTTTCTTGCCCGAAAAAGTACTTACCAATGATGATTTTACAAGGATGCTTGATACATCTGATGAATGGATCACCAAGCGTACTGGAATAAAAGAGAGACGTGTTGTAGAAAATGGAGCCACTGCTTCAGACCTGGCGATTGAAGCATCATTACGTGCGCTGGATGATGCAAATATATTGCCCTCAGAAATAGATCTCATTGTTGCGGCTACAATAACACCTGATTGTTTAGTTCCTTCTACAGCTTGTTTTGTACAAGAGAAGATAGGCGCAAAGAATGCAGGTGCTTTTGACTTATTAGCGGCATGTTCTGGATTTGTTTATGCTTTATCAATAGCCAGGAGTTTTATTGCTTCAGGGGCTATGAAAACTGTTTTAATTGTAGGTACGGAATGTTTGTCAAAGATTACAGATTATACAGACAGGTCTACCTGTATTCTTTTTGGTGATGGAGCTGGCGCTGTTGTCGTTCAACGGGGTAATGGCAAAAAAGAGATTGTTACGACATATTTGGGTTCTGATGGCAGCCAGGCAGATTTGTTGAAACTGCCGGCAGGCGGATCTAAATTACCTGCATCGCAGGCAACGATCGAGTCTCGTTCTCATTATATTCAGCTTAAGGGGAAAGAATTATTTAAGACGGCCATTAATAACATGGTTGACATGATTACTAAGGCTGCTACTGATAATAATATGCAAGTGGAAGATTTCGATATGATTATTCCACATCAGAGTAATATTCGAATTATAGAAGCTGCAATGGAGAGGCTTAAACAACCAAAGAAGAAAGCTTATATAAATATAGACAGATATGGTAACACGTCTGCAGCCTCTATTCCTATAGCAATTGATGAGATAGACAAGGGAGAATTGTTAAACCCGGGAGATTCCGTCCTTTTAGTTGCGTTTGGAGGAGGTTTAACATGGGGCACATCTCTAATTAAGTGGTAAAATGGCAAAAACTGCTTTTTTATTTGCAGGACAAGGTTCGCAATACGTTGGAATGGGTAAGGATATTTACTCACAATCCAAAGAAGCGAAGGAAATATATGACAGGGCAAATGAAACATTGGGTTTTGATTTGTCAGGTATATGTTTTGATGGTAAGCAGGAAGAGCTTAACAAGACCTCAATCTGTCAGCCGGCAGTTATGGTTACTAGCATAGCATTATTAAGGGCTTTTAAAGAGCGTAATAATGGAAATATATCATGCCATGTAACGGCCGGATTAAGTTTAGGAGAGTATACTGCGCTTGTCTTTGCAAATTCTATATCATTCGAGGATGCTTTAAGTCTTGTCTATAAGCGTGGACAGTTCATGCAGGAAGCTTGCGACAAAGAAAAGGGAACTATGGCCTCTATAATTGGATTAGTAGAATCAGAAGTTGAAGAGATATGCGATGAGGCAAAAAAATATGGAGTAGTTTGTGCGGCAAATTATAATACTCCAAAACAAATAGTTATTTCAGGGAAAGAAGAAGCTGTCAAAGAAGCAATGTCTCTTGCTAAGGAAAAAGGTGCAAGAGCTGTAATCCCGTTAAAGGTTAGTGGTGCATTCCATTCTCCTTTAATGAGTATGGCAAGCAGTAGACTTTCCGAGGAAATCGAAAGTACAGAGATTTCCAGGTGCGACATACCAGTTATGGCAAATGTATGTGCAGGGTACATAAATGAGCCTGATGAAATAAAAAGTTCTCTTGTGAAACAGCTTGACAATCCTGTTAGATGGAGTCAGTCTATACAAAATCTTATAGCTGATGGTACAGAAGAATTTTATGAAATTGGACCCGGGAAGGTACTTGCAGGTATATTAAAGAAAATAGATCCAACAAAAAAAACCAGAAGCATTAATGATTTTCATTCTTTAGAAGAGAATTGAATAAATCGAAAACTTTGGCTTAAGGAGGAAAGGTCTTGTCTACAGAACCATCAATTGAAGAAAAAGTAAATGAAATAATTGTAAAGCAAATGGGCGTAAATAAGGAACAGGTCAAACCCGAAACATCGTTCATAAACGATTTGGGTGCAGACTCACTTGACACGGTGGAACTCGTGATGGAGCTGGAAGATGCATTTGATATTAATATTCCCGATGAAGACGCAGAAAAGATTCAAACTGTAGGTGATGCAATAAACTACATTAAGGAGCACAAGTAGAAACGATGGGGCGTCGGGTAGCAGTTACTGGTCTTGGTGCAATAACCCCGGTAGGTCATGAGAAAGACCAACTTTGGGAATCGTTATGTAATGGGGAAAGTGGGATTTCTAACATAGCGTCTTTTGACACAACTGGCCAGGATGTGTTAATTGCAGGAGAGGCCTCGGATTTTGATCCAGGTAAATGGTTCGATAAGAAGGAAGAAAGAAGACTAGACAGATTTACTCAATTTGCTGTAGCTTCTGCAACGCTTGCTATTGAAGATTCCGGGCTTGACCTTGATAATATAGATAAGTCTAAGGCGGGCGCAATTATCGGTACCGGTATCGGTGGTATTATTGAGATTGAGGCACAACATAAGGTTTTACTCGAAAGAGGCCCATCAAGAGTTTCTCCGTTTATGATTACCAAATTAATGGCCAATGCTGCACCGGGATACATTGCTATTAAATTCGGTCTTCAAGCCGCAAACTTTTCCGTTATAACTGCATGCGCATCCGGTGCACACGCTATTGTTGAAGCTTTCCGAGTTGTTCAGAGTGGGGAAGCTGATATGATGGTTGCAGGTGGTACTGAGGCAACTATTACACCACTCTGCGTAAGTGCATTTAATAATATGAAGGCATTGTCCACACGGAATGATGATCCTCTGAAGGCAAGCAGGCCTTTTGATAAGGATAGAGACGGATTCATAATTTCGGAAGGTTCAGGAATTATAATACTGGAGGAAATGGATAGTGCAAAGAAAAGAGGTGCAAACATTTATGCAGAGATGCTCGGATTTGGTATGAGTGATGATGCGTATCACATCACGGCACCGCACCCTGAAGGAGCAGGTGCATACATTGCAATGGAAAATGCATTAAAAAGTTCCAGGTTAAACCCTGAGCAAATATCTTACATTAACGCACATGCAACATCTACTCCACTGGGAGACATGATTGAAATCAATTCTATCAAGAAAGTCTATGGCGATCATATAAAAAACATATTAGTTAGTTCAACAAAATCCATGTTGGGACACCAATTAGGGGCATCAGGTGGTGTTGAGGCATTGATATGTTCGTTGATAGTGGACAAAGGAGTTATACCACCTACAATAAATTATGAAACACCGGATCCAGACTGTAACGGTATAGACTTTGTGCCTAATGAAGCGAAGGAAAGAAGCATAGAGAATGTGATGTCCAATTCTTTCGGTTTTGGCGGGCATAATGTCAGCATTGTTTTGGGAAAGGTTCGTTAATATCTATTATCTGAAATTATTGTATTTGGAAGTTATCGTGCGAAGCTGTATTTGCCATTATAAACAATAATGTGTTTCTTCCAATGTTTATCATCTGTGTCAGGATGGTCAAGTCTGTAATGCACACCCCTTGATTCACATCTCCTGTACGCTGAACTGGAAATTAAGATTGATACTGTGAGCATATTTTGTACTTCCCAGCCAAGTGGTGATGAGAATTCGTTACTGATTATATATTTTGACCAATGTTCAATATTCTTGATTGCATCTTTAAGATACTTACCATCTCTTTCGATACCAACACTTCTCCACATTAAGCTTTTTAAAGAATTCTTTAAATCTTCTAAATCCAGTTCGCTGTATAGATGACTCTTTGAAGGTTCTTTAAAGGAACGTGGAGACAAGCTTTCTTTCTTTTCTCCTAGTTCCTTGCCAACCATATTACCGGTTCTATAACCAAATACCAGGCCTTCAAGTAATGAATTACTGCCTAAACGGTTTGCTCCATGTAATCCTGTACAAGACACTTCTCCACACGCATAGAGATTTTTCATGCTTGTTCTGCCATTCTGATCAACCTTAACGCCACCTATCATATAATGAGCGCTTGGGTGTACTGGAATTAATTGTCTTGTTATGTCAATACCAAAGGAAGCACATAATTTCTTAATCTTTGGGAATCTGTTGCTGAGTTTTTCTTTTGAAACGTGCCTTATGTCCAGATATACATGTGTATGATCAGTTCTGCGTATTTCATGCACAATGCTCCTACTGACTATATCTCTTGGTGCCAGTTCGGCGCTAGGATGATATTTTGACATGAACAGTTCACCGTCTTTGTTCCTCAAAACACCTCCTTCTCCACGAACCGTTTCTGAAATCAAAACTCTTTCGGTGCCGGCAACATATAATGTTGTTGGGTGGAATTGTACAAATTCAAGATCCTGAAGCTTAACCCCGGCCCTGTAAGCCATTGCAATTCCATCTCCGGTTGCAACCTCAGGATTTGTTGTTTCTCTATAAACCTGGCCGCAGCCACCGGATGCCAGAATAGTTTGTTTTGCCCATATCAATATTTTCCCTTCCTGGCTGCGCCATGCTATAATTCCGTCGCATGTATTCTTACTCACCAGCAAATCAAGGGCAAAGGTATGTTCAAAAACCCTGATTTGAGGATTTTTCTTAACCATATTTATCAGGGTTTCTTCAATTTCTTTGCCTGTAGAGTCCCCTCTAGCCCGTAATATTCTTGGGCGGCTGTGTCCTCCCTCCTTTGTGAAGGCTAATTTTCCGTTTTCCTTATCAAATTTGGCGCCCCAGCCTATTAACTCTTTTACACGTTTCGGGCCCTCTCTGATTACACTGCTGACTATTGTGTCGTTACAAATGCCCTGACCAGCACTTAGAGTGTCGTCAATGTGGCTCTTATAACTATCGCCGAGGTTTAATTTTGCAGCAATCCCTCCTTGTGCATGCTCAGTGCAATTCTCATTTATTTCAGTCTTTGTTACTACCAGGACTGATCCACCCTTTGCTGCGTGGATAGCAGTGCTTAACCCTGCTACACCACTTCCTATTATCAGTGTATCTGTAAAAACATGTTGAAGCGTTTTGCTGTCAAATGACACCTGGTATCTTTTAAATATATTTTCTCTTGTCATTGCCTCTGAATATTGTTAAATTATAGAGTAATTAAGTATTCGTTAAATTGTATATTTGCAATATGACATTGTCAAAAAGATAAATGCCAGTCCTAAGGTAAGTATTCTATTTTGTTTATTATTATGTTTCTATACAAATTTAAGCGGGGTAAATATTTGTAACATTAAGAAAGGAGAAGGGTCATATGGGAGCAACCGTAGATGGTTTTAAAGCAACACACCAGGCAGCAGCAGGTTTATTAGGTCAAATTGATTCTCAAAGTGGACAAGAAAGAGCTAATACACTTAATAGCTTAAAAGAAGCGTTATTGGCACATGTTGGAGAAGAAAACAAGGTTATATCAGAAGCAATTGCGAAGTCAGACGATGAGTCCTTTAAGTCGGCAGGACAGTCATTTATAGATGAACTCGGCAAGATTGCAGAGACTGCATTATTGCCATTCTTCGGTAAATATTCATCAGCTGATGCAGTAGACAGTGATGATTTTGCAAATGATTTCGGTGGTATAAAAGGCGCACTTGCAGACAGGATTGCATTTGAGGAAGGAAAGTTTTATCCAGAGCTTGAGAAGCTAGGTTATTGAGATATACAAGCAACACTGATTATGCATCAATTAAGCGTTTACCCCGCTTTATTTGTTGTAATGAAATGCTTAACATTTTCTAATATATTTTGAAGGGCTTTTCTGAATACCTTCATCATTTCCTCCTCTGTTCCTGAAATAGAGGCGGGATCCTCAATACTCCAGTGAAGGGCCTTATACTTTCCGGGAAAAACCGGACAAAACTCCTTCGCGCCGTCACAGACAGTAATTACATAAGAGAAATCCTGTCCTATAAACTCGTTTACTGTTTTAGAATATTGCTTTGTAATGTCTATAACTAATTCTGCTACTGCTTTGATAGCGAGCGGATGAACGTATGACGGTCTTAATCCGGCGCTGTAGACTTCAAATTCACCATTTCCGAAATGTTTTAGCAGCCCTTCCGCCATCTGACTGCGGCATGAGTTTCCCGTACACACAAATAATACTTTTGGTTTATCCTGCATCATTTTAGTCATCTTTCTTCTCCATCTTTCGCTAAAGCTACAGAATGGTTAAATTTACCCAAGAGATAGAATAGGTAATCCGAAGCTCAAAAGAGCGAAGGATACCACCTTTAGTGAAATATGGAACTTATTCCAGTTTATTATAAAAGTATAAACAAAAATATACAAATGAAGAATTCCAGGTGTGATTTTTTTGTTCTTGATTGTGCCATGTAACTATATTATGTTATTCTCCGGTTATGAAGAGAGTTGAGCTTGGAAAAACAGGTATTGAGGTTTCACGTCTTGGGAT
>JAANXD010000057.1 GCA_018263435.1 Candidatus Scalindua arabica | reverse complement strand
TCTATCCTCGGCAAATACAGGTGAGAATATAAGAACAAAAAAAAGAAAAAAAAGGATTATCTTGCTCAAAAGTTTGTGCCTTTACAAAGGTTTTGAAAATAAGGTTATATATGAAAAGCATATCCATCATCCGATGGTATATTTATCTGTGTGGTATGAAACCTTGTAGTATAGAATAACTAGGGATTATAATACTCAGGTAAGCATCAAAATCAAGAGGAAAATGAAATCTTTTCAAGTTAGGGGTCATTACAGTTGACTCAAACAATTTTAATCTTGAATGAAAATTTGCAATCAAATCAGGATGCCTCTTTTTCCATTTCTTCAAAATCCGAATGAATGGCGCATCCCAAACAAGTTCAATCATCACCATCTCTTTTCATTAAATCGTCTGCCGTACCAGTAATAACATTTCCATTACTGAGATTATTTTCAGCCTCTTTTCCTCTCTCAGCAATCTTTTCTCTTCTTGCCTCATGAATGCGTTTATTTACCGTATTTACAATAAAATCTTGTTCCTCTAAAGTAAGATTAGAAACTTCCTGAAGGATATTATTTACTTTAATACCATTTTGCATTGTTACCTCCTAAATTCTTTTTTTAAGAACTACAAATTTCCGTATTTCGCCACAACTGTAATACTATCCAATTTAGCAACTAATACAAGACATCATGTATATCAGAATTGTACTTTATAAGTACAAGAGTTGTATGTCAAGTATGATACTTTAGGAACTTTCTTGAGTATCTTAATAAGGTTATAATAATAGGACGCAGATTTTTCGCAGATAAATACAGATAAAAGGCTTTTTCCTGCCACTGGTTTAGGTTCACCGGATGGATGATTATGCGCAAAGATCATTGCTGCAGCACCAAACTTATTTGCCCTTTTATTTGCCTGCCCTTTATTCTCTTTTGGGAAACAAAAGCTAACTTGTTAGATCAGGATATCTTTGCGCCTATAACACTAGATTGAAATATGGACTTTGGAATAAATAGTTATTATTGTTAAGAATCAATATCCTTTTGTTTAAGATATGAACTCATTGCATCTAAAAAATATTCTGCGTCTTTAATTCTCTTCTCTATACGTTCTACTTCAGGTGAAAATGACACATCGTAATCAGCCAAAAAACGGTCGTCCTGCGCTTCTCTAAGAATCTTTGAGAATTTAGTATCCATTTTTCCTGTCTTGACTATATGCATACCAAAGAGCCTTTTTACTGCTTCATGTGAATCCACCATTATATGCTCTCCAAGCAAAACCGCCTTTGCCGCGTGTAAAACCGAATAATAAGAACGAGAAATAGCATCTTCAAGCAGTTCCTCCTCGAAAAGTTTTTTAGCAGCATCCAGTGCTTTTTTACTTCTCTCTATTTCGAGCCGTATCTCTTCCCCATAAGTATGCTTCATACCGTAATACCTTCATTCTCTATATTTTTAACATACTGGAAATTGTTTTGTCTTAGATAATCGAAATGTGCTTTTGAAATAACCTGAATTGATAGCTTATAATCTATTTCATCGTCTATCCCATAACCAATCTCTCTGATTTCATCCCCTATTTTCCAATCGTTTGATAATGTGATTACCATAACATCAATATCTGATTCATTAGTCGCATCTCCCCTTGCCTTGGAGCCAAATACCAATACATCAATAATTTCAACAGGGAGTTTGTCCTCTATTATTTGTCTGAATCTTTCAACTATCTCTCTTTCTTTTGTAGAAAGCTTCATAATTATAATTCCTTAAAATGCAAAGCTATTTCGATGTTTGCTTTATTTTACTCTTTTGATAATAACACAAGAGAGTCTTTACAGTTGACAATTAGATAACACCGCTATTGTGATATCATTGAATTCAGCAACTAAAAGCCATAAATCCTTATAATCTGCGTTTATCAGTGTACTATTAAATTTTTGGAATTCCTCTCGCAGCATGCCAAACTCTTGCAATCTCGATTATTTTATTTTCTTCGTTTACTCTATAAATTACTCTATAAGAGTGGAATATAAATTCGCGCAGTTTGTCATCACGGAATTCAGGAACGGTTCTCCCTGCTTTTGGAAATCGTGACGCTCTTTCAGCATAATCTATAATTTTTAGTCCAAATCTCTCGGCTATTCCAGGATCATCTTCTGCAATAAACGAGACAATATCTCTAAGGTCTAATCGTGCCGTTGGAGACCAGACTATTTTGAAATCCATTCTTTTAATTCTCTCTTGATATCTTCATGTTCGATATAGCGACCTTCATCAAGCTCCGTCAACCCTTTACGTACACCGGCAATAAAATCAATTCTCCCTTTGATATCCTCCCATGTTACTTCATCAGGAAGTTCCTTAATTGATTTAATAGCAATTTCTTTTATCCTCATACTTCCTCCTTATTTTCCAGCTTTTCGCTTAACCTATTTCTATGATTTTCTTGTAAAACAGAAAGAATCTGGCACCACGTTTCTTTATGTTAGACGGTACTTATCTTGTTAGATAATAGAGTATTTTGTTCTGCAAATTGTCAACTAAATATTTTTTTTAAGAACTACAAATTTCCGTATTTCGCCACAACTGTAATACTATCCAATTTTGCAACTAATAATAAGACATCATGTGTATCAGATTTGTACTTTATAAATACAAGAGTTGTATGTCAAGTATGTTACTTTAGGAACTTTCTTGAGTATCTTAATAAGGTTATAATAATAGTACGCAGATTTTCTCAGATACACACAGATAAGAGACTTCTTCCTAACGCTGGTTCAGGCCATGCCTTAGGCAGATCTGCCTTCGGTACGACTTTCAGCCTGAACTAAAACGTTTAGGTTCAATCAACAGAGCTAAACCCAGCTTTTCAATATTGAACCAGCAAGAAGCCATAAATCCTTATAATCTGAGTCTTGTCCTCGGCGCTTTTTGTCCGGGGATATCAGCATTAGATTTTACTTCTTCATATCAAAATTTGTATCATAACATCCTATTGTTTAACATTTAAAGATTGTAGATAGTCCTGAGGAGATAACACACTGATATTCGCTTTCTTGAAATCTTTTATATTGCGGGTAATAAGGTGGGATATTTTATTATTTACAGAGATAAAATACTGAACGCCATCCTCAAAATCTTTGAATCCTCCATTTATGGACTCACCAATCTCTTTATCAGTAAAGGGTAAGACTTTTATTATTGACCTGATTTTGCTTATAGATTGTAGCGCTTTTTCATGGCTTGTAAGTTTATTCACAATATAATAAATATTTGCTATTACAAGACTCGAAGTGAAACCATCAACTTCGCCCTGTTCACAAAGGCCTATAAGCTTGTTGGAGAACTCATAATGAGGCTTACGCTTGAGGATTGTATCCAGAAAAATATCTGTATCGATAAATATCTTTTCCTTTTTCATAGATATTTATCAACCAAAGCATCTTCAAGCGCTTTTCTGTCATTAGCGACTTTAACATTTTTTACCATTCCATAAAGTGCTGAAGTAACTGGTGGTAATTTCTCAGCTTTTTTGGTAGCGCTACTGGTAAGAGATGAAAAGTAGAACTCAACTAATTTAGACAAACTAATCCTTCTTTGCGCTGCATATTTCTTGGCTTCACTGATTATATTATCATCAATAGTTAACGTTAATTTAGTATTCATAATTACCATCCTTTCATTACGTGCAATTATATTATATTAACACGTGTATTTCAACCGTTATTTTACTTTTTTATTTCTAACGAAAAACTGAAGTAGCACACTAAGGCGTAACCTGAATCAGCGGTAACCGGCAAGAAAGCCATAAATCCTTAAAATCTGCGTCTTGCCCTCGGTGCTTTTTATCCGGGGATATCCGTGTCCAATTAGCCCCTACTTCTTCATGTCATAGCTTGTATTATAACGTTTTATTAAACCTTCGTCTGCAAAGCTGAAATACTTTTCCTCGCCGATTATAATGTGATCTAATACCTTTATCTTCATAATCCTGCCTGCAAAGACAAGTTCTTCGGTAATCGCCTTGTCTTCACTGCTTGGTTTAGGCTCACCGGATGGATGATTATGCGCAAAGATCATTGCTGCAGCACCAAACTTATTTGCCAGATTGATAATCTCCCTTACATACACACTACTCATCGTTACAGTACCCTCATGGGCAGTAACTATATCTATGACCTGGTTTTGACTATTGAGAAATATTACTCTGAATACCTCTTTCTTCATATCCCTCATCCTCGGAAAAAGCAGATCATAGGCTTTCCTTGACGATGAAGCTATACCCTCCACCGTTCTTGATTCCTCAAGAATCCTTTTCCCCAGCTCTATTGATGCCTTAATTTGTGCAATCTTTGCGTCACTTAAACCTTTAATACTGAACAAATCTTTTGCCTCCAGTTTGTCCAGACCTCTCAAACCCTTCGCCTCTCTGATTATCTGCCTCGCCAGATCGACAGCACTTTTCCCTTTTACGCCAACACGTAGTAGTATTGCGAGCAACTCGGCATTTGTTAATGAATGAGGACCAGATTTTAATAACCTTTCTCTCGGCCTCTCTTCTTCAGGCCAGTTACTTATTGAGTCCTCATAAACCTTATCTTTGGACTTTTCTGTCATGATATTTCACATCCATGTTGAAATACTAATCCTCACACAAAGACACATTCTACTATCTAACGTAGATCGGATTTGTAAAGACCCAGGGTCTGCCTTCCATGTATGCCTCAACCCTGTAGACGCCCTTTTCAGCACTTGAAAATTCTAAAGTGGTACCTTCGTGTTCACTATATATTTTCCCATTTCTCAGGAGTTTAATCTTGGCATGGCGCGGAGATTTGATACGAAAATGAATCTTTTTCTCAATGTTAAAGACCTCATCACCCATATAATAAGTCCTGTCTCCAGAATAGGCAAAGAAATTAAAGCCTGTAGCATCCTCCAGTAAATCAAAAGACACATAACATCTGCCCTCTTTATGCGCATCACAAACAGATTGAATTGCTTCATCAGACTTAGCTAATTTACTATCCAGAAGGACGTGGGTACGAATTGTTTTGAAAAGTTCTTCATAGGTAAAAAACGCCTTTTTCGTAAACGGGATCTTCCTGTAATGTGCGTCAAGACCGGAGATGCCAGCTACCCTCCTCTTCTGCCCCAATTCATCCCATATAGACAACAATTTTGGATCAGGACCTTTTAACTGCAAATTTGGATTTTTATAGAAGTGCCAGAGATTTGACAGCTTGAGATCATCAATCCAGTCATGCATGTAAGACCATATCTCAATACCAGCAAATCCATTATGTTCCCAGTCATGCCACTCCTCCAAGACTATGCTAAAAGATATTTTCCTCTTACCAAGAGGATGAACGATAAACGCTGTTCCCCCGTTACTGACAACATCATCAAGACAATCTTTAGACGTCATATCCTTGTACTTCTCTGGATTAACATACCTGTTATCGGTTAACGGTTGTGTATCAAGTGTCAGAAAATGACCATCACGCCGGGGTGAAGCCTCCATACCGACAATCACTAACAGGTCGTCATACCAGCCTTCCCAGCCGTCTTGCTTCGGCAAGAAAGTATTGTGATCTGACAATATCACAAAGTCAAGACCGGCATCCTGAGCACTTTTTATTACGTCAGAAACAGGAATACTTCCATCGGAATACTCTGTATGTATATGGCAGGCGCCTTTATAGTCTTTTAACATTTGAAATTACGTAAAATCTCAATAATCAGAGGAAAGCTTTTATATTATTTACCACCCCATTTCCCCTCCTTCGCAAGGAGGGGATTAAGGGGAGGTTTTCCTCTGATTATTGAGATTTTACAGTATTCTTAAGCATTTCTACAAATGCTTCTATCCTCGTCCTCATAGAACCACTTAATCTCCCGGGGCGATCACAATCAAGCGTTAGTACCGGAATATCAATATGCTTGCGAACAAGGCTGTCATATATATGTCTGTGACAGAAATTTTGAACATAGTGAATAATTCCATCAATCTTCCTTTCAGCAATCTGCTTCTTTATATCATCAATGTGATATCGCATTTCATACGGGTATGTGTAACAAGTATATTGGTCTACTAGTGTATCTGTTTTGTACGGCATACTGAACTGCCTCTGTACTTCGTTGAAAACAACATGTACATTTAACTCACCCAGGAAAGAATACAGGTCACAACAGATTGGGGGTACGCCTATGTATCCCAATCTTACTTCAGGGTCCATCGCAGGACGTTTCCTGGCCTCCTCAAGAAAATCTAATGCTTTTGCTTCAAAAAGTTCATAGTCTCCCATCAGATCGCTTGTTGAGACATTCCAGATATGATTTTCCTCACCCGTAACCCTGTTTTCTTCCCACGTAAGACGATCAATCTCATGCACAGTCTTTCTTACGTTATCCAGTACAAGTTTCATCTGATGCGCCTTCTCCAGATTTGTTCCCAGAGTATTCGACAGAAATTCTAATTGTTTATAAAGTGAGTCTCTGTTTCTATCGTGAGGATAAGAGAATGGAATCGCCTCAATATCTTCAGCCTGTAGTACCTCGATTAAGGCATGATTGTTACTGCAATCTCCCTGAACAACGCCTATAATTTTTCTTATCCCTGTTTTCTTAGTTGCTGAATATATACCCTTTATCCATGCACACGTATTCCTGGGTAACCCTTTGATTTCAGCATAATCAACGAATGCGTCAGACTCATCGTTGCAAATGAAGATATTGTTCAGATCAATAGGCACATAACCCGCAGCATACACAATTTCAATTGGCACAGTTGTGGTAATCCCTACTGCTTTATCAACCGATATACGGTAAGACATCGGAAACGACATGCCGACATTAACTAAATTTGTAGAATTCATATCAACTTAATTGTAGAAATTATTTAGCTATACACTCACTACCTAAGATATTTACACATTTGCACTTAACAACATTAATCATACTTGATATTTCCGCAGGTAATTACGTAATTTTCGATTTATCATAACTTATTGATTAGTAAGTATCAAATCATTTATCAGGATAGCACCACTACTTATATCTTAATATTGACATAAATTTTATGCTCTGTTATAAATAGCGACTTTCATGGTTGGATCATTAAGATGTAAAGCAGTCGCTAATTTAAAACTATTGGAGATTACGCAATGGAATATAAAGACATAATATATAAGACTCCTGTTAAACATGGATTAATTAATTACGAAAATACCTATAAAAATTTTAATTGGAAAGGTATCAACAGCAACTTTGATCACTTTACTGATAATGAAGTAAATATTGCTCATGAAGCAATCGACAGGCATGCTGATAACGGCGGCAAGAGCAAGATCGCCCTGTACTGGGAAGATGAAGACAATACCGAGAAACAATTTACCTTTTCAGACATAAAAAGGCAATCTTCTAAATTGGCCAACGTATTAAGAAACCTGGGGGTAGATAAAGGTGATCGGGTTTTTCTGTTTTTACCAAGGACGCATGAACTTTACGTAAGCATTATTGCAATAGCAAAGCTTGGAGCAATAGCCGGGCCTATGTTCTCAGCATTCGGACCGGAAGCAGTAAAGGATCGCCTTCATGACAGCGAAGCAAAAGTACTTATAACCACCCCTGAACTAAACCAGAGAGTACATAAAATAAAGGGAGAGTTGCCTGCACTTAAGCATATATTACTGGTTAATGCAGAGCACAATCTTAAACAGGACGAAATCAGTTACGAATCAGAAACAAATAAGGCATCAGAGTCATTTAACATAAGATGGGTCGATCCCGAAGATGATCTATTTATCCTGTATACATCCGGAACTACCGGAAAACCCAAAGGGGTAACACACGTACACAATGATATGATCTCCCATTATATTACCACGAAGTGGGCTCTGGATTTAAGGGAGGATGATGTATATTGGTGCACAGCAGACCCCGGGTGGGTAACCGGTACAGTGTATGGTATCTGGGGACCATGGTTAAACAAAATTTCACAAGTAGTATATAACGGAAGGTACGATGCTGAAAAATGGTACTCAATTATAGAAAAATACAAAGTAACCGTATGGTACACAGCGCCAACTGCGTTAAGAATGCTTATGAAGGCCGGCGACGAGATCATTAAAAAGTACGATTTAAGCAGTCTGAGATACATATGTAGTGTAGGAGAGCCCCTCAATCCTGAAGTTATAAGGTGGGGACTGAAGGTTTATAACCTGCCTATTCACGACAACTGGTGGCAGACCGAAACCGGCTCAATAATGATAGCTAACTATCCCAGTCTGCCAATAAAACCCGGTTCGATGGGTAAGCCATTTCCTGGTATCTGCGCAAAGATTATTAACACGAAAGGCAAAGAAATAGCTACGGGAAAACAGGGCCTTCTTGGTTTAAAGTGTGGCTGGCCATCAATGCTGAGAAAGGTGTGGGCAAACAAAAAGAAGTACAATGAATATTTTAAAATCTCCGGATGGTACACCACAGGAGATACGGCTTATGCCGACGATGATGGTTATTTCTGGTTTGTGGGAAGAGCAGATGATGTCATCAACACTTCCGGCCACCGCGTAGGGCCGTTTGAAGTAGAAAGCGCTTTAGTAGAACATAAAGCAATCGCAGAAGCAGGTGTTATTGGAATACCTGATACTGAAAGAAGTGAAATTATAAAAGCATTTATTGTTCTCAACAAGGGATACAAACCTTCTCCTAAACTTAAGAAGGAGATACAGGAATTTATAAAGAAACGGTTAGCCGCTCATGCATACCCGCGAGAAATCGAATTTACAAAAGATGTGCCTAAAACAAGAAGCGGTAAAATAATGAGGAGATTACTAAAGGCAAGAGAACTAGGACTGCCTACCGGGGATATATCTACATTAGAAGATGAATAGAATAACTGTTTTTCTGGAAAACGGGCATCCTATCTTCCTACTCCGATATAATTAAAACCGGCACTTCTCATTTCGTCCGGTTCATAGATATTTCTTCCGTCTATTATATTAGGCTGTTTTAACAACCTTTTTACATGTTCAAAATCCAGGACTCTGAATTCGTTCCACTCAGTAGCGACCAATAAAGCATCACAGCCTTTAACGGTTGAATAGGGATCGCTACAGAAAGTAACACCCTTTAAGATTTTTTTTGCGTTTATCTTTGCTACAGGATCAAACGCACGTATTTTAACACCTGATTTCCGGAGTTCTCTGATTATATCAATAGAAGGTGCCTCGCGTATGTCATCTGTCTTTGGTTTAAAGGCCAGTCCCCAGACAGCAACGCTCTTTCCTTTTAATGGTGAAATCAGTTTCTTTATTTTCCGGAAAATCAATTTCCTTTGATCTTCATTTATTGTATTCACAGCAGACAACAATTTATCTTTAACTTTATTCTGTTTCATCAATTCCGACAGTGCTTTAACGTCTTTGGGAAAGCACGAACCGCCATAACCAATACCTGCCTGTAAAAACCTGGGACCGATTCTGTTATCCAGCCCGACACCCTTCGCAACACTCTTAACGTCGGCGCCGACCTTTTCACATAACTGAGCAATTTCATTCATAAATGATATTCTTGTAGCCAACATTGCATTACTGGCATATTTGATCATCTCTGCACTCTTAATATCTGTAATAAATACCGGTTTGTCTGCTCTTGCAATACCCCTGTATATTGACATCATTATCTTTTCTGCTTTTTCACTGTCTGTGCCAATTACTATTCTATCAGGATTAGTAAAATCCTTTACAGCTTCGCCTTCACGTAAAAACTCCGGATTTGATACTACATCAAACTCGCATTCATTTTTCTGATTCTTGCTTACAATTTTCCTTACTAACTCAGCAGTACCCACAGGCACGGTACTTTTATTTACAATTAATTTGTAAGATTTCATGTTTTTACCAATTTGTTCTGCAACCGATTCAACGGCGCAGAGATCCGCCTCATGGTTTTTCCCGGGAGGTGTACCAACGGTCACAAAGATTACGTCTGAGTTATTAATCGTAGCTTTCATGTCGTTACTGAAACGCAAACGTTTTCCTTTAACATTTCTTTCGAACATATCCTTTAAACCTGGCTCATAAATAGGTATAACACCCCTTTTAAGCTTATTTATTTTGCCTTTATCTATGTCACAACAGGTCACTTCGTTGCCCATATCTGCTAAACAAGTCCCTGCAACAAGCCCTACATAACCACAACCCATACAACTAATTTTCATAATACTTTTCCTCTAAAAACCTTATAACCATGGCAGTTACCGCTTTTTTGTCAGCTATTTTAGTATCAACTATGTTAACAGAAATATAGAATTTTGTGATGGTACTGTTACGCAAATTCATTGTCAATCTATAAATTGGCGGGACATTGTAGGAAATAAAGTCTGGCATCTATACTTGTAAAGTATTTCTAAGTTAATGCCATATTTCTAAAAGGTGTGTGTTTAATTCAGGCAATATCAGTTGTTTCAAACGAGAGTGAAAAGTGAATGTTAAATTCCTGTATCTTTATATTTGGTTTGGGAAGAGGTTTGGCTGGTACTTTGACTTATTTATCATCTCTATCTCATCTGTATATTCTGTTAATTACCTTTCCAATATCCTTTTTCCTTCCCCTTTTACCTTTTCAATCTCTTCATGATTGGCATTTCTATACCATCTAATAAAATTTCTCTTTTCCATCTCTTTTTGCCATTTTCCTTCTGTTTCTTCTCCAGTCACAAAGAATATCCCTTTAAGTGGTTTTAGAATTGTTCTATGTTATATCTATTAATTAGATCTACAGACCATATCCCATGAATATATAAAACTAAAGGTAAAGATTGTATTATTGTTTCTTTATTATTTTTGCCAGGTTTTCTGTGTAAGATCTGAATTCATCACTACTCTTCATCTTCTCTTTTATCTTATTTATAGCAAAAATAACTGTCGTATGCCTCTTGTTTGCAAAATACCGCCCAATCTCCTGATATGAAGACTCAGTAAGTTCTTTTGTAAGATACATGCAGATTTGACGGGCAAGAGCAACATTCTTTGATTTATTCCCGGAATGAATATCATTACGAGACACGTTATAATACTTAATTACAACATCCTCTATATCCTTTAGCGTCACACTCTTTCTGTTAATGTGCAGTTCACTCAGGGTGTCCGAAGCCAATTGTAAGTCGATTCTTACCTTATTTATGTTTGCATAAGCCTGTACCGTAGTTATTGCGCTTTCCATTGATCTTACGCTGTCATTGAACTTCTCAGCTATAAATTCCAGAACGTTATCAGGGATTTTTTTTCGTGTACTGGCAACTTTAGACCGTAAAATCTGCATAGAGGTATTGAATCCGGGCGGTTCAATTTTTGCGATCATCCCTGACATAAATCTGCTGACAAGACTCTCCTTAAGTTGTTTCATCAACCTAGGATGCGCGTCACTGGCAAATACAATTCTCTTAGACAAACTATGCAATGTATTAAAAGTATGAAGAAATTCTTCCTGAACTCCATTCTTGTTAGCAAGAAAATGCACATCGTCTACAAGAAATATATCGACACCCCGATACTTTTTCCTGAATGATTCGAGTCTGCCGCCTTTTAGAGAATAGACAAACTCATTTGTCCAGTTCTCAGCAGGCATGTAAACGGCGCTTATAGCATTTGATTCGGCCTTCAATCTATTCCAGATACCCTGGAGGAGGTGTGTCTTACCAACCCCAATGGGACCATGCACAAAAAGTGTATTAAATGCTACAGGCCCTGGTTTTGAAATCTCAAGAGCTGCGGCATAAGCCAGCCGATTACAACCACCAACAACATAATTTTCTAACAACAACTGTCTCTTGCTTATGAAACCGTTGCCTTGATTCAACGGTTTCTCAGATTCTATAATATCAGCCATTTTCATGTGGCTGATTTGAGCATTTCCATTGTTTTCAACAAGAAGATTTATTGTAGGATGTATTCCGGTTTTGTGTTTTATTGAATCTTTTATCAGTGGCTCAAAACTGTCACGAATCTTCGTCTGGACAAATTGGTTCGGCACGCCTATACTTAAAGACTCATTGTCAAAGGAAATCAGGCGGGAATTTTTAAACCATAAATTATATTGTCGCGTGCCAATCTTAGTCTCAATTTCAGAAAGAGTATTATTCCAGAGATTAGAAGATTCTTTTGTTGTAGAACGGCCCATGTAAGGAGAGAGGAAAAACAGATAAGAACAAAATTCGAGTAAAAAACTGCTTAATGTTTTTAAAGAAAAACTACAAATTAATATACGATTCTTGAAGCTTCTTGGTGTTCATTTAAGTCGGGATATTATCAAAATAAATTTTACTGTCAAATTAAAAAGGCAATGGTTTCTTTTATTTTTCCTGGTATATAATTTCGAAATTCATAAGACTTTTTATAGCAAGAAGATTGAACCTTAAGGTGCAGAAAAAATATTTTTATAAAAATAATTATAAAAATATTTTTTCTGAAATACCTTTCACATTATAAAAACTTTTTTCGCAATTAATACATCTCCCCACCACCCCCATGATCACAAGTATATATTTAACAGGCTATTACACAGACATGACTATTGCCTGAGTTTTGTCTAATCTTTAGCTTTACATACTTTCATGTTGTGGATAACTTGTGGATAACTTGTGGGTTTTCAATAAGACTATTTCGTTGCCTCCTGACAATTTGTTAAATTCTCAGAATGATGCACTAATCAAGAATCTAACCATAGAGTAAGGATACTTGCCGTCTTGACTAAAAACGCTTGAACGTTTTTAGGCAAAAAGTAATAATAATGTGTCTAGAAAAACACCTGCTTTCGTCTACATAATATATTCTATTGACACATTTAAATTCTGCTTATTGTGGAAAACCCTTGTTGCATACAAAAAGTTTTTTAATCTTGTTTTTACTTTACATATTCAAATAGTTGCTTTACCATTAATACTAAACAAGAACTTTTCCAGACGAACAATTCTTTATATCCCATGTCAGAAAACACAGCAAATCTAAAGCGGCAATGCCCTGGTGATGGCTACGAGATCAGCATATCCATTTGTAAAGGCAGACAGAGGGTGCACTACCCAAAATGCCCTGTTTGTCACTATAGAACAGAATCTGTTGATGCATCATCAATATCAGTAGAAGGTGATACAGCGAAAGCAAACCTGGAATCCGGTAATGCAAGGAAGGTTGTACAGCTGTCTCCTAACCAGGATAAAGCGGTCAATCTCAAGATATTTAAAAGTTATGACATAAGAGGTGAATATCCGGAGCAATTAAACGAATATACATCTGAGAAAATTGGGATGGCGGCAGTACAATTCTTAAAAGGTATAAAAACAGATGTTAAAAACATTGTAGTAGCAAGAGACATCAGGCTTTCATCAGAATCGTTAGCCAAGTCATTAATGAAAGGCATAATAAAATCCGGTGTTAATGTCATTGACATAGGAGAAGTATCTACAGATACTACCTATTTTGCCGTGGGACATTATAACTACAACGCAGGTATTATGGTTACAGCGTCACACAATCCATCAAAGTACAATGGATTCAAACTATGCCATGAAAAAGCTATGCCGATCAGTTTTGACACGGGTTTATCAACAATATCTGAATTGGCACGTCAGACCAGATTACCAGCGTCTGAACAATTTGGAAAGATTATAGAAAAAGACATACTTAATGATTACAAAAAATATGTTCTAAATTTCGCCAATAATATCAGGCCGTTGAAGATCGTTATCGATGCCGGAAACGGAATGGCGGGAAAGATGATTCCAATTGTCTTTAATGGCCTGCCGTGCAAAATCGTTCCATTATTCTTCAAACCTGATGGCACATTCCCAAATCACGAACCAAATCCCTTAGAAAGCAAGAACTTACGGGATCTACAAAATAAGGTACGTAGGACTAGAAGTAATTTTGGAGTAGCGTTTGATGGCGATGCTGACAGGTGTGTCTTTGTAGACGAAAATGGACAGGAAATAGGGTGTGACATAATTACTGCCATAATTGCAAAAGAACTTTTGCGACAGGAAAATGGAGCTACAATTATATATGATCTAAGGTCCAGCCGGATACTGCCAGAAGAAATCAAGAAAGCGGGCGGCATACCTTACCGGGAAAGAGTTGGACATTCTCATATTAAGGCTACAATGAGGGAAAAGAATGCTGTTTTCGGCGGTGAACTCTCCGGACACTACTATTTCAAAGAAAATTGGTTTGCCGACTCGGGAATAATTGCCCTGATAGAAATACTAAATGTTCTCAGTAGCAGAAATGTTCCGATGTCAAATCTGATCGCACCGCTTAAGAGATACTCTTCAACCGGTGAAATCAATTTTAAGGTTGCAGACAAAGACAAAAAGATTGAACAGATTGCTGAGCACTTTAAAGACGGTAAGATTGATTATCTGGATGGTATTACTGTTGTGTATAAGGATTGGTGGTTTAATGTAAGAAAGTCTAATACTGAACCGTTACTCAGATTAAACCTGGAAGGTAACACAAAACTGATAATGGAACAAAGAAAGAAACAAGTGATAGATATTATTGAGGAAGAATAATACTTACCCAATAGCAAGTGGAAGATTGTACAATGTAACGAAAGTGACAACTACCCCGCTTTCACGGGGATTCCAATGATGAAACCTGGAATCCTTCCGAAAGGAAGGACAACCAATTTCACTTGCTATTGGGTAAATACCTGGTCATTGGAATCCTGGCTATTGTAATTTGGGATTTGATATTCGTTATTTAAAAGGTTACGCCCTTGGATGAAATTTCTGATGTATGGATTTAAGATATTTCCTGTCTATGTGTGTGTAAATCTGCGTGGTAGAAATATTAGAGTGCCCAAGCATCTCCTGGACTGAACGCAGATCAGCACCTCCTTCCAGCAGATGTGTCGCAAATGAATGCCTTAATGTGTGTGGAGAGATATTTGATCTGATCCCTGCCTTAATGGCATACTTTTTCACTATGCTCCAGATGTTTTCACGTCTCAACTTCTTGCCTGTTCTGGACAAAAACAGCAAAGGCTCATCGGCTTCTATCCTTACAAGAAGAGGCCGTACCTCCTGCAGGTATCTTCTAATAGATTTTGATGCCTCAGCACCCATGGGCACAATACGTTGCTTAGAACCCTTCCCCTGGCACCTGATGTAGCCATAATCAAAGTTTATCCAACTGGTCTTGATTGACGCAACCTCAGAGACTCTCGCCCCTGTTGCATACATAAGCTCTAATATCGCCTTGTCCCGTATCCCTAGCTTATCATTACAATCCGGCGCCTGTAATATCTCTTCTACCGCTTTATAATGAAGCACTTCCGGCAGATGTTTCTGAAGCTTGAGTGTATTAACAGATGACATCGGATTAACAGAAATCTTTCCCTCCATAATCATGTACTTGTATAACATCTTTATGGTAACGAGACTTCTTGAGATTGAATTCTCTGAAAGCCCTCTCTGTTTCTCCTTTTCTATAAAATTTACTATCATTTTTGCACGCAAGTCCTGAAACCGCCTGATACCTTCGTCCTGCAAATAATTTGAAAAATTACGCAGGTCGCCCTTGTACCCCTTTATGGTATTATCGGAAAGGCCGCATTCAACTATTAGATAGTTCAGGAATGATTCGGTGAGCGCTTCATCTATCATGTTCGACGACAAATGCGAGGTTTGCAATATTTTCGACATATATTTCGTTAACCTTCTTGACTAATAGGAGCCTGTTGTTCTTAATCTTTTCATCCTCTACATTAACAAAAACCTTTTCAAAGAAATCGTGAACCGGCTTTGCAAATGCATCATTATATGCTATAGACAGCTCCTCATACTTTCCCTGCGAAACGTATTGAAGTAATCCTTCATTTTCATTTTTATAGGCAGCCCATAATGCACGCTCCTCTTCTTCTTTTAATAACTCCTCATTCACCTCACCATGGATTGTACAATTTTTCCCTATATTGAATGTCCTCTCCACGACCTCCACAAGATTTTGCCAGATTGGAGTCTCGGCAACCCTGGTTACGACTTCTAATCTGCAAACAAAATCAGATATATTGTCAAAACCGGACTTCATTACTGATTCTACGATATCGTAACGATAACCCCTTTCAAGATAAATGTTATATACCCTGTCCGTGAAGAAGGCCATTATCTGTTCATAAACCTTATCACTTTCAGGGCTAATGTCTGTCAAGCTAGACAATGACTTCTCAAATACCCTTTTTAAAGAGACATCAAGTTTTTTACTCTCCAGGATGCGTATTATCCCCTGTGCCTGCCTCCTGAGAGCGTAAGGGTCTTGAGAGCCGGTAGGAATCAAACCAGCCGAGAAACAACTTGCAATTATATCAAACTTATCTGCCAGGCTGATCACAGTACCTATCTCCGTCTCCGGCAACAGATCATCAGCGTGCCTTGGTAAATAATGTTCGGCTATCGACCTTGCAACCTCTTCGTCCTCACCTTGTACCAGAGCATATTCACGTCCCATTATGCCCTGAAGTTTTGGAAATTCTCCAACCATCTCTGTTAAAAGATCAGTTTTGCACAAGCTGGAGGCAAGTTTAACCAATTCCTGCTTGTCAGGTGAAAAACCCAGTATTTCGGAAATATAATGCGCCAGGTTTTCAATCTTTTTCTCTCTGTCCAAATAACTTCCTATCTCTTCATGAAAAACAAGGTTTTCCAAATCCTTAACCCTCTCATGAAGGGATATTTTCTTATCCTCATCCCAGAAAAAATTTGCATCAGCAAGTCTTGCCCGTAAGACACGTTCATTTCCTTTTCTGATGATTTCACCATCTCCGGAATCCCTGTCTGTAATTACAATAAATTCAGGTAACAACTTACCCTCTTTGTCCTTAACAGGAAAATATCTTTGATGATCCTTCATCGCAGTCTCAATAACTTCTGATGGAATTGCCAGAAAACCTTTATCAAAGCTGCACTTTACAGCACCCGGGAACTCGACAAGATTCGTCACCTCTTCAAGCAGAGCTTCTTCATCCAGAGTGGTTCCATAAACAGAAAGGATAGATTTTATCTCTTCCTTTATAATGTTGCGTCTCTCGCCTAGCTCTACTATCACGTTTTCACTCTTTAATACCTCTCTATAGCTATCATAATCGGCATCCTTAACGTCTATGATATTGTTAGAAAGAAATTGATGGCCGTTTGTTTTACGATCAGCCTTTATGCCATTAAATTCCAGATTGATAACGTCTTTATCAAAAAGAGCTACAATTGTGCGTATAGGCCGCGCAAAATACAATTTATCAGATTTCCATCTCATAGATTTTGGAAAAGCGATTGACGTTATGATAGAGGTTAATATTTCCGGCAAGAGGTCAAATATCCTCCGCCCTTCTATCTCCTTTACTGCGAAACAATACTTTCCATTGGATGTGTCCACAACCTTCATATCTTCAGCTTTAACCCCTTGTGAACCTGCAAAACCAATAGCCGCTTTAGTCGGCTTTCCACTTTCATCAAAGGCAACCTTTGCTGAAGGTCCCTTTACTTCCTGTACAATATCCTCCTGCCTTTGCGGTAATCCGCTCGCAAACAGCACCAGACGCCTCGGTGTACCGGTGGTATGTATGCAATCAAAACTGATGCGATTCTTTTTAACCTGCTCAGCAAACAGATCTTCCATCTGTTTTAGAGCTGGTTCTATATAACCTGCGGGAATCTCTTCAGTTCCTATTTCTAACAAAAGATTGGACATGTTAATTCTTCTTCCAGGAAAAATTTATAGATCATAAGAATAATATAACCTTTTGCATATTCTCAACTTTATCTTCAATGGTTTTAGAAAATCATCTTGTATCTTTCGACATTTCATACTTAATAGGTATGATTTTCTCCAGATTCACATGTCTTGATGCTTCAAGAATTTCAATACCGGCAATCTTGCCATCTTCTCCTATATCAAGCACGATATCATCAGATACTCGTTGGTTCATGATGTTCTGTTTTCTGTCATCTAACCTGATGTAGAGAAGGTCCGTCTTATCGTTGTACAGGATATTCATTCTTGCTCCTCCCATTTCCCATAAAATACACAAACTGTAACGGTTAATATAATATTCCCTTCGGTCGTGTAAATTACTTCTACCCTTTTCTGTTCATAATATTTTCCATGTCGTGTTTTCTTAAATTCATAAACTTTAGCCTTGCCTATTCGACCATATTTTGCAGGAATTACGAAACCTGTATTAATTATATCTTTGATTTCATTTTCGTTTGTACCACGTTCCTCCGCTCGCTCCAAAGTGTGAGGATCAACTTGGATTTTCATTTAATATTCATTCTTTCTAATTTTATACTCGTACCATCTCGTACACTCTTAAATACTTCTACATCACCCTCAACCTTACCTACTATATTAACGGCACTTGCTGGCCGTATCTCATCGCCATGACTGGCTGGTGTCGGGCCAAAGAATATGCAGAAGGCCTTTCCTGTCGGCCAGTAACCCAAATCGCCTTTTTCTACCACCTCTTTGGCAGTCTCATCCAGAGTTGATTTAACAGGGACATCAAAATATATCTCTTCTCCCCACGTGTTCACGATATTTTCAATCGGTAACGCATCCCAGATAGCTTCCGACGTCTTACTATCCAGAAGCTCTGCTACCGCAGAGATGTCACCTGCAATTATCCCGATCTTCTTCATAATCCCAGTTATCAGAGTTCACTTTTTCTCATATTCTTGACAAAGAAGAATACGCCCATGGCAAACATCCAGGCATAAATAACTACATTCTTCTTTGAATATTCCATAGCGCCGGTAAAATTAGTAATTATCAACATTAAGGACGACGCCATCAGGACGACAGATAACATCATCAGCATCTTATGTCTATTCAATACATTTACCTCCATATTTCTGGTTTCTATCTCCAAAAACAATAACCAACTGTTGTGAATACAACGAATAAGATTTTTTAGATAAAACTTATCAATATTATAATCTTATTTCAAAGTACTTTTCAGTATCATGCCTGACCTTGCTCATCAGAAACAGCTGATATAAGTTGATTCAATCCGGTTCAAACTCCTTCTGCCAGTCAATATCAACCACAACAGGTTTTTGCTTCTTTTTATCAAGCAGGTAGCTACCAATAATAAGATAATCCATCCCGGTTCTCATAAAACATTTATAAGCTTCCTCCGGCCTGCATACGATAGGTTCTCCCCTCACATTGAAGGAAGTATTAACGATCATTGGGCAACCAGTCTTTTTATAGAATTCTTCTATCACACCGTAAAACAATGGGTTATCTTCTTTAGTCACAGTCTGGAGCCTTGCAGAGTAATCTACATGAGTTATCGCCGGAACATCTGAACGTGCCACCTTTAACTTTTCCAGGCCGAATAACTTTTCTTCCTCATTTGACATCTTTACCCTTTTTTCATCTTTTATGTTTGCTACCAACAACATATATGGACTCTCACAGTCTATATCAAAATAATCTGACACATGTTCCCTTAGCACGGTTGGGGCAAACGGCCTGAATGATTCTCTATATTTTATCTTCAGATTCATTACCGACTGCATTTCTTTTGAACGCGGATCTCCAATAATACTCCTGGAACCCAGTGACCTTGGACCGAATTCCATCCTTCCCTCAAACCAGCCTATCACATTTTCCCCGGCTACTAATTCTGCAATCCTTGAAGGGATTTCAACCGTACTAAGCTTCTCAAAGGGAATCTCATCTTTCTTGAGAAAATCCTCTATTTCTTTGTCTGTGTAACTGTTGCCAAGGTATGACGTCTTTTGTGACACTCTTGCTTCATCTAATTTCCTGTTGTTTTCCAGATATTTATACCAGATTAGCAACGCTGCCCCCAAGGCACTACCGGCATCGCCTGCTGCAGGCTGAATCCACAGATTCTCAAAAGGCCCCTCTCTCAACAATCTACCATTTGACACACAATTCAGTGCAACACCCCCTGCAAGACACAGGTTTTTCTTCCCGGTTTCTTTATAAACATGATTTGCCATACGAGACACTATCTCCTCTGTAACTACCTGGATTGACCTCGCCATATCCATCTCTCTTTGTGTAATCTTTGATTCCGATTTCCTTGGAGGCCCGCCAAACAGCTTATTAAATCTGTTATTAGTCATGGTAAGTCCCGTACAATAATTGAAATACTTCATATTCAGCTTGAAAGAACCATCCTCTTTTAGATCGATTAACTTGTCTAAGATTATATCTACATATTTGGGTTCTCCATAAGGCGCCAGCCCCATGACTTTATATTCAGCCGAATTTACCTTAAACCCATTGTAGTATGTAAAAGCGGAATACAGAAGTCCCAATGAATGTGGAAACATCAACTCTGACGTTATAGTAATGTTATTCCCTTCTCCAATGCCGTAGCTTGTTGTCGTCCACTCGCCTACAGCATCAACAGTCAAAATAGCCGCCTCCGAGAACGGGGAAGGATAAAATGCAGAAGAAGCATGAGACTCATGATGTTCCGGAAATAACACTTTTCCCTTATAACCAAGCTCTTTCTTTATAATGTCCCGTATAAACAGCTTTTGCTTTATCCACAATGGAATTGACTTAAAGAAGGATTTTATCCCTACCGGTGCGTAAGCCAAGTAGCTATACAAAATCCTCTCAAATTTTATAAACGACTTGTCATAAAACCCGACATAATCTAATTCTTCGGCACTGATTACAGCTTCTTTCAGGCAGTACTCCACGGCATTCGTTGGAAAATTGAAATCATGCTTCTTCCTTGTAAATCTCTCTTCCTGTGCAGCAGCTATTATCTCACCATCTCTGACCAGACATGCTGCACTATCATGATAAAAAGCCGAAATTCCCAGTATATTCATTTTGGTTAATCTTGCATTAAGGTCTTACAACTAAAGTCTTTATCTGCATGTTGAAATTATACTTATAAATTCAGATTCGCACAACCTAAAATAAACAAACGGACACAAAACAAAAAAAAGCCTATCCCTCTGTAGATGGAATAGGCTTTTTATGTAACTTCAAGTTGCTGGAAATATGTTTCTGATTTTCTTCTTTCTGGTTATAAACCCTGACACCTTAATATACCTGCATCAAAACAGGGCATAAATAAACGGTGCAACGGCTGAGCTTTCAGTAAATAATATTAACAGCCCTAATAACAAAAGAATGATAATAATAGGTGCTAGCCAGAATTTCTTGCGCACCTTCATAAAACCCCACAACTCCCTGAATATAGATATCTTGCTCACTTAAATCCCTCCAGATTATTTCTGCATTGAAAATTATATTCTATGCCTAAAACTGCCTCTCATATTGCTCTTTAGCAAACACACCGTTATCTTTCTTATTCCAGTATGACTTTGCGTCCTTGTCAAGGCGTTCTCCTAACAGATCTTTTCTTATCAGCCTTAACAGAATTCCTATTGGTGCAAATATTGTATAGAATATTATACCCAATAATATCCTTGTATTTACCCACCCTATTGCATGACCAACTGTAGTTAATACTTTAAATAACGGATTTAAAACGATTGGAGCAAAAAAAGCTAATGCAAGGACTAGACTGGCAGATACGAGAAACCACGTATAGGCGTTAATATGCCCTTTATATAATTGCCAACCTCCAATAAGGCACAGTAACACTGTTAGGCCCATCCCAAACTTCTTTATCTCATGTTTTTCAACCTTTAATTTAGCCAATCCAGACCCTTTTACACCATACGTAGCCGCAGGCTTTAGCCTGAGTTTCTCACCAACCGATGAGTGTATGCAATTTTCTGACAGTTACGCAACCTAAAGGATGCGACTACCCGCCCGAACGTATCGTTCGGTACGGGCGGGCACAAATCGCTTAATTTAGGTATCAACAATCTCGACGTGTAAAAAAACTTATATAAAATGGGCCCACTAGGACTCGAACCTAGGACACACGGATTATGAGTCCGTTGCTCTAACCAACTGAGCTATGGGCCCCGAAATGATCTATGGAGTGATCAAGGACTCTAATTTCACAATATTATGGTAACGCAGTACGGCTTGAATATACGCCCACTTAAATGCAAACAACGAGAAGGAGTCTATCAATTTTTCGTTTTGGTTTCAAGTGTTTTGTTTTACTCAGGTTATGTTTAAAAATCAAGCGGGCTTTTTGACTCTTTAATAGATTTGCTCTTAATGGTATGAGTGTTAACCAGGCGCAGCAAAACCGCAATCAAGTTTGAAGTGCCTAAAGTCAATTTATCGATCAAGAAAATAAGGCATTTAAGTCTGGGACAACTTAACTGGCCAACAAGGGCATGCACTCTGATACCAAAAGCCTGGCGGCTTTAGGTCCAGATGATGCCTGGCGTTCTGCGAAATAAAATCCTTGAAATATATTGAAATTATAATTATATTGTGAATAAGGATTTCATATCATTTGTTTGGGATAAAAAGAAAGCAAATGCGAATTACAAAAAACATAAAGTTACCTTTGAAGAAGCCAAAACAGCTTTTATAGACCCAAACGGAAGAATGATATATGACCTTGGTCATTTTAAAGATGAAGAAAGATTTATACTTCTTGGCGTAAGTTCAGCATTGCGAATTTTAACAGTCTGCCATTGTTATCGAGAGAAGGATCAGGTGATTAGAATTATTTCTGCACGAAAAGCGACTAAAACTGAACAGAAACAATATAGGAGTTTTCTTCCATGAGAAAAGAATATGATTTTTCACAATCAATAAAGAATCCCTATGCTAAGCAACTAAAGAAACAGGTTACTCTTCGTTTGGGAATTGACGTGATTAATTACTTCAAAAAGCAAGCTGAAGATACTGGGGTTCCTTATCAAAGTCTCATTAATCTATATTTACAAGATTGTGCTCAAACAAAAAAGAAGTTAAAGCTCAAGTGGGCATCTTAAAGGCATCACAAAATCGGGTAAAGAGGAGTATTTAGCTGCTGTTCCCACACTACACTGCATGCGGGTCCTACCCCAAAGGCCTCACCCCTTCTGGCGCGCACAGGGCGGTTCATGAAAAAGCATTATCAGGCCTTCATAATTCATTTATTGGAAAACCTAACCATAGGTATGAAGCCAACCGCCAATTTATGTGTGGTTTCAACATTTTTTCTTATTTCCATTCTATACATATTTTGATAACATGCCGTTCAGGTACAGGTAACGGTAGCTTATACCTTAGCAATATCAATAATAAAGATAAGGATGAAATTAGACCGAAGAATTGTAAAATTATCTCAAATGAATGATATCATCGATGATGATTATGTAAATGCATCTATGAAAGATAGGATCGAAATGGTTTGGGAGATTACCTCTGAATTATGGTCTCTAACAAAAGAAGGAGAGAGTGATGCTAAATCAAGACTACAAAGAGATGTTGCAAATCTTACAAAACCAGGATGTTGACTTCATTCTTGTAGGCGCATATGCATTAGCAGCACAGGGGTATCCTCGAAGTACGCTCGATATCGATATTTGGGTTGACCCAACCAAAGAAAACTCTATGAAAGTTTTTAAAGCATTGTCAGAATTTGGAGCTCCTCTCGATGAAATTGGTACAAATAGTTTTGAACAAAAGGGAATTATGTTCCAAATTGGTGTAGCGCCTTGTCGAATTGATATCATAACAGAAATATCTGGTGATATTGATTTTCAGTCAGCCAGGAATCGAGCAAAGCAAGTTGAAATTGAGGATATTTCTCTTAACATACTATCAATTGAAGATTTAATTAAGAACTAAGAGGCTACGGGAAGACCAAAAGACATTGTGGATGCTAATAGATTGAAGAATCAAAGAAATAAATCATAACATAATCGGGTAAAGAGGAGTATTTAGCTCCCCCTCCACTCCACTCCCTGCATGCAGGTCTCTACCCCAAGGGCACTTCCTTCGGGAGCGCACAAGGCAGTTTACCCCGCTAAGAGTGGTTCATGAAGATTGCCTCGTATTGTTCGAGTAATGAAAAGAATTCCATAGTTCTCTGATAGAAATTAGCCCTTATTTCTTAATCCACTGATTGATCATACCAACTTGAGTTGCAAGTGTTTTTTATAAATCTTTATAAACCCAATTTAACTTGACATGATGTGATTATAAAAATAAAATGTTGGATTCTTTAATGGAAGATTATGTAAAGTGTTTATATATAATATGTTTTAAGGTGAAGAGTAAATGACAGATGTATATGGTGACAAAACAAAAATGAATAGATACGAGACTGACGAAGAGGCTCCATGTATCGTTGCATGTCCGATCCGGCAGGATGCGCGTGATTATGTACAATTGATCGCAAGAGGAAAGTTTACTGAAGCAATGCAGGTTGTAGCAGAAAGAAACGCATTGCCGTCTGCATGCGGCCGCATATGCACACATCCATGTGAGACTGAGTGCCGAAGAAAGGATATAGACAAGCCTATAGCAATAGCATGGCTTAAACGGTTTCTTGCTGACTGGTATTACCACGAAGCATCACAAGGAAATGAGGCACAGGCAGAAATCAAGTATCCTGAAAAGATTGCTATCATTGGTGCCGGGCCGGCAGGTCTGGCAGCCGCAAAAGACCTGACACGCCTTGGGTATCAATGCACTATCTTTGAAGCACACTCCGAACCAGGAGGTATGCTTCGTATGGGAGTGCCAACATACCGCTTGCCCAGAGACTTCATGGACAAAGACATTAACTTTATAAAGAAACTGGGAGTAGAAATAAGGTACAATACAACAATAGGCAAGGATATTTCATTCAGTGATTTGCAGAATGAAGGCTATGAGATTACGTTTATAGCTGTGGGCTTGCCCGTTACCAGACGACTACCCATTGAGGGCACTGATTTAGATGGTGTTCAGGACGCTATTACTTTCCTTAAAAGTGCAAACTGCCATAACAATGCAAAGGTTGGAAATAAGGTTCTGGTTATTGGCGGTGGAGCAGTTGCGATGGATTGTGCAAGAACGGCCTTAAGGCTTGGCCCGAAGGAAGTCCACATTACATGCCTGGAATCCAGGAGTGAAATGCCTACGAGTGATTACGAGATCGAGGAGACATTGCAGGAAAAGGCAATACTTCATACTTCAGTTGGCCCGAAAAGAATTGTAGGAGAAAACGGTAAAGTCACCGGACTTGAGACACTTAAGGTAAAATCGGTTTTTGACAGTCAGGGCAGATTCAACCCCACATTTCATGAGAATAGTGAATCCATATTGGACGCAGATACTATTATCCTGGCCATAGGCCAGGCCTCTGATTTATCCTTTCTTGACGGGCAGAAAGAAATTCAAATTACCAGAGGAGGCACGATAGCCGTAAACGCAGACACCCTGAGCACTGATATGCCTGGTGTTTTTGCTGGTGGAGATATTGTATTGGGCAGAGGAACACTTACTATGGGCTTAGGGCATGGTAAGAAAGCGGCATTATCAATCCACAACTATCTCAGACAATCTTTAGAGATCGACCATAAATTCAGAGACGTTAAACCAATTGACGAACTATTAGAGACAGATACGAGAGTGGAGAGAATAAAGAGAGAGGCAAGGGATGAAATGCCATCTCTTGATCCGAATACAAGAATAGGAAATTTCGATGAGGTTGAACTCGGTTTTTCTGAAGAGACTGCAGTACGTGAAGCAATGCGTTGTATGAACTGCGGAAACGGCGCTACTATCTCGCCAGAAGTTTGCATTGCATGTTTAACATGTGTCAGGGTTTGTCCTTTTGAGATCCCAAAGATAAAAGAAGATGAGAACTTTGCTCATATTAATAATGATTGCCAATCATGCGGAATGTGTGTTGTAGAGTGTCCAGCCAAGGCAATAGAGTTTAAGGGGCCTTATGAGGATATGGGCATAGGTCAGTTAAATGATGCTTTCAAAAAAACAAAGACCTCTGAACCGTTAATAATAAACTTCTATTGCAGCTACAACCTGGACTTGGCACTCTCCAGAGAAGAGCTGCCTGAAAACATCAGGCAAGTTAATTTACTTAGTCTGGGAAAGTTAAGTCCCGGATTAATACTTGAGGCATTTGAGAAAGGTGCTGACGGCGTTTTAATTACATCATGTGACGATTCGTGTCATTACGGAGATTCATGTAATACCTGGGCAGAACAGAGAGCGGAAACGGCAATGGATTTCCTGGCTTCAATTGGCATAGAAAAGGAAAGGATAAAGTGTCACATTCACTCTACCAACAATGAAGAAGGCTTTCTACAAACAGCAAATCAATTAATAGAAGAGATACGGAAGTTAAATTAGGCATTCGGTAACTTTGTAAAAAGTGCCTACCCGCCTGCCAATCAGTTCGGGCAGGAAGTGTAAAGTGAACTAAAGTGAGCTAAAGTTAATGTTTGTGCCTTTGGCACGATTAATTTTAATAAAATAATACGCGCTGATAGCGCCTCCGAAACTTTAGGCACTTCAAACTTTAGACACTTTTAACTTTTTGAATGATTTTGGTGGGCAATGCCCACCCTTACTTTAATTTGCGGCAAATTTTAGAACCATGAGTGAAGAATACGATACAAGCACTAATAATTTAAAAGCTGGAAGTAACCTGGAGAAACTGCTCAGGAAAGGTGAGTTTGTTGTTACATCAGAGCTGGGGCCGCCCAGGGGCGCCAGCCGTGAAGCTGTAGAGAAGAAAGCAGAAATCTTGAAAGGCTATGCTGACGCATTTAATTTAACTGACTGTCAGACAGCAATGGTGCGCCTTTCCAGTATCGCAAGCGGAGCCATACTCCTTAACATGGGAATGGAACCTGTTATACAAATGACCTGTAGAGACAGGAATAGGATAGCGATGCAAAGTGATATACTTGGCGCCGCTGGCCTGGGAATGAAGAATCTTCTATGCTTGACCGGAGACCATCAATGCTTTGGTGACCATCCTGATGCGAAAGGTGTCTTTGATGTCGATTCAATTCAGCTTCTTGATATAACTAGAAAAATGAGAGATGAGAAAATGTTCCAGTCAGGTGAAGAGGTAAAAGTGGAACCCAGGCTTTTCTTAGGTGCTGCAGCTAATCCTTTTGCCGACCCTTTCAACTATCGAGCCATTCGTCTTGCAAAGAAGGTAAAAGCCGGAGCTGATTTCATACAGACACAGATTATCTATAACGTGGAGAAATTTGAGGAATGGATGAGTATGGTGCGGGATATGGGATTGCACAAGAAGGTATTCATCTTAGCCGGCGTTACTCCAATCAGGTCTCTGGGCATGGCTAAATACATGAAGAAAAATGTTCCCGGTATGGATGTCCCTGATGAGATAATAAAACGTCTGGAGGGAGTGGAAAAGAAGAAGGCTGAAGGTATAAACATCTGCCTTGAGATAATTGAGCAAGTGCGCAAAATCGAAGGAGTCTCAGGAGTTCACATTATGGCAGTTGAGTGGGAAGAAATAGTTCCGGAAATCACAGAAAGAGCCGGCCTGCTTCCAAGGCCTACTCTTTGAAACGCCAAACAAGAGCTAATAAATTACCCGCCCGGATGAATCCGTTCGCCCGCCCGTACCGAACGGTACGTTCGGGCGGGGACGGGCAAATCTCAAGTCACAAACAGATCTAAATTACAAGTATAAACTGGTAACAATCAATATCTAAATAACAGAAATTAAGATTATCCCTGAAACCATAACAGAAGCCCCCAAAAACCTTTCCTTGATGTTTGTTTCCTTAAAAAGAGTAATACCATAAAGAACTCCAAAAAGAATACTCAAACGTTTTACTGAGACCATATAAGATACTTCAATAAGGCTAATTGCCTTTAGATGTGTAACTATCATTATCGCTATCAATAGCCCTATAAAAATAAAAGGTATTGGCCTGGAAATTGATTTTGACAAAAAGTGTTTACTCTTAAGACTGATTATTATGAATAAAACCAGTGACAACAAGAATATATAAATAACACTAAAAAATTCCGGACTCGAATGTTGTACCGCTATTTTACCAAGGCATGCTCCTACGCTGAAAATAAAAGCAACAACAATCATTAATAAAGACCCCTGTTCTTTCGCTATTGCCTTAAATGGTGCAAGAAATCCCTGGTTAATAGCGTGAACGTTTAACAAATAAGCTCCGATCACGACTAATATTATACCTATAAAACCAAGCTTATCAGGTTTTTCTCCCAAAATAATATATGATGTAACAATCAGAAAGATAGGGGTTAATGATAAGAATGGAAGTGTCAATGAAAGTGGTGATACTTTTATTGCCCTGATGTACAGTAACACAGCAATTACATCAAGTGGGACAGCCAAGAAGGTAATTATAAAGAAGATTCTGTCAAGTTCGGGGATATCTATGAATGGGATGAGAACCGCAATGAAAGGAGTGGCATACCCTGTTCTTACCCAGGCAATAACATATGGATCAGCATTATCATCTAATACTTTTTTACTGAGTGCATCCGCGGTCGCCAAACTTAATGCACAAACAAAAGCGTAAACGAACCAACTCATTTAAATCTACTATTAAGAATCTCAGTATGCATGTTTATTCACAAGCCCCCTCCAGACAGTCAACCACATTATTTCTAAATCTAGCCTGAGGCTCCAATTTTCTATATAATACAAATCACACTCAATCCTCTTCTCAAGCGAAGTGTTCCCTCTCCATCCGCTGATTTGTGCCCAGCCTGTTATACCAGCCTTCATCTTATGTCTCAACATATACTTGGGAACCTTGTTTCTAAACTGCTGTATAAAAAATTCTCTCTCAGGCCTTGGGCCAACAATACTCATATCCCCTTTAAGCACATTAAAGAATTGAGGAAGCTCATCCAGACTTGTCTTCCTCAAAAAGGCACCAATTGATGTCCTGCGAGAATCATCCTTTGCCGCCCATACAGGGCCTGTTTCCTTTTCAGCCTCAATTGCCATAGTCCTGTATTTCAACATGTTGAAAATCTTTCCATCCAAACCCATACGTTCCTGACTGTAAAATACAGGGCCCCTGGATGTCGTCTTTATCAGCAATGAGATAACTAACATCAAAGGAGATGCAACTAATATGATGATTAAAGATAATACAACATCTGCCACTCTTTTAAACACTATATTCCAACCGTATAGAGGCGTATCCCTTAGGCTGATTATCGGCATACCTTCAAATTCACTAATACCTCCTCTTAATGTAGCATACTCAAACAAATCAGGGATTACCATGATTGAAACCATCTCATCACCTATATCGTCAAGAACTGTTTTCAGTGTCTCTTGAGCACTCAAAGAAAGAGTAATAAAGACTATATCTATCTTATGATTCACAACAACATTTCGAATGTTCTCAAAAGTATCCAATACTTTAAAGCCTTCCAGTTCATCACCAATCTGAGAATTGTTTTCACACAAGAACCCTTTGATTTTAATTCCAAGTTCCGGGTGATTGTGTACTCTGTCGGTAACTTCCCGCCCCATGCCTCCAGTCCCTACAATCAAGGCATGCCTCAGGTTATAGCCTCGTTTCCTGATAAACCTCAAAAGCTCACGAAAAAGTATTCTCTCAATAGATAGAGAAATCACACAAATTATCCAAAAGTACAGAAATGTAACCCTTGAAAACTCGTACTTTCTCACAAAAAATGTCAATGTAACTAAAACTAAGATAGCGATTGTAGTTGCCTTTACAATATCCCATACCTCTGCAACCTTAGACGATATCCTTCTTGGCCTGTAAAGACCAAAGTACTTAAACACTATATACCAGAGAGGAAGTATAGCAAGGAGGAGATTAAGGTATGTGTAAGGCGAAATTATGCCGCTATATACTGGAATAATTGGAATATAAAAACGTAAGTAATAGGCCAATATCCATGAACAGGCAAGTGTTATCAAGTCCATAAACAAAACCAGTGTTTCAAAAAATTTACTATGCTTTTTTAACATCTATTATTCGTCCTGTGAATCCAGTCTAAACTTTTCATATTCCTGTTCAATGTAGCTCTTAATCTTCTCTTTAAATATTACCCTGTCAAAAGACTCCGCATTCTTCCTTATCTCATGCCTGTCAAATACATCTCTTAAATCTTCGAAATAGGATACAGCCTCTGCAAGGGCGTCAGGGTTATGTTCATAAAAGAATACGCCCGTTGCCTTTTGTGATTGTCCGTTATCGTTCTTTATTTTCAATTTGTCATTATCTATGGGAATAATTGTTTCCAAAGCACCTCCAGCTCCGTAAGCTATTACCGGCTTCCCGGATGCCTGTGCCTCCAGTGGAACAATTCCGAAGTCATCTATTCCAGGAAATATCAGGGCCTTGCATGCTGCATAGTGATCTCTTACTGTCTCATCTGACTGCCATCCCATTAATTCAATATTTCTGTTGGCAATCCTTCTAAGTCTGCCCTCCTCCTGTCCGGAGCCAATTACTTTCAGTGGCAGGCCAAGTTTGTTGAATGCATTAATTCCAATATCCACCCGTTTATTTGGCGCCAGTGGAGAAACCATCAGGTAAAAATCTTCACTACCTGCCTGTGCCGGCACGGCAGACAGGGACGACGACGGCTTAAAGTATGAACAGTCTACAGGTGGGAATATTATATCTGGCTCTATGCCATAATGCTTCTTTATTCTCTCGGCTACATATTTGGAGATAGCAACAAATCTGTTTACACGCCGGCTGCTTTTTACATCCCATTTTCGTAGATAATTCCGCACAAAAGAAGCCGCCCATCTTGTTATTCCACCGGATCGTTCTCCGGTAAAATATTGATCGTACATGTCCCATATGTATCTCATTGGTGTGAAACAATAACACACGTGCAGTGTCTCAGGTCCGGTTATTACACCCTTCGCAACACAATGACTGCTGGATAGGACGACATCATATCCGCGGAGATCAAATCTTTCAATAGCATTCGGAAACAGAGGCAGAAAGTAACGATACTTTCTTTTAGCTAGTGGCAAATGCTGAATAAAAGATGTGCGAATATCCATCTTCTCAATAGTATCTGAAGCACTTCCCTTGTTATGCAGAAGGGTAAAAAGATGCGCATCAGGAAACAACTCACAGAACACCTCAAGCACTTTCTCTCCTCCTCGCATACCAGTAATCCAGTCGTGAACCAGTGCAACTTTCATCCTATTAAACCTTTCTGAGATGAGCTTTGCCTGAAGAAAATTCAGCCGCAAAAATGCTCAAAATACGCAAAGTTAACTACAATTCGATAGAACATACTTTCAGTTTTGACGCTCCAAAATTTACCCAGTTAAATAAGATTTGAACCTTTTCTTCAGGAACATTCTTCCATGGTATGATTTCAGATACTTTTCTCGCTTTGAAGAACATATGTGTACAACATTATAACTAATTTAACCGTTCTTTTCTATTGACTTTTATAATATGCAGATTTACAATTAAGCTTTAAACTGCCCTGATAACTTACATAACAACACGCACCTTGAGTTGTGAACGATTCATATAAATACAATACATAATTGTGAGATAGAGGAGGTTAAAAATGGTCCCAACAGTTATAGAAAAGCAAAAATACACATATAAGGATTATCTCAAGACACCTGATGACAATCGATATGAACTAGTAAAAGGAGAATTGCTTATAACACCATCACCAACCCCTAAACACCAGATTATATCTGGAAAGATTGAATTTGCGCTAAGACGGTTCATAACAGATAATGGCCTCGGGGTGGTTCTTTATGCGCCGTGCGATGTATATCTTGATGATGAGAATGTAGTCCAACCTGACATCATGTTCATTTCAAAGGATAGACTTAATATCATAGGAGAAAAGAACATTCAGTCCGCCCCTGACCTCACGATAGAAATTATTTCAGAGAACAGTGCATACAGAGATATGGTGCAGAAGAAAAAACTTTATGCCAGATTTGGCGTAATGGAATATTGGATCGTGATTCCGGAAGAGGAGTCAATAGATATTTACATTTTGAAAGATAATGCCTGTACACTTTACAAGAGATACACTATTGATGAGATTCTTGAGTCTCCCTCTATTATAGGCTTAAGGATAGAGTTAAAAGAGATATTTTGAGAGTGGCCATACTCCTACCCGGCTATCTTCCCTGGTATGATTTCAGATACTTTCCCGTTTTATCACATCGTTCTGGTCAATAGTTTTGATCAATGAACTTGACAAACAAAACGATATTTAAAATACTCTTATCTTATATTATTGGTGGTGCCTTCCTACTTCAAATACAATTATCCTGATCGGGAGATAAGAAACACCTATAACCTAAATTGAGCGATTTTGCCCGCCCGTACCGAACAGTACGTTCGGGCGGGTAGCCGCAACCTTGAGGTTGCGTAACTTACGTAAACCCATCAAGTGATGAATAACATCCGCCAAGGCGGACGGCTACAACGGCATGTAATATTAAATCGCTCAATTTAGATTATTATATTACACCTCACCCACCAAAGAACTAGAAGCCAGAGGGCAAAATAGCAAAATATGGGCCAAGCCTTTTATCTTGTTTGAAGAAAATGTGTATATGAAAAACCTTGTTTATAAAAACAGGTGAAACTATCTTTTTGAAGATATTTAAAATGTGGTAAAACTGGTAGATTTAACCACGAAAGACACGAAAAATCACGAAAAAACATAGGACGCGGATATAAGCAGATATCCCCGGACTGGAAAGCGCCCCCGCCCGTACCGAACGGTACGTTCGGGCGGGGAGAACAAGCGAGGATAAGAGAGAATAAGAGAGAAAAAGGCAAGAACTAAGATTGAGGAATTAAAGATTAACTAATGACTAATCCTGCCTTACTTACTGCGTTTTGAAAGTGTCTTGCCCAGTCTTTTTGATTTTTTGGTAGCGGCCTCAACAGCAGATATCAGCACATTCCTGATACCGCCTTTTTCCAGTGCATGGAGGCCTTCTATTGTTGTCCCCCCCGGAGAGGTAACAGAATCCCTGAGCTGGCCTATGTGCGTACCTGACTCCAATACCATCTTTGCCGCACCGAAAGCGGTTTGTGCCGCGAGCGTGTTTGCCACGTCTCTTGGCAGGCCCATCTTAACACCTCCATCAGCCAACGCTTCTATAACGACATATATAAACGCAGGGCCGCTGCCGCTCAATCCTGTAACGGCATCGAGGTATTTCTCATCCAGTAAAAAGGATTTACCCACTGCATCAAGGAGCTGGCCGACTAACTTCCCATCTGCCTTTGTAGCTTTTTTCCCCAGGGCATAGCCGGCAGCTGTCTCACCCACCAGACACGGAGTGTTTGGCATGACCCTGATAGCCCGACAGCCTTTGTTTAGAGATGATTCTATAAAACTTAATGGAATTCCTGCCGCTATTGAAACAACCAGATGTTTTGGAGTAATATCGTTTTTTAATTCTTCAAGGATATCACCCATTACGTTTGGTTTAATGGCAAGAATTATGATATCAGAACGGGATGTTACTTTTTTATTCTCCTGCGTGGTCTTTATCCCGGTCTCTTTCTCGAGTAGTTGACAGCGTTTTTTATCCACGTCACTGACGATAATCTTACCGGCAGAACTCAGTTTTGCCTGGAGAAACCCGTTAATCAGAGCTTCGCCCATCTTCCCGCCGCCGATAAATCCTATTTTTTCTTTAAGCATCTTTGCCTTATCAAATTATGTTATTGATAAAATTACCGAGTGAAACTCTTACAGGGGTTTACGCTTGATTTATTAAGGGTATGTAATAGAATAGTTTTTTCCTGATCTTATTGTTATAAGAAGTTGAAAGTGCCTACCCGCCTGCCAAGCGGTTCGGGCAGGAAGTTTGAAGTAAGTTAAAGTTGTGGTAAAATATCGACAGGCATTCAGCTTCATATGTCTGAAATTTTACTGCGGTACAGGGTGGGTGTCAATTGTTTATTTCGAATATTAAATTTAACCTTGTACGATGGATACCGATTGTATATTTCAAGATTTTCCACCGGATTGAATTTCACGGCAGTGAAAACATCCCTGCCACCGGGCCTGTTATTATTGCGTCCAACCATATAAGTTTCTATGACCCGGTGATCGTGGGTACTGGTGTATATAGAGATATAGAGTTTATGGCATGGGTTAAGCTTTTTGACATACCTATCCTGAGTAGCGTAATACGTTTTTTTGGCGCCTTTCCGGTAGACTCGTCAGCCGCAGACAAGGGAGCTTATGTTAACGCCCTTAGAGCCTTGTTTAGGCGTAAGGCATTAATCATTTTTCCGGAAGGAGAAAGAAGTAGAGATGGAAAGGTCCAAAATCTCAAATTGGGGATCGCCCGAATGGCACTTAAAACAAATGCCAGGATTGTGCCGGTCACAATAACAGGCGCCTATGAGACATTCCCAAGAGATAGACTAATACCGCGTCCCGGAAAAATATCCGTCTATTATCATAAACCAATTACAATTGACAAACATGAATTTGCAGATGTTAAAGCCAGGAATGAATATTTCAATAAAATAACCGAACAGGTAACGAAGATAATCAGCAGCAAGTTGTGAGATTAAATTAATAGGACACAGATTTTCGCAAATATACACAGATAATACTACTCTTTTAAATTAACGCCTATTGCGGACTTCAACTGCCAGCCGGAACCAAACGTTTTGGTTCAATCAACATGATTGAACCAACAAAGACCTTTTGTTTAACGCATCTCGCAACCTGTAACTCGAAAGCCGGACCGGTTTTTTTATCTGTCTTTATCTGCGTTCGGAATTGAAATTATGACTGAATTAGAAAATGGATTAGGAAACAAGTTCATAGTGGCGGCCGTTCAGTTCTGTTCGAACGAGGATAAAAGCAGAAACTTAAAATTGGCAGGTACGTATATTGATAATGCCGTTAAAGATGGTACGGACGTTGTCGTCCTGCCGGAGATGTTTAACTGCTGTGGCCATACAAAGATTATGGTAGAAAATGCAGAAGAGATACCGGGAGATACCATTAATTTTTTATCGGATAAAGCACGAGCGCACGGAATTTATATAGTGTGTGGAAGCATATTTGAAAAGGTTGAAGAGAACAAGGTTCATAACACATCTGTAATAGTCGGAAGAAGCGGTGAAATACTGGCAAGGTATGCGAAGATTCATCTTTTTGATGTTGATATACAGGACAAGATAAGATATAAAGAATCAGAGAATGTAGTTGCAGGCCAGGGAATGGTTACCGCAAATATGGGGGACGTTAAAGCCGGTCTGAGCATTTGCTACGACTTGCGATTCTGCGAACTTTACAGGTCTCTGGCATTAAACGGAGCAAAGATTGTTTTCATTCCCTCCGCATTTACGTCGACTACCGGAGAGTATCACTGGGAACCCTTGGTTATAGCTCGCGCCATTGAGAATCAGGTTTTTGTAGTCGCGGCAAATCAGATAGGGACAAGCCCGAATAATATAACCTGCTACGGGAAAAGTATGATAGTGGATCCGTGGGGGAGAGTTTTGGCAAAAGCGAAAGAGAGCGAGAATGTGATTACGGCTGAGGTTGATTTAAACTTGCTGGAGGAGGTAAGAGCAGAGATACCTTTATTTGAGCATAGACGCACAGACTTATATTGAGGGATTAAGGCATTCCTGAATTCTTCAATTCCTAAATTCTTAAATTTTGACGAAATTTTTATTAAGGAACTAACATGGAGATTTACGAATGAAACTGGTTTACGTTGATAATAACGCTACAACGAGAGTTGATGATGAGGTTCTGGAAGAGATGCTGCCGTATTTTAAGGAATCCTACGGCAATCCGTCAAGCATACATACTTTTGGAAGGCAGGTTGCAACCAAGATGGATCTTGCCAGAGAAAGGGTTGCAAATATTATTGGAGCAGATACATCTGAGGTCGTATTTACGAGTTGTGGAACTGAGAGTAACAACAATGCCATACACTGTTCGTTGGAAGCACATCCTGAAAGAAGGCATGTCGTTACAACTAAGGTAGAGCACCCGGCAGTTTTGAATGTGTGCAAATACTTTGCAAAGCAAGGCTATGAAGTAACAGAGCTTGGTGTTGATAAGGATGGAATGCTTGACCTGGATGAGTTACGAGATTCCATAAAAGACACTACGGCGATTGTTTCTATCATGCACGCAAATAATGAGACAGGTGTAATATTTCCAATCGAAGAGATTGGTAAAATAGTTAAAGAAAAAGGTGCTCTTTTTCATTGTGATGCAGTGCAGGCAATTGGCAAGATTCCCGTAAATCTTAAGAACAGCCATGTCGACCTCATGTCAATATCCGGGCACAAGCTTCACGCACCAAAAGGGGTTGGCGTATTGTATATACGAAAAGGAGTAAGGATTGACCCTTTGCTTATTGGCGGCCACCAGGAAGAGAATAGAAGGAGCGGGACAGAAAACGTTCCCTATATTATCGGGCTGGGCAAGGCTTGCGAATTAGCAGAAGGATTTGTAAAAGAAGAGCAGACAGAAGTCAGACGTCTCAGGGACAAACTGGAAAAGGGTATTAAAGACACAATTTCCAATGTGGTAATAATTGGAGAAAATAGTGACCGCCTGCCAAATACGAGCTGTGTAGGCTTCGAATATATTGAAGGAGAAGCGATCCTGCTTTTGCTTGATATGGCCGGCATTGCTTCTTCCTCCGGTTCGGCATGTACAACAGGTTCTACAGAACCATCTCACGTTCTGCAGGCTATGGGGGTCCCTCCTGCTACAAGCAGGGGAGCAATCAGGTTTAGTTTAAGCAAATACAACACGGATGATGAAATCGATTACGTTATTGAAAAACTGGGACCAATAATTAAAAAACTACAAGACCTTTCACCTCTTTTTGACGATTCGGCAAAAAAATAAGCCCCGTTACCGTACTCTGGTAACGAGGCTAAATTTTTTATAGTAACTACTGTCACGTTAGAAAAACCTGCTATTCTACTTACTCTTAATTATTACAAAACGCGTATGCATACCTCTTCTTAGTAGTAATAGAATATCTTTGCCTTCTTCAGTACTCTTCAAGGCCTCTCTGAATTCTTTTATGTTATTAATCTTTTCGCGATTAACTTCTTTTATTAGATCTCCTTCTTTTACATCAGCTTGAGCAGCAGGACTGCCCGGTTCTACGGCGGAAACTACTACACCGTTTTCATTTTCAAAACCAAAACTTTTGGCCAATTCCTCCGTTAAATTCTGCACTGACATACCCAAGTCCCTGCCGATGGACGATTTGGCTGAAGCAAACAGATCTGACGGCTGTTCGCCTATTGTTACCGTTAGGACCGTTTCGTTGCTCTTTCTCAATACTTTCACTTTGACTTCCTTGCCGACCTTAGTCTGGGCTACAATATGACGCAATTGATTAACGTCGCTCATTGGCTTATTATCAAACTCAATTAATATGTCGCCTCTTTCAAAACCTGCTTCTTTGGCAGGGGAGCCATCCTGTATATCACTTATCAATATCCCTTCGGTAGCAGTTACGCCAAATTGCTCTGCAAGTGATTCGTTCATATCCTGGATGGCAACACCCAACCAGCCGCGGGTAACCTTTCCTTTATCAATCAGATCTCTAAGTACCGCCTTTGCCATGTTTACCGGTATGGCAAATCCGATTCCCTGATAACCACCAGAACGGGTAAAGATTGCAGTATTGATACCTATAACCTCTCCATCAATATTTACCAATGGGCCGCCACTGTTTCCGGGATTAATCGCCGCATCGGTCTGAATGAAATTCTCATAATTTGCGATCCCCACTCCGGATCTGCCCATTGCACTTACCACACCAACTGAGACGGTATGGCTGAGGCCAAAGGGGTTGCCAATGGCAATAGCCCACTGCCCCTGTTTCAATTTATCAGAATCGCCCATCTTTGCGGCGGATAAATTCTCTCCCTCAATCTTTATTACAGCCAAATCTGTCTGTTCGTCTGTTCCGACAACTTCCCCATCAAATTCTCTCTTGTCACTGAGCTTAACCTTCAACTCGTCCATGTCCGCAACAACATGGTTATTAGTCAGGATGTATCCTTTACCATCATCGATCCTGACAATTACACCGGAACCAAGGCTTTGTGTCTTGTACTCTCCCTTTGGTGGCGTTCTTGGTATAAATTTGTCAAAAAAATCATCAAACGGATTTCTCTGCCTGCCGCGTCTGTTACCATGACCGCGGCCATACTGGTCTCCATGGAATCTTCCACCTCCGGTAGAAGGATGTTTGAAAACCTTTACAGTGATGATAGACACAACTGACAATTTGACTTCCTCGGAAACAAGCACTAGAGAATGTTCTAATTCTCCAGGGCCTGTTGCCGCTTTAACACTACCCGTTGAACCCGCGTATCCCAGGATTAATGACAAAGCAGATATCGCAATCATCAGTGTCAAAAAATATTTTTTAATATACCTTCTTTTACTGTACACAAAGACCTCCTTTTTGGTATAAGAACCCGACTAAATGTATAATAATCAGTAGTTTAAATTTTCTTAATAGTAATATAATCTGGTGTCAATAGCAATATGATAATCGTTACTTATTCGTTTATATAAAAGTGTATCCCGGTTTAAAATTTATTTCTTTAGAATTTCACCATTCATAACGCCCTCATGCTTGCCATCTTTAATAGTTAGTTTTCCATTTACTAAAACATGCTTGACGCCTTTAGAGTAATTATGCGGGTTTGTAAATGTTGCTTTTTCTGTCATTGTTTCCTGGTCAAAAATAGTTATATCAGCAAAGTACCCTTCTTTTAAAACCCCCCTGTCCTTGAGCCCCAGCTTTTGAGCAGGAAATCCGGTCATTTTATATATAGCTTCCTCGATAGATAAAATGGAGGTTTCATTCACATATTTTCTTATTACTCTGGAAAAAGTGCCATAAGCTCTTGGATGTGGTTTCCCGTAATTTAATACCCCTCTTAGAGAGCGAAGCGAACTATCAGAACCTGCCATTACAAAGTCCCATTTCAAAATCCTGGCAAGGTTTTCCTCTGACATACTAAAGAATATAACGCTTACCCTGCAATCTTCTTCATACAAAAGATCGAGAACAAATTCTAAAGGTTGTACTTTTAATGTCTCTGCAATCTCTGCAATCGTTTTTCCTTCGTAGCTTCTATTCTTCTTATTATACACAGATGAAATCATTATAGTTCCCCAAAACTCATGGCTTTGGCCTTCGTGCCCCATTTCTTTGATAATGCGTTCCCTGAGAAGGGGATCACCCAATCTTTTTTTCTCTTTGGCCGTTCCCCCCTCGTGTACCCAATCTGGCAAAATTACATCCAGGTCTGTTGCTGCTGCAATATATGGGTACCGATCACATGTGATGTCTATGCCCTTAGACCTTGCATCGTCAAGCAGTTTTTTTATTTTGTCTATTTTACTCCAGTTTTTCTCCCCCCATGTCTTAATGTGGGAGACTTGAGTATTTACTCCACTCTCTTTAGAAATATTTATAGTTTCGCTTAAGGCGGCTTCTATTTCATCTCCTTCATCTCTAATGTGTGTTGCGTATATACCATTGTACTCTTTGACTATTTTGCATAATTCTATTAATTCAACAGTTTTTGCATAACATCCCGGCGGATAGATCAATCCACTCGACATACCAAAAGCGCCTGACTCCATCGCATTGCGTAATTCTTTTTCCATTTCAGCAAGTTCATTCTTGTCCGGCTCACGGTTTTCATATCCCAGCACACAGGCGCGGATGTTGCCATGGCCAACCAGGAATCCCCTGTTAATAGAACTCGTCGCTTCATTCGCCCTATTAAAGAAATCCTCAGCCGTTGACCAGTTTATATCCAGTCCGAATTTATGAAATCCTTTTCTTTTATTTTCAAATAACTGGCCTTTTAACGGGAATGCAGATATACCACAATTTCCACAAATCTCCGTGGTAACACCATCATGGATTTTGCTTTCACTCTCCGGGCTAACCAGCCAGAAAAAATCACTATGTGAATGGATATCGATAAATCCCGGCGCAACCACGCAGTCTGTTGCATCTATAATGCGGCAATCAGGCAGGTTGTCAATACTTCCGACATAAGTGATTTTATCATCTTGAATGCCAATATCTGCAATCCTCTTGGCGCAGCCTGTCCCATCAACTACCGTGCCGTTTTTGATTATTAGATTGAAGTTGTGCGACATTGAATGATCTCCATGAAAACAACTGTGCAAAGCTAAGCGGGGTTCATATTGTTAAAAGACTTAAACGAGGATTTGTCCTGGACTGCGTATCCTGTAGAAATGTTTCTAAAATTATGTGGAAGGCAAGATTTTATTATGAAAGGGTTCTGTCAGCTTAGTGTATCTATCATTCGCTGAGCGCGGATGGTTTCGTTGTGCCAAGAAAAGAATCAACATCTTTGTGTAATAATTCCATATCTTTTTTTAATGCACGGTTATGTGCGGCGTTATGGCTTTTGTTAAATGAATAACATCCCGAAATACACACAACAAGAGCAAGAAACATAATATATTTTTTTATGATTTCAAATAATTTCAATGTTTCTCAGAGGCACATAGTTGATAAATTTTCAATCTTCTTCTTTTCTTCTTCTTGATGAAGGAATTTTCATACTTCTTCGATATTTAGTTACCGTTCTTCGCGCTATATCGCTTCCCATTGCTCTTAATTTGGCAGCAATCTCCTCGTCACTTAAGGGACTTGATTTATCTTCTCCATTTACAATTTTAGACAGTTTTTGTCTCGTTGCTTCCCATGTTTCCATGTCGCCATCTGCATTCATAAAGCCGCCTGTAAAGAGAAACTTCATCTCGAAAATTCCTTTGGGAGACTGCATATACTTATGGGCTATAGCGCGGCTTACAGTTGATACATGAATTCCTACAGCATCTGCAACATCCTGCATCTTTAAGGTCCGAAGGGCAAGGATTCCTTCTTCAAAAAACTTCTCCTGCATCTCTACTATTTTGACTGCTACCTTATACAACGTGCTTTTTCTTTGTTCGATAGCATCTATAAGCCATCTGGCAGATTCGATCTTTTTCCGAATATACCGTCTTGTATTCAAGTCATAACCTTTTCCGTTAAGCACATCTTTATAAAACGGGCTTATATAAATGCGCGGGAGATTGTGGTCCCCTATGAGCGTAACCTCATATTTTCCGTCTACACAATCCACTCTGACTTCTGGTGTTACATATGGTATCTGTTCACTGCTAAAAAGGGAACCGGGCTTGGGATTCAGCGTTTTAATAAACTCTATTACTTTTTTAATCAATTCCAGGTTGTCCCCCAGCTTTTTTGCTATAAGCTTGTACTTCTTCAGTTCAACTTCTTCAAGATAGTTTGAAATTAGTTCTTTTGCAATATTATAATCAGGGTCTCTTTCGTCTAATTGCAGAATAAGGCACTCTTTCAAGTCCTTTGCTCCTACGCCGGGAGGATCCATGTTTTGTATAATTTCCAGAGCTTTGTTTGCCTGTTCCATGCTCACAGGGGTTTCCATTGATTCAACAACTTCTTCCAAAGGGTGAGCAAGGTATCCGTTGTCGTTAATGTTATAAATTATATTTTCACATATTTCTGTAAGCGAATCCTCTACCTCCATAATCGATAACTGTCCAAGGAGATAGTCTTGAATTGATATTGATTTAGCGGCAGTATTTTCCAGCGCTTCCTGCTTTCGGTCTCTTTCATCTACAGAGTCGCCCCTTTTTATAGACGTTTGAGAGTAAAAGTCTCCCCAATCGTCCGCCATTTCCCTGAGCTTTTTGAATTCTTCATCTTCCTGTGGCGTTTCATCGTTATTGCTTTCTGCAATCTCTTCGTCGAGTGTTGTCTGTTCTTCTGTTTTCGGCTCATTTTTCTCATCATCGGTTACTTCTTCCAATACGGGATTATCTATTAACTCCTGCTGTACATGTTCAACTAAAGCCAACATGGGAAGCTGAAGTATCTCTATAGATTGGATCACCTGAGGTGCCAATTTCATTTGCTGCCGAAGTTGTGGCGATAGTATGGTGCCTACTCTCATAACTTATAATTCCAAAAAAATTAGTCTTTCTGTATTGATTTTCTGCCGTGAATCGCGTCAGCAATAACTGCAGAATTTGCGTATTCTAAATAACTTCCAGATGGCATACCTCTTGCCAATTGAGTAACTTTAACACCTAAAGGTTCCAATTGTTCAAGAATATACATAGCGGTAACATCGCCTTCCATATTTGGATTAGTGGCAATAATAACTTCCTGGATACCGTTATTCCTGGCCCTGTCCACCAATTTATCTATATTAATATCCTCCGGTTCGACGTTCTCCAGGGGATCTATATGTCCCGACAAAACATGGTATACCCCTTCGTAGAAACCTGATTTTTCAATTGTAAAAAGATCCTTTGGCTGTTCAACGACGCATACCTTTTTATGGTCACGCCTATGGTCTTTACAGATATGACAGGGATCTGTCTCTCCGATATTACAACAGACAGAACAATAATTAACATTCTGTTTTACGTTTCGTATTGCCGTAGCTAATTGCATTGCATCATCATGAGGTAATGCAAGAACATAGTGCGCTAGCCTCTCTGCGCTTTTCTGGCCGACGCCGGGCATTCTGCCCAGCTCTCTCATAAGGTTTAACATAGATTCAGGATATGATTTCATTCTTGTAGTCTTATTGAAGCATACCGGATAAACCCGGTATGTTCATGCCCCCTGTCAACTTGTTCATTTCCTCTTGATACATTTCTTGAGATTTTTTCATACCTTGAGACACTGCCGCTAATATAAGATCTTCCAGCATCTGCACGTCATCAGGATCAACAACTTCCTTATCAATTTTCACAGATAGAAGCTCCTGCCTTCCATTTACATGTACGGTTACCATTCCACCGCCAGAGCTTGTTTCTATGACGCGTTCCTTAAGGCTTTCCTGAACCTCGCCCATCTTCTTCTGCATGTCAACTGCCTGTTTCTGCATCTGCTTCATCATGCCGCCTAAGTTGCCCATTCCCTTCATCCATTATCTCCTTTTACATTAACAATTGATCCATCAAAAAAATCTATAGTTTTTTTTACCATAGGTTCGTTTTTAACCTCGTCTTCCAACCCCTTGCGCTTACTCTCTTGCACAAGGCCGTGCTTGCTGCCTTTATTATTAGTTGCTTTATGACCGTTCTTTGATATTGTAAATTTTACCTGAATTTTCTTTCCGGTTACTTTCTCCAAGCAACCTTCAATTATCCGCTTTTCTTCAGGTTTTTCAAGCCTTTCTTTATGAATACGGTAATTTCCTGGCAATTCCACAACCGCCTCATTATCATCAATATTTAAAACCCTGGCACCGTTTAAGCAGGCCCAAATGGTTTTTTTTTCAGCTTGAACCTCAACCATTACCTTGCCCCAGGTATTAGCAAAATCAGCATTACCACTTGCTTTATTATTTGTCTCTGCATAACCATCGGAAGGTTTTTCTTTTATCTCTTTTTTTGCCGGGGCCGTAGGCGCTGTAACACTTTCGCTATATGTGGGCACTGCCTTGCCAACATTCTCTACGTTACCCTCAAACATTTTTTTTATTCCTTCTATTTTGTCCAAAACGGTGCTAAGCGGTTTCAATTCTTCCATAGTCGCAAGTTTTATAAACAAAACTTCCAGAAAAATCCTCTGTTGAAGCAAGTCTCTTGTTTTGCTTTTAGCTTCGGAAATTATCTGAAACATGTACATTAATGTATCAGGAGAAAGTGATGAAGATTGCATCCGTAATAGATTAATGTCGTTTGATACGGTTTCTATTGTACCTTGCTCCTTTTTACTGACTGAAACAAGGAGTAAATCACGGACATAAAGTAGTAGTTGGTCAATAAAACCCTCTATATCTCTTCCGCTTTCCATAATTTCATGGAATATTTCTACAGATAACTCAGGATTTCTTTCTATAAAACTATTAATCAAACTAGAGATTTTCTCGTCACTGACAACCCCAAAAATATCGTAAACATCTTTTAGCGTTATCTTTTCGTGACAAAACGAAGCAAGCTGGTCTAAGATAGATTCAGAATCTCTTAATCCTCCCCGGGCATATTTTGCGATGGATTGAAAAACTTCTTCCTCTGCTGAGATGTTCTCGGTTTTGCAAATCTGTGCAAGCCTGTCACTAATATCAGGCACAGAAATATTTTTAAAATCAAACCTCTGACAGCGTGACTGAACGGTGTCGGGAACACGACTTGGCGAGGTTGTTGCAAAGATAAATTTTACATGTTCAGGAGGTTCTTCAAGTGTTTTTAGAATGGCATTGAACGCTTCCTTGGTTAACATATGTACTTCGTCTATAATGTAAATTTTATATCTTGAAACCGCCGGAGCATATCCCACATTCTGCCTGATATTTCTTACCTCATCTATACCGCGGTTGGAAGCTCCGTCTATTTCCAGGACATCAATATCATTTCCATTTGTAATACTGTTACATGTTGAGCATTTATTGCAGGGGTTGCCGGGTGTTCCTTTTTGACAATTAAGGGCCTTTGATAATATCCTTGCCATAGATGTCTTGCCAACTCCCCTTGGGCCGGCAAACAAATATGCATGGGCAACACGGTCAGACTGAAGGGCATTTACCAATGTGGTAACTATATGCTTTTGCCCGACAATCTCGTTAAATGATTTTGGCCGATATCTTCTTGAGAGAACAATATATGACATATCTTATCTTATAATTAGCAAAATGCAGCCGTGCACTTTTCTTCGATCCTCTTTCCGTTGGACTTTCCAGGCAGTTAGCTCCGACCAGGCAGCCCCACGGCACATAAGTACCAATGCTTATGGCTGCTTGCTTCCGCATCTGACCAGGTTCACATAGCCTTATTGCATGAGACCCAGCCTTCAACACCACTTACTTAGAAAGCACCAAAAGTCAGAAAAACCTCCAAAAAGCGATCGACCCTGCGTAAGCGGTTTGCAGGTAACAAGGAACCGCTAGCTCCCCGTCTAGCACGGCCAAAATCTCGATAAATCTTTCTTGTACAAACATTTTATTTATGGCGGAGAGGGCGGGATTCGAACCCGCGAGGCAGTTACCCACCTACACGCTTTCCAAGCGTGCTCCTTCGGCCACTCGGACACCTCTCCAATCCAAGACTGAGAGAGGGAGGTTCAAGCCTCTGGCCCAACCTGGGTCGATATTGTTTCCTGGGTTTCCATATCAAAACGGAGGGAGCGAGATTCGAACTCGCGTGAAGATTTCTCCCCAACTGGTTTTCGAGACCAGCGCTTTCAACCGCTCAGCCATCCCTCCATACTAATCTGGCCTGCTGTTTCAACCGTTGGATCAATCACCCCGACATTTTTCCAGAAAAAATTGTTTCAAGAGCAAACTACATTCATTCTCTAAAACCCCAGAGACTACATTCAAACGGTGATTAAAACGAGGATCATTAACCAGATTTACTGTCGATTCACAGGCACCGTTTTTTTCGTCCTTTGCTCCGTATACCAAGTTTTTTGCTCTGGCCTGAACCAACGCCCCTGCACACATTGTACATGGCTCCAAGGTTACATAAACAGTGGTATTGCTTAACCTCCAATTTTGAAGATATGCAGATGCCTGTGTGATTGCAATCATTTCAGCATGAGCTGTAGGATCTGATAACATCTCCCTCTGATTATGTGCCTTTGCAATAATGCTGTTTTCGTGAACAATTATGGCCCCAACAGGGACTTCGCCACTTTTGAAGGCCTTCTCTGCTTCAGCAATTGCCAGTCGCATATAATATTCATGCGAACGGAATTCAGTTATCATAGTTTCACAACCTGGGACTCAAAAGGATGGATACGCGCCCAGCACGATTCGAACGTGCAACCCCCGGTTTCGTAGACCGATACTCTATCCAATTGAGCTATGGGCGCATGTTGATATTAAAAGACTTATAATTAAGGTTGCTTGCTTTTGGCTCAAAACCCTCATTTTGTGAAGTAAAACTGTGAAGTAGAGCCTCCTTTTGTGTGCTTTTCAGTACCTTATCAAGCATGTTTACCGCCCTTCTCTTATGCTCAGGTGCTAAGTGTGCATATCGTATAGTCATGGCCAAAGACTTGTGGCCGAGTAATTCTCTTACGCTTGTCAAATCCACACCTGCCATTACTAAATGGGACGCAAACGTATGTCTAAGATCATGGAACCGGAAATCTCGGATTTCTGCCCTCTTTAATGCCGTTTCAAAACTGGTTTGAACCGATTTGTACGGTTCGCCAGTTCTAGGATCGGTAAAAACATAAACGCTTTCAAGTCCTCTTGGCATACTATTAAACATTATCATAAGTGTGTTGTCAATTGGGATTTCCCTGCGCTTACCATTTTTGGTTATCTCAAGCAAAATGAAACCGTGTTTCACGTCAACTTGTTCCCATTTTAGATTAAGTATTTCACCTCTACGCATTCCCGTGTGAAGCGCAACCGTAACAATTGGCTTTAAGTGTTTGGCACAACAATCAATGAGAGTTTGGCATTCCTCTACGGTTAAAAATCTAAGCCGTGTGTTTTCTTCGGCCTTTTTCTTCACCTTACGCACTCGCTTTAACGTTTCCTCGCTTGCCATTCCCCAATCAGCACCTTTATTAATTATGTGCTTTAAAACCGTTAGTTTGCGATTCGTAGTGGCAGGCTTATTGTACTTCAATTGTTCATTTTGCCATTTTTCAATCATCTTGGTGTTTAATTCCCTTACCTTGAGATTTCCGAACCTTTTAATCAATTGGTTAACCAGAAATTTCTTACTATGAAATGCCTTTTGTCCAACGCAACATTCCATGTAGTCCTTTGCAAGCTCAGCAAATTTGTTGTTCTTCCGCTTTCTGGCTTCGATAATTTCTCCATCCCTGACTTGCTTTCTACGCTTTGCCAGGAAATATTCAGCTTCCTCTCGTGATTTCTCACCAGTGCTTTCACGGCAAATACTGCCATCACTTGCTTTGTATGCTACCCAATAGACCTGGCCACGTTTGTACAATCCTTTGATTTCTTGTTTCTTATCTTTCTGCACATTAGCTTTCCGCATATCTCTATCACCCCCTTTCAGTCAGAATTTAAGTTATAAATGCTTAAATCTGGATGATATGGGTTTAATGTCCACAAATCAATATGCTTTTTGGGAAACCGTGGGAATTTACCGACTTTACGGAAGGGGATTTGCCTTGTGTGTACTTTCATATATACCCATGAAGGTTTTACCTTAAGGTATTCCGCTAATCCATTTATGTCCATTAGCTCATCATCTTTGGAATTATGAGAGTTATTGAGTAATGGTTCAAGTCTCTCAACAATTATGTTGGCTATCTTTTCCAAATCTTCTGTTTCTAGTTCAAATTTCATCGTTTATTATTGGGTTTTTGTCTTGTTTTCTAACGCTTCCACTTCTATTGGCTTGGTCTCGGTACTTT
>JAANXD010000056.1 GCA_018263435.1 Candidatus Scalindua arabica | reverse complement strand
GCCCCTCTTTTTAGAGGGGAGAATATATACCCCCGCTCTTGCCTATTCGGGCAGGCAGATTGAACCGAAACATTTAGGTTCAGGCTGCCTGCCAGAAAGACGTGTCGGGCTGGCAAGTCGTACCAAAGGCAGATCCGCCTCGGGTGAAAAATAACAAATTACAAGTATCAAATAACAGGCAAGCTTCAAATTCCAATAAACGAAATTCTAAACCGGTTTTTTGGGTTATTGGAATTTATTTGTTATTTGCCTGCCTGCCGGCAAGGCAGGGAATTTGTTTTTTGGTGCTTATATTTGATAATTAAATATTCTGAATAAATGTGTTAAAAACTTTTTTATCAGTGTTCATCTGTGAAATCTGTGGTTTCTGTCTTTAATTCAACCCTGTCACAACCATCTTTGCAAGATCAAAGAATAGCGATGGTACAAAAAATAATGTAAGTGTTCCTGCAGCCGTAAGTATTAATGGCACTACCATAATGGCTGGTGCTTCATTTCTTTCCGCCGTTTCTCCCTGTGGTAATTCTTTAAAGAATGCCCTGTATATAATTGGCAGAAAGTAACACGCATTAAGAATTGAACTTACTACCAGGACGGCAAGCATCGGTATTTCCCCTGTTTCTATTACGCCCTTGGCCAGATACCACTTGCTTATAAAACCGCCAAGAGGAGGGATTCCGATTAGTGAGAGTGCGGCCAGGGAGAAAGCAGTCATGGTGAAAGGCATTTTCTTCCCAATCCCGTCAAGTTCACTTATTTTTGTCTTATGAGTCACAGCGTATATAGCCCCTGCACAGAAAAAGAGCGTAATCTTTCCAAAGGCATGGATTACTATATGCATGATACTCCCTGTTATACCTGAGGGTGTAAGAAGAGCTACTCCGAAAATCACATATGAAAGCTGAGATACAGTTGAATATGCAAGCCTTGCCTTCAGATTATCCTGCTTCAGGGCAATTATCGAAGAAACTATTATGGTAAAGGATGCACAGTACGCAAGAACCATTCCGAGCCTCAGTTCATTTAAGAGATTGATTCCAAATATATGAAGGACTATCTTTATTACAATAAAGATACCAGACTTAACAACTGCCACCGCATGCAGAAAAGCGCTCACGGGTGTGGGTGCAACCATGGCGCGTGGGAGCCATGCGTGGAACGGCATCATTGCCGCTTTTGAAGTCCCTGCTATAAAGAGGCCAAAGGTAACTATCAGAAATATATCACTCAGCCCTTTACTCCTTGCATCATTGAATATACCCTGATTCGAAAAATCTAATGTACCTGTTGCATAATATGTCAGGAAGATAGCGCTCAGGAGAAAAGCCACAGAGGTGCCAAAAAGGAAAACAAAATAAACCCTTGCGCCTTGACGCGCCTCTGGCGTCTCCTTATGTGCTACAAGGGCGTAAGTGGAGAAGGTAATCATTTCGTAAAAAAGATAGGTTGTGAACATGTTTCCGGAAAACGCAACACCCATAGTTGCAGATATAGCAACTGCAAAACAGATAAAATATCTTGTTTGCGCATGCTCATTCAGTGTTCGTACATAACCGATAGAGTAGAATGACGTAAGTATCCAGAGAAAGGATGCAGTAAGGGCAAAGAATATTCCCAGTGCATCTATCCTGAAACTGATATCAAGCCCCGGAAGGACTGTTACGATAGCACACTCTATGACCTTGCCGTCAAGTATCGTTGGAAGCATAGAGACGATCAAGCCAAATTTGGTAAAAGAGGCCAGGATTGTCCACGATTCCCTCAGGTTAGGTTTATTGTTGAATATAAGTATAAGAGCAACGGCACAGAGCGGTACGATCAATGCGTAAAAAGGTATAGATGAATAAACTGTTTCCACTTTTATTTTTCCTTATCTAGATTTACGATTTCAGATTTCAGAATTACGAATTTAGTTTTTATATTTTGTTTTTGAAGTTTTTAGTGCAGAGGTAAAAATAGCTACCAACTCATTTGCTTCTTTAATCAAATCCTCTAACACACCCCTAAATCCCCTCTTATTTAGAGGGGACTTACAAGTTTCAAAACGTATGCCACGCAATCCCCTCTAGAAAGAGGGGTGGCTGCGTAAGCAGACGGGGTGTGTAACGCACGCTGAATAGATACATTTTTTGTTCTATTTTGTAGTTGTATTTTATCCATAATCTTTTGATTAGTTAAAGAATAGCATATCTCAAATCTAAACTCGTAAATCCCAAATCGTAATTCTGAAATCTGAAATCGTAAATCATTGTTGCAATAACATCACAGCTGCCTTCTCAGCTATATAGAGAGGTGCTGTTGCGCTGATTCCAAAATATATACAAAGCGCAGCTAGGGCCATCGTTGGACCCAACATACTCCAGGGCGCTTCAGAATACTGGGATTTGTGGTTCGTAATTTCAGCCCCACCATCCGTATATTGTAATTCGTGTTCCGGCAGTTCATCAGGGAAGTATATATTTGCGATAATTCTCCAAATATATACCGCTGAAAGCAGAGAACCTGTAATTATTACGGGAATCAGGTACCACATTTCTGCATTCAGTGCTCCGATAGCAATATACCATTTGCTGACAAAGCCGACTGTAAGAGGAACTCCCATCATGGAGAGTCCCGCAATGGTAAAGGCGGCCATTGTGAACGGCATTTTTTTACCCATCCCCCTTAATCCTGAAATATCTTCTATACCCGTCTTGTAAACAATGCAGCCTACAACCATAAACAGTGCTCCTTTCATCAACGCATGATTCAGGATATGGATAACACTTCCGGTCATTGCCTCCTGGTCTGCAAGTACTGCACCCAGGACAATATATCCTATCTGTCCAACGCTTGAATACGCAAGCATCCTTTTAAGATTTGTCTGTGTAATGGCAAGCGCAGCACCCACAATTATGGCCATCGAAGAGATGACAATCAGTATATTTGCAATAGGGATAAAATGTATATCAAACTCTATTCTGAATACGCCAAATATGATCCTTAGCATGGCATAGACGCCAACCTTTGTTGCTGTTGCAGCCATTATGCAACTCACAACTGAGGGGGCATATGCATAGGCACCGGGCAGCCATGTATGTAATGGGAATAAGGCAAGTTTCAGACTAAGTCCTACCGTAAAAAACCCGAGGGCAACCAATACCATCTTTGAATGAAACAGTGCCGGTAATCTTTCCTGTAGGTCTGCAATGTTGAGGGTGCCTGTTGCCATATAGATGTAACCGATACCGATTAGTATAAATGTTGCGGCAATGGTACCCAGTATAAGATAATTATAGCTTGCTACAAGAGCCTCTCTTTTCCTTCCCATGGCAATCAGGGCGTATCCTGAAAGTGATGAAATCTCCAGGAATACATATATATTGAATATATCACCAGTTATGACTATCCCCATGAGCCCTGTGATAAAGAGCATATATACGCAGTAAAACACTGATCGTTTATCTTCATTAATCTCTAACTCTACACTCCTCCTTGAATAAAGAGAAACAATAAAGGCAACAAATGAAACAACTACCAGCACAAATGCGTTCAGATAATCAATTGCATACTCAATCCCCCAGGGTGGTTCCCAACCGCCTAACCAGTAGCTTATCTTCCCTGTATCCAGGACAGTCATAAGGAGTGAAATAGAGATTAAAAAGCAAAAGAATGTTATGGTTGATGAAATAATCCATGGGATAAGTCTGTTTAATCTACCTACCAGAGGGATTATAAGTGCAAAGATAAGAGGGATGACAATGATGAGAACCGGTAACTCTTGAATGAATTTCATCTATGCTATGTTGCTCCTATCGATATCTAGTTTTTGCTTTTCCAGGATCATGTCTTCTTCAATCGTCCCATACTCTTTATGAATATTTATTATAAGGGCAAGAGCAACTGCAGTTGTGCTTACAGAAACAACTATAGCGGTAAGAATAAGTACATGAGGGAGAGGGTTGTCATAAACATGGCTCTTGTCCCACAATATGGGGGCGGTTCCATGCTTAACCTTGGACATTGTAATATAAAATAGAAAGACTGAGATCTGAAAGATATTTATGCCTATAATCTTCTTAATAAGGTTCCTCGTAGATATCGTTGCATAAAGCCCTATCATCATGAGAAAAATAACTACTAAATAATAATATTTCGTCTGAATTATGTGAATTATATCAGCCATAATTACCAACCCGAACATGTCTAAAAAGAAATTCACCGCAAAGACGCCAAGGGCGCAAAGCTTCAAAGATTATTGACTATTCTCTTGATCCCATCTTTTAAAACTGGAACATTGAAATTAATCAAAATACCTAATTTCAAATCTGCAAGCTTCAAGTATGTTAAAAGTTGTGCTTCATGAATAGATTCAAGCTTGTTAACAGACTTTAATTCCAAAATTACTTTACTGTCTACTACTATGTCCAGTTTATATCCACAACTTAACTTTATACCTTTATAAACCACTGCGAGAGGTTTTTGCCTCTCAAATACAATATCTCTAATTTCCAACTCTTTACAAAGACACTCTTCATAGGCTGACTCTAACAACCCTGCGCCAAGGTGCCGATGCACTTCAATTGCGGCACCTATGATTTCTTTTGACAACCTATCTTCTTCTTTCATCACTCCTGATCCACTTTGCGCTCTTTGCGGCTTTGCGGTAAATAATTACTTATTTTGTGCTGTTTCAAAGAATATTGTTATCATCACAAAAGCAACTGTAATCCCCACGCCTATCTCAATGCCATACATACCTAAATGACTTGCAAGATGGTGTGAGCCCAGGGGAAGTTCTGCATATTCAAGATATGCTCCTCCTGCTAATATGCAAAATATTCCAATCCCCGCATATATCAAAGCGCCTGTTGACATAAAGACATCGCTGACTTTCTGCGATAACCTCTTTCTACCTTCATCCAGACCAAATGCAATTACATAAAGAATCATACTTGCACCTAAAATTACGCCCCCCTGAAAACCACCGCCGGGGCCGAGATCACCATGAGCAATAACGTAAAGCGCATATAACTGGATAAATGGTGCAAAAAACTTTGAAACAATTCGTACTATAATATGCTCTTTCATGCTTTTTCCTAAAAGTTCACCGCAAAGTCGCAAAGGGCGCAAAGTTTCAAAGATTATTGACTATTCTCTTGATCCCATCTTTTAAAATTGGGACATTGAAATTAATCAAAATACCTAATTTTAAATCTGCAAGTTTTAAATATGTCAAAAGTTGTGCGTCGTGAATTGGTTCAAACTTGTTAACAGACTTTAATTCCAAAATTACTTTACCTTTAACTACTACATCCAGTTTATATCCACAGTCTAATGTTATTCCTTTATAAATCACAGCAAGAGGTTTTTGCCTCTCAAACGCAATATCTCTAATTTTCAACTCCTTACACAGGCACTCTTCATAGGCTGACTCTAACAACCCTGCTCCGAGGTGCCGATGCACTTCAATTGCAGCACCTATGATTTCTTTTGACAACCTATCTTCTTCTTTCATCACTCTTGATACCCTTTGCGCTCTTTGCGGCTTTGCGGTGGATAACTAATTATTTCTCTCTCCTCCTCAGCAGCAATATAACACATATGCCGGCGGTGAAAATCACGGTTGTCTCTCCGAGTGTATCGTATCCTCTGTAACTTGCAAGTACTGCAGTGACAATGTTATTAATACCTGTATCGTGGTGGGTTTCTTCTATATATCTTGGCGACACATGTTGATTAGTAGGTGCTTCAGGGTCTCCGAACTCAGGCATGTCAATTGTTCCGTACACAAGGACTGCTCCTGTAACTATTACAAGAATTAGAGACATTATCTTTGCAAACAAGGCTGAAGGTTTTCTTTTTTGTTCTTTTGTATAATGATACTCATACCTTTTTGTCCTGCTGAGTGCTGCGATCATTAATACAGACGTAATCCCCGCCCCGACAGACGCTTCAGTAAAGGCAACATCGACAGCATTCAGCCGGGTGAAAATAGTCGCCATTATAAAGCTGTATACACCAAGTATGATAGTCGCACCTAGCAAGTCTTTCATGAAAAGTGCGGCAATAGCACAAACCACAATAATGAGAAGCAGCATAATATCAATCATTTCTTATCCTTTTTCTTCCAGGGTATAACCCCTTTTAGAAATGCAGCCTGTGCAACAGCATGTGTTGCTGTCGGGCTTGCAATAAAGATAAATACCATTATGATCAGGAGCTTGACGCTTATCAGAGAGAATCCCTCATATATCATCAGACCTGTAAAGATAAGTGCCTGTCCGACGGTATCAGTTTTCCCTGCAGGATGTAACCTGGAGAAAAAGTCAGGAAACCTTACAATACCGATGGCGGTTACGATAATAAAGAAACACCCTATACCTAAAAAAACTCCGGCTATTATTGTTCTAATATCCATGATCTTTTAATGATAAATTAAAAAAGCTACAAATCTCAAACCACAAACTTCAAACAAATTCCAACTTATCAAATAATAAACTACTTTGATTTTCCAAGGATAGTCTTGCTTAAAGCTTCATTAGCTTTTCACCCCGTTAAATTTATATTATAAACGCTATTACAGTTTCTGTTGGGAAAACTAATTAATCTAAATCGGATAAAAACGGCAAATCTTGATAATCGCCCTATTTAACGGGGCAGGTGTAGTTGGCGCCAACAGAGCCAGAAGACCTTACTACTTGCTTTCCATATTCTATGTTAGAAACAGTCCTTGAGAATTTCTTAATATAAAGAGAAACATTTTTTGCAAACTGAAATGTCCGCTCTTCTAAATCATATTGTTTGGACATTTGGAACTTTAGTAATTGGAATTTATTTGTTATTTGCCTGCCGGTAAGGCAGGGATTTTGTTATTTGTTGCTTATAACGTCTTAAAAACCCTTAATCTAATCTCCCCATTTCTATATATTTAAGAAAAGCTATTGTTGCAACAAAGTTTATTAATGTGTAAACCACGGCTAAATCAAGAAAGTGAGGGCGGCCATATGCGAATCCGATAAGTACTAAAATGACTACAGCCTTGGTGCCAATCGCGTTTGCTGCAAGGACCCTGTCATATACCGTTGGTCCTTTTATCGCCCTATAGAGCGTCAACATAATTGCAAATGTTACTACAATTGATGCAATATCAAACACTATTTTCTCCCCCTAACTCCTCTGCCTCTCCTTCTATCCCCTTTACCTTTCGTTGCATTTCTCCACTGATAATACCTTCTGCTGATTTTTGCCAGATTGCATGGATGACAAATTCTTCCCTGTTTGCCTCAACTGTTACCGTACCGGGTGTAAGTGTTATCGAGTGGGCAAGGGTTACAATCCCAAGGTCAGTCTTTACATCGGGTTTAAAACGGACAAGCTGTGGGTCTACCAGCGGCTTTGGGTTAAGGACAAGATATGCAATTTCAACATTTGCCAGGATAATTTCCCACAGTAACCAGGGTACATACACAATAAACTTGAGAACCCTTCCTGTTTCAGTTTTAAAATCAGCCTTCCCTATAAAGATATCATGTGAAAGGTAGGCAACAATAAGACTTGCTACGATCCCTGAAGTGATAAGGATAAAGGTAAACTCACCGGAAAGAAGTATCCAGAATATAAACATCATTATGGTAGTAATTAAAAAGCTCATATCTGAACCTCTTTTAAATATATAGGAATTTCCATTTTAAATATATTGTGTTAAAGGCTTTAGCCGTTTAATATGTCTGTAGCGGAGGTTTTCAAACCTCCACACACAACGGATTCATAACAATTTAAACGTTTACATAAACTCTTAGTAGTGGACATGGAAGGCTAAAGCCATTCCGCTACATTTAGCAATTGTAGTCCGCCCGTAGGGCGCTAATTTGATGTATATACTTCTGCTATCCTCTCCTGATAAAAATACGTAAATTAAATTATATATAGCAGAAAACATGCCGTTAGTTCAGATAAAGCAGGGAAAATGTAAGATGTGTTAAGCATACACATTACGAGTATAAGCACAAAAATAAGAAAGGATTATAACAAAAGGATAGCTTAATTCAACCGTTATGTTGAGCCAAAAACACCAAAACAAAAAAGTACATTTTTCTGCAAGTTTTCAATAAACTGAGGAAGGGGATACTTAAACTCATCCCTTTCTTATTTATGTGATCTAGCACATGGTAATGTTTTGAGTTTTCTTTCAAAGCTGATGCTTCTTTTTGTTTGCGTCCTAATATACATTGATGTATATTTAATTACTATAAATATTTGTTATGAATATTAATACAGCTTTCATTAAATACAAAGGATACCTTCTGTCTGTTGGAGAAATGTATATGAAAAAACTGTTTATTTTGTGCCTCCTTACCCTGACATTTCTTTTCCCATGTATTAATGGTTTTTCTGATATTCTAAAGGATTTGAAAAACTTTGAGGAATCTTTAAGTGATTGGGTAATGCAGACTAATGAATTGAACAAGAGGCTTTCAGAACTGGAGGGTGAACGTGAATCCAGAGAAAAGCAAATTGCAGACTACAACCAGGGTGTGACTGACATAGGAAATCTGATAGTCGAACTCGATGCCAAGGTCGAGAAGGTTTCGAAAATGAGCTCTCTGGCAGGTGTAAAAGACATCGTAAAATCATTCGAAGGGACATTGGATGTATTTAAACAAAGATTTTCTGAAATGGCAAAAAGGTTAGAAGACCAGGAAGTTAAGACTGCTGTGCTGGAAAGGATATATAAGACTACCCAGAAACCGGTAGAGACCTTGATTAGTTCTATTGACGAGCAGAAGAGTGTTATCAACAAACTGACAGAAAAACTTGCAAAGCAGGAAAAACTAATTCTCTCTATGGAAGAGAGTTTAAAGAAGCAAACGTCTCCTGCCGTATCTTCTGCTAAAGACATTGAAGAACTAAATGCCAGATTAAGTAAACTGGAATCAGGAGTTATAATACAAAAAAAGGAGTTAAAAGATATTCCAAAAGAGGTAGGTAAGAAAACTGAAACAGGGAAAGAAGTTGTGGTTTCAGAAGTTCCACCTAAGAAAGCAGAGGCTGGGAAAAAAGTTGTAGTGTCAGAAGTTAAACCCGAGAAAGTAGAAGCACCTGTCAAGAAAGCAACTGAGGTAGATGGATATATAGATATAGGAGGAGGTTTCTTTGTTAAAGACATAAAGCTTAAATCATTTGGTTCATCAACCCGGATAAGTGGTGAATTAATGAACAAATCTGACAAAGGCTACGGTATGATAGATTTTAAAGTTCAGGCCTTTGATAAAGAAAGTGTTTATTTGGGAGGCCATGGATTCTCCGTTTATAGATTTGAAGGGGGTAAAACTAAGATTTTTGAAGAAGTAATAACAGGGGTAGAAATTAAGGAAATTGCCATGTATACCATCTATCCCGCCCGGATGCAAACGGTTTCGGATACAGGTGAAAGTACAATCAAGATGTTCGAAAAGGAAGTGAAGGTTGCAAAGGCAGACACAAAAAAGGCCGACACAAAAGAGGCATCGCCAGATGATTTAGAAGAGTTGTTATTTGATGAAGGGAAGGGGGCAGGAAAACTGGAGGGTTTTGAAAGCGTAGGTAATGGGTTTTATGCCGGGAATGTTTCTTTCAACCGCTTTGGTTCTTCCTCTACTGTAACAGGAGAAATTATAAATAACTCAAAAAATGACTTTTTCAATGCTTCGTTTGTTATGAAAGTATACAGTAGGGATTATGGCATGATTACGAGTTTTGATTTTTCAGTAAGGAGGATTAATAGTGGAGAGACAAAGCCTTTTGAAGAGATTGTTGCAGGTGTAAACCCCGTTGATATTGGCAGGTATGAAATAGCATTTAAAAGTTCTTACTAAACGCGTTTACTGAGTTACCGGAAATTCTTCGGTAAGGGATTTCCATTCCTCATCGATTTTGCCTTGTAGTTCTTCGGGTACTACAGGTTTTTCTTCTTCAAGTTCCTTTTTTAACTCTTCAGGCACCTTCAAATCTTCAGGCATTTTCTTTGGTAGGCGGAAAAACTCCTCCCTCTCTTTCTTTCCTCTAAGTATCTTTTGCTCACTCACTCCCAATGATTCACCAATGTCTATCGTCCCTCCAAGTTTGTCTATCATTTCTTCTATGTCTAAAAGGTCTATGTCCTGGGTAGATACTACAACATCATCCAGGTTTATGTTTCTTGCCGCTTCAAGTGCTACTATCATGTCGCCACCGGCGCCGGTCATGGCCTTTCTTCGTAATCTTTCACCCTCTGCTTTTGCCCTTGCAATCAGCAATTCGCCAGCCGCTCTTCTTTCCTCTTTGTAAAGGTCTCCCTCCGCCTTCTTCTCTATTAAGAACTTATTGGCGTCTGCAAGAATTTTGGTAACTTTAGTTACCATTTCCGCATTCAGTGATACAATCTGTCCATCCTTATCAGACTGTATCTTTTCTGCAAGGGCTTCTGTGGTAGCGTCTATGGTCTGGGTAATACCTCTCTGGTTAACTGCCCTCTCCTTTGAAATGTTTAACACCTGGTCTAATTCTGCAAGCTTAACATTCTTAATTTTTCTCTCCAGTTGAGGGTCGAATCTCATGTCCAGTATAAGAAAGTCTATGATGTTAATATGGCGGGAATCAAAGGCGCTTGCAAGCAGTTGCTTAGCCTCTTCAGCTCTTCTGCGTTTCTCATCAGGGTTATAAAGGTCCTTTTCTGTCATTTTTCCCAGGACGTTTCTTGAGACTTCACGAATATCACTTTCAAGAAAGCCTTTATATCTATCGCCCGGGCCTATTTCTTCACGAATTTTGTGCGCCTTGCCCCTCTGTATCTGGAATTTCACGATTATATCTACTGTAACGTTGTAGTCATCCATCGTTCTTATAGGCAACTCTCTTGATTCAATCTTGCCGTCCGGCGTGCGTGCCTCTCTTGTAAAGTTGAATGTCTGTACAGTGGCGTCGTACAATTCCCAGGTTTCTATCTGCCTTACATACCTGTGCCATCCCGGATTATAGTCCTTTTGTACAACACCCCTGTTAATACCCCATACTATAGTCTTAACCCCAATCTGGTCAATCTCAACCCTGATAATCAAAAACCTTACAATAACGGCAATAACAATTATGGCTAACACAATGCTTATCGGCACAATATATCTTGCCAGAAACTTTAACATTATTTCATTCTCCTGATACTGCTCTAAAGATTATTATTGCTTCTGCTCTTTTTCAAGAGTTTTTTCCCCCTTTTCAAGGGATTTCTTTTCCTTTTCGAGAGGGGTTTTCCCTTCTTCTTTCGCCGATGGCGGCATTAATTCCAGCGCCCGAAGATTTCTTTCTCTTTCCCTTATTCTAAGTTGTGGTATTTCCTTTGCAGCTCTTAAAACCGGAGTTCCTATTATCTTTGCCTCACGCAATCTCTTTGCGTACTCCAGTTTGACCAGATTGCGGCCGCCTTCACCCTCAAGGGCGTCTCTTAATGCAAGGATACCTGCAGCCTCGGCTTCCCTGACAGCAAGTATTGCCTCTGCATCTTTTTTTAATCTTTCGTAATCGGCATCAGCATCAAACTTTGCTTTAGCTAGATATGCAATGCCTTCCTGTTTAACTTTAGCCGCTTCTGCATTTGCGTCTATCTCCATATTGTATAATTGACCTCTGAATCTGGATACCGCCACATCCAGCTTTTTTGTTTCTTCGGTAACTACCCTTTCCTGATTCTCTTTGGCTGCATCTCCCCTTTGACGTTGTTCTTCAACTTCTTTATCGGCAATCCTTCTTTCCTGAATCTTCTCTGCATATTCCCTGTAGTAACGATAATCAATGAAGTTTAGAGAAGTCATCATTATGCCATGCTGATTTAAAAGCCTGTCTAACTCATCTGACGCTTCCTGTGTCTTTTGTCTTCTCTTTTCAGCCTCAGGAAATTCGCCAATTTCCAGTTCCCCGAATTCATAACGGCATATGGTTTTTGCATAGTCCTGAATCCATTTCTTTTTATATGTATCAGCTGTGCCAGTATTTAAAACCACTTTATCCGCTATTTTAGAAATTAATCTATACTGGATGATCATGTCGAGACTTACGTCACCTCCATCCCGCGTCTTAAGTATGATTGGATTGCCCTGGGGGTACTCTGCCGATATATTCGCTGAAGTCATTGACATTGATTGCTCACTCTTGTCAAGGATGTACAGATCCTGTATGAAGGGATAATAAACTATAGCGCCGGCGCGATCTATGGTAGATATTTTACCCGTAATATTATTGATGATTACGGCAACCTCGTCACCCTTGATTTCTTTCCATGACAACCTCCTGCCGCCCATAATGAGTATGACTATAATTATTATGGGTACAATGACAAAGAAAATCGTTTTCATAGAAACGAGATGCTTTTTTTTGACGCCTTTTGGGTTAAAATTTTTATCCATTTCAGGTCTCTTTTAATTTATAAAAATTAAGTTACCGCATTTATTATAATTGACGCTCACGGCCCGCATGGGGCGGAAAGGTTATGCCAAGTACTTTAATTGCAAATTTCTTATTCTTTAATCCAAAATGTACTTTTCCTTTGCCGGTAATAAGAGTGATAACCGTAAAGAAAGGTATCACAACAGGAAGCGCTATCAGAAGTATACATAAGGATAACAGTGTTATCGGCAAGGCAATTGAAATCAAAGGAAAAGCAATCAGCACAACACTTGTTATTACTAATAGCCCGAATACTATGACAGGAGGTAAAAGGAAGATTGAAAATACGGCCGTTATAAATTTCTTAAAACGGCTTTCAATCCTTGTTCCAAAAATGAAAACACCTGCGGGTGATACTTCTTCTAGAGAAGGAGTTTCTTCTGTTACCGCACTAATCTGTTCTTCTTCTGAAGCGGTTGTTTCCTGAATCGCTTCACTATCTTTTTCCTCTTCTTTTGGAGAGGAAGTTTCTTCGGTTACGGTACTAACCTGCTCATCTTCTGTTGATGAGGTTGTTTCTTGAATCGCCTCACTATCTTTTTCCTCTTCTGCTGCATCAACCTGCTCATCTTCGGTTGGTGAGGCTGTTTCTTGAATTGCCTCACTATCTTTTTCCTCTTCTGCTGCACTAACCTGCTCATCTTCATCTTTGGAAGAAGATATTTCTTCCGCTTCTTCGTTTGCCTTTTGCTTCTTTTTCCTCTTCCACATTTATGATAATCTAATATGTATATTTTAAGCGAGTATCTTACCTTGACTTTAGGAATATTAACAGATATTATCTATTTGTACTGCAGAGAAACTGCTGTATCTGGCACTTTATTCTATGTAAAAAAAACATAAAGTCAAGCGAAATCTATAAGTTATGAAGACCCAATATTACCCGACTATTAACGAATTTAAGGAACTTTCAAAAAAGGGAAACGTAATACCCGTATACCGTCAACTTTTTGCTGATACATTGACTCCCGTGTCTGCATTTCAGAAGGTTTCAGATGCGGATTATGCATTTCTCCTGGAAAGTGCTGATGGAGGTGAAAAGATTGCGAGATATTCCATAATAGGAAGTAATCCGTTCTCAGGGTTCAAATGCCAGGGGCATAATGTAGAAATCTTTAACGACAAAGAGACTACGCATCTTGAAACTGCCGACCCCTTCAATGAATTGGAAAAACAGATAAGTAAATTCTCTCCCGTACAAATAGATGGCCTGCCTGATTTCTTTGGTGGGGCGGTGGGATACATATCCTATGATGCTGTTCGCTATGTCGAAAACCTGCCGGACACAACAACTGACGACCTTAACCTGCCGGACATACACTTTATGTTCTATGATGTAACAATTATATTTGATCACTTAAATAAGACGATAAAAGTGGTATGCGCCTCTTATGTTGGCGATAGAGACATTAAAGATGTTTATGAGGATGCAGTTGATAAAATTGATAATGTTATAAATAAACTTCGTACTCCCGTAACGACGCTGAGTGATGATATAACCGAAAAGGGAGAGTTGAATATGAAATTCTCATCGAATTTCGAGAAGCAGGATTTTATAAAAGCGGTGGAAACCTGTAAGGAATATATATGCGCAGGAGATATAATACAGGCCGTTATTTCACAACGTCTGCAAACGCAAATAACAGCAAAGCCCATCAATATCTACCGTACATTAAGAGTAATTAACCCCTCTCCATACATGTTCTATATAAAAATGAAGGATCTTGAATTAATAGGCTCTTCTCCGGAAGTAATGGTAAAGGTAGAAGACGGGAGCATTAATGTAAGACCCATAGCCGGGACGCGGCGGCGCGGGCGTACAGCGGAAGAGGATGAGATGTTTGCAGAGGAGTTATTATCTGATCCTAAAGAACTTGCCGAGCACATCATGCTCCTTGACCTGGGGAGAAATGACGTTGGAAGGGTTTCTCAAACCGACAGCGTTACAATAGACGAAAAAATGGTAATAGAAAAATACTCTCACGTAATGCATATCACATCCAGTGTGAGTGGTAAATTAATGAATGGCAAAAATGCCTTTGACGGCTTAAGAGCATGCTTGCCTGCAGGTACTTTGTCCGGCGCTCCAAAGATTAGGGCTATGGAAATAATAGATGAACTGGAATCCACCCGGCGCGGCCCGTATGGTGGTGCAGTCGGTCACATAAATTTTTCCGGAGACATGGATACATGCATTACTATAAGAACCATTGTCTTGAAAGATGGTAAAGACGCATATATTCAGGCCGGTGCAGGCATCGTTGCTGACTCGATTCCGGAAAGGGAGTATCAGGAAACTCTTAATAAGGCAAAGGGTTTATTAAGAGCCATCGAAGCAGCAGAAAGGATTGAGACGACCCCAATCCATAAAGATTGACAAAAACATACGTAATAATATAATAATTGAGTTGATAAGGAATCAAAGTAATGTTAAGAAGTTACTAAATTATCAGGGAGATAGAAAATGTGGTTAAAATTGAGACTATACCTCATGCTGACGGTAATGTTTGGTATAGTTTACGCGGTAATTGTGATGATAGCCCGCATGATGGGCGTTTCAGGTTTTATGTTTTATGCGGTTATAGCCGGCGGCATAACACTTGTCCAGTATATGATGGGGCCTAAGATGGTTGAGTGGTCAATGGGTATAAAATATGTTTCTGAGGCTGAATCTCCTGAGTTGCACAGCATGGTTGGAGAGCTGGCACAAAAGGCAGGGATAAGAAAACCCAGGATCGGTATTGCAAGAATGAATATCCCAAATGCCTTTGCTTTTGGCAGGTGGGGCAGTGACGGCAGGGTCTGCGTGACTGAGCCTCTTATGAAACTTTTAAACAGGGGCGAACTCAAGGCAGTATTAGGTCATGAAATCTCTCACCTGAAGAACCGTGATGTCGCCACCATTACTATGCTCTCCGTAATACCTATGATACTCTGGTACGTTGCCTGGAATTTTATGTTCAGCAGAGACCGTGAAGGGAACAATACTGCCATGATAGGAATCGTTGCCTTTCTCCTCTATTTTATTACAAATATGTTGGTGTTATACGCATCAAGGATACGGGAATACTATGCAGACCTTGGCAGTGTAAAGCTGGGAAATACCCCTCATGACATGGCTTCTGCGCTATACAAATTAGTATACGGAAATGCAAAGGTACCAAAGGAGTCATTGAAACAGATCGAGGGATATAAGGCTTTCTTTGCAAATGACCCCTCCAGGGCGGCAAATGAACTGAAAGAATTGAGACAGGTTGACCTTGATATGAGTGGTACGATTGACGAAAATGAGCTCAAATCATTAGGCACGATGAATGTAAAGATTAAAACCTCTGATAAACTAATGGAGGTTTTAAGCACACATCCCAATATGGTTAAAAGAGTGAAACATTTATCAGCACTGGCTCATGGAAGGCTATGACGTGCACTGAAGTGTCTAGAGTCAAGCAGCAAATGCAGCTTGAACTGTTTAAGCCGTTTAAACAGTTTAAACATAGTTGCGGGACGAAGGGAGCTAATTTATGATAATTCCAAAGTTCTTTCAACTTCTCGGCATGCTTTTATTATTGGAAGGCCTCTATCTTGGTATTGTTAAGCATTCTATGAACCTGGAAATAATGTGTGTATGTCTCGGTATAGCAATTTTCTATGCCGGAAGGTGGTTGGAGAGAAGAAAAGGTTAATTTCAATGTCAATAACAAAGAAAAAAGCCGTTTGGTTTTTTGTCTTTTAAATCCAACCTGACTTAACAACTTCAACAAATTCAGTGCAGAAAATCTTTTTTTGTTTTTATACGATAAGTTTCTGTAGAAGGAATTATGTATTCTAAGGTTTTGCTGGTGCAATTGTTAAGGAGGTATTAGATGTGCTGTACCTGCTTATTATCCGGAATTTTACAAAATTATCTCTTTACTTAATAATGAAATATGATATCTTGTCCGGCTCTTGAAATTTGCACTTGTTAGTTGAATCCAAGCTTCTTTATAACGTTTATTTCCTGGAAATATCAATTTTATTTAACCTATAAGAATAAGTAAAATTTGAGGTGGACAAATGTATGAATTTAAAATGGAATCCTGGCAGGAAGAGGGGCAATGGCAGGAACAGATTAAGAATCAGGTCAATTCGTTAGAAAATCTGAGTCAATACATTGATGTCACTCCAGATGAAGAGAAGGCAATAAAAACATTAAATATTAGGTGGGGTACAACACCATATTATGCATCTCTTATGGATAAGAATGATCCTGATTGTCCGATAAGAAAAATGGTTATCCCTTCAATGAAAGAAAATGAAAACGAACACGGGATTCCAAATTATTTAGTACATAAAGAAAATCGGGAAAAAACGGACAGGTTCGGAGAAAGTGAAAAAAGGCCTGATAGTGTTGCAAGGCAGTATGACGACCGGGTTGCGTTTACAATTACCGATGTGTGTCCAAGTTATTGCAGATATTGTTTCAGGAGAGAAGCCGTAATTGACCAGGAACTGCGTCTGCGATTCGATGCTGATGAAGGATTAGAATGGATTCGAAAACACGAAGAAATTCGTGATGTATTACTGACCGGAGGCGATCCGCTTATGCTGTCTGATAAAGACATTAAGTATTTAATTGATAGCCTCCGAAGTATTCCACATCTTGAAATGATTCGAATCCATACAAAGATGCCAATTACCTGCCCTCAACGAATAACAAAGGACCTTCTAGAGATATTAGGACAAGAGCATGAGACTCCGATCTGGATGAATGTTCATATTAATCATCCAAAAGAGATTACGGATAAAATTAAAAAAGTGATCTGGGATATACTCCATACCGGCATCAACGTTGGAAATCAGGGCGTAGTGTTAAAGGGCATCAATGATGATGTCGAAACCTTCCGAAAGCTTCACCAAAAACTTCTGTCAGTTCGTATAAGACCATATTACATGTTCCACTGCCAACTTGCGCCTGGAGTAGATCACTTCCGCGCACCTGTAGAAAAAGGTGCAGAATTAATTAGAGATGGAATTCGAGGCCATACAAGCGGATTGGCTCAACCAATGTATGCTGTTTCCACTAATTACGGGAAGATTCCATTGATGCCTGATTATTATATAAAAGGAAACGGTGGAGTGAGGTATAAATTGCGAAGTTATAAAGATGATATAACCTATCTTCCGTATATCCCCGAATAATAATTAATAATATTAATCCTCTTTCCTTTCCAAACTTCACTAACACTTTTTTGATTACCATGTCTCTTTGTTTCTGCGACAGGTATCCTTCCCACATAACCCTTTTTGTAATTAAATTCCCTTGTGAAAGAAATATTGAAAAGCTATTATATCCATACAATACAATGGATTACGAATGCCTATCCAACTCTTTCATGGCTTTAACATAGCCTGAAGGAAGAAAATCTTATATGAAGAAAGGTAAGTAATAAATTGAAAAGGGCAATGTTATATGCGTGTATCACTTTCTTTGTGATAGCGGTGGTGTTTGTTGGTCTTACTTACAGTGGAAAATGGCAAGCCGGGCTTATTGAGGTCGGTTGTTCGGCATTCTTATTTGTAATCTTTCTTCATATTCTGAAAATAATAACACCCCAATCTTCGGGCAAGATTGTTACGGTATTATCCGTAATAATAGTAGTCATGCTTATCTATGCAAACTACAGTTTACAAAGGGACGAGCATAAGGAATACACTTTTAAGGAACTCCTTGTGGGTGATTTACTGGTAAAAAAACTAATTGGTACACAAGAAGGACTGCCTGATGAACTGTTGTCTAAAAGACTTGAGGATGTAATCCCAGGTGAGTTTGCCCAGACAAAGACTGAGAAAGATACCATTGAATCGCCATTCGAAAAGCCGGAGAAGGTCTTGATGGGTAAGCCTGTTACTTTGCCGTTAGACAAGCCTGTCACTGTTTCCGTGCGTAAGGAAAAGCTGCATCCTCTTGGCATACCAGAGGAGACCGTGAACTATAAATTGAAGGTTGCAAATAACGAGGGGTTGAGGGTAGAGAGGGCCAGGGCGGTTACGGCTGGTTTTCTAGTTCGGCTGGACAAGTTTAATGAACAGGTTTCAGGGCTGTATGCATCGGATTCTTTGTGCCTTCCGTTCGAAGCAAAGATTACCAATGACAGTCTCTCGCGTACTATTTATGATAAAATAGAATTACCCACTGCCATATTTGAACCGGAGATCCAGACAGCCTTACCAGAGGAAGGTGTTGTGGAAGAAGCTGGTAAACAAGCTGAAGGGAAGTTACAGAAACCGTAACTTACAGGAGGGATATGAATATTATGCGTAGTTTAGCACACATTTTATTTTTTACTGTAATTACCATTTTGATTGCACAACAAGTCAATCTTGTGCATGGTGAAGATGAGGTAAAAGATGATTTAATTAAATCAATTGACGCATTGAAAAAGGCATTAAAAATAGAACCATCAAATGTTGAGGGTCATTATTATCTTGGATTGGCCTACTATGATAAGGAAATGGTGCCTGAGGCTGTAGACGAGTTTAAGAAAACCCTGAAACTTGATAAGAATTATACTAATGCATATTTCCAACTGGGGGCTATTTACACCAATCAGGGAGATATCGATAAAGCAATTGATATATTCAAAAAGGCACTGCAGGTTGATGAAGCCAATGCAATGGCTGGATACAACCTGGGCTTCCTTTATAACAAGAAAGGATTAGTGGATGATGCAATTACTGCGTATGAGAAGGCGATTGAAATTAAACCTGACCATTATCAATCACTGAACAACCTGGGAATTATTTATTATAAAAAGGGATTACCAGATAATGCTATCGCAAGTTATAAAAAGGCTGTTAAGGTGAATCCTGACTATGCTGAATCATATTACAACCTTGGCACTGCCTATCTTGAACAGGGCCAGTTGGATGATGCCGTTTCTGAATTCCAGAAAGCCACAATTCTTGCACCCAAATTTCTGGATGCATATTACAACCTGGGAATTGCATACAGGAAGAAGGGGATGCTGGATAAAACAATATCAGCATTGAATAAGGCGACTGAAATAGATCCGGAGGATATAAAGACTTTAAACAATCTGGCAATAGCGTTTCATGAAAAAGGAAAATTTGAGGATGCCATATTCACATATGAGAATATAGCTTCAATTACCCCGGAGGATGCAAATGTACGTTATAATCTGGGAATTACTTATTTTAAGGCTGGAATGTTAAACGAAGCTATATCAGAACTGCAAAAGGTGTTTGAGTTAAAACCTGGCCACGTAAAAGCCCATTATAATCTTGGCGTAATCTATATGAGAAAGAATATGCTAAATGAATCTATAAAGGAGTTTCAAGAGGCATTAAAAACAGATCCCGGTTACTCAAAAGCCTACGTTAATCTGGGGGTAGTTCATTATAGGAAAGGATTACCGAATGAAGCTATCACGGCTTACAACAGGGCAATTGAGATCAAGCCTGATTATGCTGAAGCATATTATAATTCAAGTTTTGCGTATATGGAAAAAGGGCTGATCGACGATGCTATAGACATGTTAAAGAAGGGCATTGGGCTAAATCCTGATAATAGCCTTCTCCATTTTCTACTGGGAAACGCTTATAGTGACAAGGACTTATTGGATGAAGCGATTACAGCATGGGAAAAAGTTTTAGAGACAAAACCAAAACACTATAAGGCATATAATAATCTTGGCTTTGCATATTATTCACAGGGCCTGGTGGACAAGGCCATAACAACCCTTAAAAAGGCAATAGAGATAAAATATGATTATGCCGAGGCGCACTATCACCTTGGTTCAATCTATATTGAAAAGGATATGCCGGAAGAAGCGATTGCAGCACTGACCAGAGCAATTGAGCTTGATCCCAATCATACGAAAGCCCATTACAATTTAGGACTCATATATCGCCATCTGGGTGATTTGGATAATGCCATTGCGGAATGGAAGACGGCGGTTAAGATAGACCCTACTTACGCAAAAGCCTATAACAATCTTGGGGTCGCATATGATTTTCAGAATAAGATCGATGAGTCCATATATCAATACAAACACGCTATTGAGATGAAGTCCGATTACGTCGAAGCCCACTATAATCTTGGAATTGCTTATGCCAAAAAAGGTGATATGGAAAATGCTGTTTACAACCTGCGGAAGGCAATAGAAATAAACCCTGATAATCTGGACGCTCATTTTGCCCTTGGTATAATCTACAGGGCAAAATGGAAGGTAAAAGAGTCGGAAAGAGAATTTTCAATCTACAGACGTTTAAAATCTGGAGGAACAAATTAAATTCTATCCATACTTACTGATCTTCCATGGGTACCTTTATCTCATTTACAAAATGATTATTATTCTTTTTTTTGGTAAGGTCTTTTGCTCTTGCATGAGCCTCGTCCTTCTCAGAATAAGGAAAACAATCCACTTCCTTATAGCCGGCATCAAAAACCTTCCAGACGGCTTTATACCGGTTTATGGTTTCGACTTTTTTCTTACGGGTTGTTGCCTTCTTCTTTTTTTCTGTTTTTTTCTCTTCACCTGCAGCAGCTTCCTCAGCCATTTGTAGAATCCTCTCTTTACTGCTCATTCTTTCAACCATAGTTTGTTCCTGTTATTGTAATTGTAGATCTTATAGAAAAGTTCGTGATGCTGCATTATACAGATATTTGAACAAACAGCAATGTAAATATAATTTCATGATGAAACATTGATGCTAAAGGGCTTAAAAACGGTAAGTTTACCTGACAAAGATGTACCATGATGTATTTAATGATATTTTTTAGATTTTACATTCCCGGAGAATCTGTCAATGCGTGATATGCTGTCCACACTGACCAGTCAGATTAGGTAAGCTTACGGTGAATAATCTTTTGTATTGCAAAACAACCTCACTCTTTTATAATATTTTGAGATAAGAAGCAGTTACAATTCACTTTTACCACATTTTAAATATCTTCAAAAGATAGTCTTATTCGTTTGTACGAGTAAGGTCTTCATAAATTAGGTTTACGTTTTCAGAGATATAATACACGAACTACCTTACCAAAAGAAAATGTTATTAAATCATAATATCCTTGGTGTTTAATATATTGAATAAGGTTTTGACAGAAGGGAATATACATGTCACAGGCGGTAATTGACGAAGATAAAGACCGTTCCATAAGACTTTTTACTTATCTTAAGGAATTAGTTCGTCTCAGGTCAAAGATTATAAGAGATATCAGTGCTTATGATGAAACCTTATGGTTACATCAGATTTCCCATGAGAAAGGATGGTACTCTGGGCATTGGGAGGGAGAGGAAGAAAGAACCGATGATACATGGGTTGAGATAAAGAAACCAAAAGTTCCCAAATGCCCCACACCGCCTTTAATATGTGAAGGGTGGTATTCGAAAGGTGAATTGTTTAGTACTGAAGACACGCCATCCATACAGAAAATTAGACATGTAACTGTTAAAGCAGAAACTGGAGAAATCGAGACTGAGACACAGGAAATCGAAGAACATCCTGAAATTGAACAAGCTTGGAATGGGTATTTAGAAAAAGAATGGCTTCCGTGGAGGCAGGATTATGAGAAGGTTCGCCCACTACAAGATTTATACTCTAAGTTATTTCGGATGTATCAACTATCAAATAAACTTGGAGAATCTTATGAAACAGTATTGGGGCTTGGTTTTTTGGTATGGAAAAATTTACAAGGTCAGGAAATAAGAAGGCATATCATAGGTGCTCAAGCGAGAATTGAATTCGATTCAAATACAGGAGGAATATCAATAAAACCTGGTACTGATGGAGCTCGTATGATCTTTGAGAATGATATGCTTGACCCGTCAGAACTCCCACCACATGAAGAATTACAAGCAATTGAAACAAGCTTAAAAGAGAATTCTGAAGATCCGTGGGATAGTTCTATAGTACATGCTGTAATTCGCAGTTGGATTCATGCTTTAAATGCAGATAGTGTTTTTTCATCCAGTGACAAACTACCAGATTTGATATCTTCAGACCCCAATTGTAATTTTGCACCAGCAATTATACTAAGAAAAAGAACTCAAAGAGGGTGGATTACAGCATTTGATAATATTATTAGTGGGTTAAAGTCTTCGGCAAACGTTCCTGATAATACCAAAAAATTAATTAATCTTTCCAGTGATGTAACTACTTCAAGAGTGCCTGGTGAGCCATCTGAACCAATAACAACCAAGCAAACTACATATTCTGTTGATAACGATGAGTCACATGTATATTTTCCCTTGCCAACAAATGATGAGCAACTTGAAATAATTCAAAGGCTCAGCAAGTCAAATGGTGTTCGTGTTCAAGGCCCACCCGGAACTGGTAAAAGCCAAGCTATAGTAAATATGATTTGTCATTTTCTTGCAACTGGTCAAAAAATATTAGTTACCGCTTATGCTCCAAGAGCATTGAAAGTTCTTCAAGAAAGAATGCCGGACGCACTGGTGGGGTTATGTGTCAGTGTGTTAGGACACGATGTGGAATCTGTTAATAATCTGCAAAGATCGGTTAATGAGATAACTGAGAAATTTAATGATTGGGATGCGTCTGCTAATACAAAGAGTATAAACGAAGCCAAAAGGGAATTGGACAAATACAAGGAAGAGTTAAGTAAAACAAGGAAAAGATTAAGGAGTTAAAAATATGAAACAGCCTACAAATTTAACGAATTGTCAGGATATGAAGGTACAGTCCAAGAAATATCCAAATTAATAAAAAGCAATGAGAGTCAATATGGATGGATTCCTGATAGAATAGAACCTGGAATACCTGTTCCATTATCGAATTATGAATTTAAGAAATTACTTCATTTATTAAGAGATATTAGCGATTCTGAGCGTACCTCTTTAAGTATGGATATGGTAAAAAGTAGTGAATTAATGGAACCAGACATATTTCTTAAGATTATAAAAGATGAAGAAGATGTAAAAGGTGAATTGGAAACCTGTAAACATTATTCTGAAGATCATAAATTCCTTGCTTTATTAGAAGTAGATGTTCGAAGGCGAGTACATGCATTGGAATCTATTACTCAACTAAGAATGGCTATTGACGAAGGGCTAAGACGTCCATTTGGCTGGCTGGAAAAGGCAGTTTACGATATGCTTGCAGATCAAGACCAACCATTAAGAAGCCTCCATGAGATATCAAAAATGCGAATGGCGGGTATTGTCCAGAAAGCTCAGATAGTTGATGATTATCATCTTGACTTTGCCGATACCGATAAAGTTAAGGTTTTAGCAGATGCACAAGATTTGCAAGAGTACTTGAAATCAGGAAAGAAAATTGGTGGTTGGTTTAAGAATAAACTAATAGTTAGAACAAAATATCTTTGGGATGCTACTTTTATTGATGGCAGAAAATGTGACAACCTCATATCTCTTGAAAAAATCTTGGATATATTGGATGTTGACAAGAGGATAAATCTGCTTTGGAAAGATTGGACAGGTAAGGCACAAAACCCTGGGGGTTTATCTTATGTTACTCAGTTAGCTCTTCTTTCAGAACAACTAGAAGCACTTGAAAGTATTCTTGCAATAGATAGACCTCTCCAGAGATGCAAAGAGTTGATTTGTGAATTATCTGTACTCAGTGAGCCAAAATGGCACAGAACAGAAGAAATAATAGAACTAGAAAAACTGTTCAAGGCTATCCAAGCGTTTGAGACTGAAAAAGAGATTAATAATAAAATAGAGAAGATTGGAGGCCCCATAGATCATTGTATAAATTTAAGAAATCCACACCCAATCAATCGAGAGTTTAGAGTTGCAATAATGACAAGAGATCTAGACGCATGGACAAAAGCATATCACAAATTAAAGGAATTTGAAGAACGGTCAAAGTTATTATCTGAAAGAGAAGTTCTATTTGAAAGATTAAGAGAAAATATACCTGAACTTTCAAGCGATTTGATTAATACTTATGAGGATAGTGTTTGGGAACAAAGGTCAGAAGGGTTAGAAAATGCGTGGAAATGGTCATTAGCAGATACGTGG
>JAANXD010000055.1 GCA_018263435.1 Candidatus Scalindua arabica | reverse complement strand
TTATTCTACCTCTTGCTATAATTTTTGACTTCCTGCCTACCGTCAGGCAGGCATAGTCAGCAAAATCCCCTCCGACTACAGCCACCGACAAAAAACAGTCGACTTATTAAATTCCCTCATTTCAATATATTATGTTTATCTGCTTCCGGATTCAAGTAATATATTTTGTTATATCTTGAAAAACTAGTAAAATACAAAAGCAATATTGGTTTTTACAATTTTTTATACTGCTATGTTTAATGATAGTTCTTTAAAAGCACAATGCCATTATTAAACAAATCCAATTATCAGGCTCCATTTCTTCTTCAGAATGGACATGCGCAATCAATCTATCCTTCACTGTTCAGGAAATTCGATACAGGTTTTTATCAGAGGGAACGTCTTTACACACATGACGATGATTTCCTGGATATCGATTGGTCGAAAACAGGAAGCAAGAAGTTAGCCATTATTTCTCATGGTTTAGAGGGTAGTTCACACCGCCATTACGTTGTAGGAATGGTTAAGATGCTTAACCGAAATGGTTGGGACGCCCTGGCATGGAATTACAGGTCATGTTCCGGAGAGATAAATCGCCAGTTACGTTTTTACAATAGTGGCTCAATCGATGATTTAGAATTTGTAATTGAACATGCAGTAAAGACTATGTCTTATCAGAAAATCGCATTAATAGGGTTCAGCATGGGAGGCAACTTATCACTGGTTTATCTTGGCGACAAAGGCAGCCGGATTAACAGTAAAATAGAGAGAGCTGTCGTATTTTCGGTTCCCTGTGATCTAGAGGCAAGTACATGGGAACTTGCCAGATTTACAAACAAAATATATATGAGGCAGTTTTTAATAACCCTGCATCAGAAAATCAGGGCTAAAATGGAATTGATGCCCGGACTGATAAACGATGATGATTATCATTTAATAAAAAATTTTAAGGACTATGACGACCGATACACTGCTCCGCTCCACGGCTTTAAGAGTGCAGAAGATTACTGGAGCAAATGCAGTAGCAATCGGTATATTTCCGAAGTTAGAGTTCCAACATTAATTGTAAATGCCCTCAACGATCCGTTTATTGCAGACGGCTGCTATCCGGTCAAAGAGACACAGGACAATAAATATGTTTATTTAGAGATGCCCAGATCAGGCGGCCATGTCGGTTTTATACAATTTAAAAGAGACAAGAGTTACTGGTCAGAAGAACGAACAATCGAATTCTTAAAACATAATTGAACATTCATCATTCGTCATTTGTTATTTGTTACTTGTAACTCGCAGCCCATAACCCCTGCCCACCGGTCTGTTAGGCGGGAATCTTCTTGCCGTTTGAACTATTTAAACTGTTTGAACCGTTTAAACTGTTCTTCCCCTTTATCCCTCTTCGCAAACACTTTTTCACTCTTGCATTTTAAATCGACAATGTGTATAAAATCAGTGGCGTGACACGACAGGAAAACCCTATCTAAGCTTATGCCTACTTCAACAAAAAAGATTATGACCAGGCGCTTGCTTGCTGCGACAAGATTCATGAGGTAATACCGACAGAAGACCTGAATGTTTTATCTGAAAAATATGGTACGCGCTATATGCGGTACAATGAAGTCTTAGGAGAAATCTACTATATTCAAGGCAAAGACAAAGAGGCCCTGGAAATATTTGATCGCCTCAAGGTTTTAGGTTCCTATTTTTCAAAAAAGTACAGTCTAACCGCCATGATTTTAATCCGGCAAAAGAGTTAACCGGAGACGAATTGAATCGTGTACGCTATGAACTGGCCAACATCTATTTGACAGAAATAAAAGATGATGATCGCGGCATTAAACTTTTACAGGATGTGACAGAAGCCGGTGGAGAGTACGAGAGTGATTCACACTATCTCATCGCACGGCATTTATTAGAAATCAAGGATATTGACACTGCAGAAAAACATGTTCAAAAATATTCAACCGTTCCCTGTACCGATGATCGTGTAAGATCAAGAATGTATGATTTAGGCAATACCTGTGCAGAAGCGGGACTGAAACATCAGGCACGTGGACTGTTTAACAAAATTTCTGCAAGCGACAGTAACTTCAAAGATATAAAGAATCGTATTAATACATTGACGCAATCGTCCGGCACTGGCAGGGAAATCCCGGAAGCAGTCATGGTGGTTGATATATGTGAATCATCAAGAATGATGGACTTATACGGAGACGGCGCTACTTACCTTATAAAAAATGCACTTGAAGGTATAATGTTTCCCATATTCAAGGACAAAAAATCTTCCTTCACAAAGGGTATCGGTGACGGGTTCCTTGTTTGCTTTCACAATTCAAAGAGTGCGCTGGATGCGGCAAGCCAGATTCTGGAGAGTGTACACACATACAATTCCAATGTAAAGGACGGCCCTGAGATACATCTGAGATTTGGTCTCCATTTTGGTGAAGTCAGGCCTGATGGAGACCGTCATGGAACAAATGTTAATATTCCATTCCGCGTAGAGGGGCTTAAGGAAGATGATCTTGTAGTCGTTAAAGATGGTATTTCACGAGAAGAGTTTACATCAATCGATCGTATTTTCATTACTGAAGCGTTGTACAACGATGTATTAAAAAAGGGGAATTATAATATTTGCTATCTGGGGTTATTCGAACTTCGTAATATAACCGGCATGCACAAAATCTACCAGGTCATGACCGGAAATGAAAAGTAAAAACTAAATTAAGTTAAGGAGAAAGTTATGGTTTTACGTTTCTTAGATAAATATCGTGATATAGGCCTGCTCGTTCTACGAATAGGCATTGGCGTCATGTTTATAATGCACGGCCTGCCAAAACTAATGGGTGGCCCGGAAAAATGGGTGATGCTTGGTGGAACCATGAAGTCGTTAGGGGTTGACTTTGCTCCCATGGCCTGGGGCTTTATGGGTGCATTTTCAGAATGTATAGGCGGCTTGCTACTGGCCCTTGGCCTTTTTACCCGCCCTGCCTGTTTCGCTCTACTTGCCACTATGATCGTGGCAGCGTCCATGCACATCGGCAAGGGTGACCCCTTCGTTAAGTATTCTCATGCGGTGGAAGCAGGGATTCTGTTCATAAGTTTGATTTTAATTGGCCCGGGAAAATACTCCATTGACGGCCAACACGAGCCTGCCAAAAGGGCTTGATACTAAACTGCGGAACTGAGCTATAAACAGGTTAAAATGAAGAAATCAAAAACCAGTCTAATACCACAGGAAACAATAGAAGGTAAGATACTACTCATCAGAAACAAGAAAATCATACTTGATCGTGAACTGTCATTACTCTATGGCGTGGAAACAAAGCAACTGACACGACAGGTAAGAAGGAATATTGATAGATTCCCTGATGACTTTATGTTCCAACTGACAAGGGAAGAATATAATGAACTTTTAAGGTGCCAAATTGGCACCTTAAAAAGAGGCCAGCACAGCAAGTATCTCCCATACGCCTTTACAGAGCATGGCATTTTGATGCTTTCATCAGTACTCAATAGCAAAAAAGCAATCCAGGTAAATATTCAGATTATGCGGACATTTACAAAACTCAGAGAAATGCTTACAACTCATAAAGATCTGCAGAAGAAAATTGTGGCGATGGAAGGAAAGTACGACAAACAATTCAAAGTTGTCTTTGATTTAAAAAACAAGCTACTTAACTAATCAAGGAGAACAGAAATGAGAACAGGGCCAAACCTAATCTATTGACAAATGATTCAATCCATCATGTCAGCCTTAAAAGAAGAATATTCGAAAGAGAATAAGGAACTTAAGAAGAGCCTCGAGGATATTTCTACCTTTGATAATTGGTATTCCAGAGGAGTTGGAGAATTTATTGATGGAAAAAATGCCAAGGCGATTGACTCTTTTAATAAAGCATTAGAGATAAATCCGGATACTGAACCTGCTGCATTTACGCACCACTATATAGGGCTTTCTAACGAAAGACGTGATAAGACCAGGGAAGCAATTGAAAGAAGCGCGAAAAAGAACAACAAAATGAAAACTATTTTATTACAAGGGAGAGAGTGATGAAAAATCTTATTCTAATTATTGTATTTTTACTACTCTGTCCATCTTTGGTACTGGCAGAAGAGGAAGGCAGTATCAGCGATGGCGATAAAATTAAGGCAAACTACGAAGCTTCAATTAATATTGCAAATGAAATATTTCTTTATCAATTTATGGACACTGAAGGAGACGGAGGAAATTATGGGAAAACAGTCAGAATGTACGCCCTTCTTTTTGTAACAGGTTATAAAAATTTAGCTGAAAAAGTCTTAGAAGAAGAAAAACTTGATAGTTATAGTCTTGATGTATTTGATTTTGATAAATATAAAGAAAAATATAAATACTATGGAAAGGACTCCGAGTTTTTCTCAATGGTTAATTCAAATATGGCCAGCTTGTTGACAGGTTACAGGCTAGGAATGATTAACATGTTAAGTGTAGTATTCGCCACACATACAAACGTAGCTGGCGATTATAAAGTGGTTGCTCTTGAGATGTACGAAGACTATTTAGAGGACAAAAGGCAAGCTAAAGAGGAGGAAAGTAAAAAGAACTAGGGTCCCACCTATTTAAAATTGATGATTGTTGATTGGCGATTGGTTATTGGTCATTAGATATTGGTTATTTGTAATTCGCAATCCTTAAATTCCTTAATCTGCATTATCTGCGTCCAATATCTTTCGCCTTTAACCTTAGTGTCAATTAGTGAAATTAGTGTCTGTCTTTCGATTACCATGAGCCTTAATTAGCTCACCAAGGCCGTCATTTATTCTCTTCCGTGTATCGTCCTGAATCTTAGTAGATTTCTCTTTAATACTGACTTCGCCGTAATCTGCAGGATATATAGGAGCTAAGACTTTTTCGTAAATCGTACCTTTGTTGAAAATCCATGTTCCTTTTGGAGTAATGTCCAGGCCGCCGTAAGACGCGATCGGAATAATCGGCAGGTTGTGCTTCACGGCAATACTGAACATGCCGCGTTTGAATTCACCCATTTTGTAGTCTTCATCTTTTGTTCGAGTACCTTCAGGAAATATCACTAAATAAGGAGTCAAAGCTTCACTGCCTGATTCAGTTGCTTTTATATCCTTTGCTGCTTCAGATAGAACCTTCCATGTTTTTTTATCTTCCTTGTACACTTTAACCATACCTAAAGTTTCAATCCCCTTACCAAAAACCGGGATCTTGAATAACTCGTCCTTACCGCAGAAAAGCAATTTCCCATTTACCGTATGCAATATAGCAGGGATATCCATTATCGAAGTGTGGTTCTGGCATATTATTGCAGGTTTGTTAATCAGATTTTCCAAACCCGACACCTCTACTTTTACTCCCAGGAGGTTTAAAAGCTGTCTTGTAAAAACATGAGCACGGCCAAATACCGCATCGTGAGTTTTCTTCCTGATCAGGTCATACTCAATTTGCAGACGGCACCTGAAAATCAGAAACCATATGCCAGGTACCTGGTATAATGCAGATTTTAGTGAAAACTTTAACATGATACGAAGTATTTAATCTTATAAAAGTTTAAAGTGCCTTAAGTGAACTAAAGTGCCTAAATTTAAAGATTATTTCTTACCATCTTTAGCTCACTTCAAACTTTAGTCACTTGGAACTTTATCTAATACACATTATATAGAAGAAATATAAGGCAATCTATTTAAATTATTTATAAATGATATCTTGATAATATAGTTGTTTCTATATTGAAGCAAAATATAATATAGTACACTCAGACAAGCATGTAGTTGATAAATAATTACAAATAAAATGGATAAGAACACACTCTTAATTACAGGTGCCAGTGGTTTTATAGGTACTGCATTGATAGCGCGATTGATTAACAACTATTCCATTATAGGTATTGATAAGGTACTACATGAGGACAGAGATTCCAGAGTCATATGGTATAAGGTTGATATTTCAGACAAGAAGCTTCTTGGTGAAACCTTTAGTGAAATAAAAACAAAGGTTGCTGAGAAGATTGACTATGTGTTTCATCTGGCAGCATATTATGACATGGTAAACAAAGAAAACAAGTTGTATCGCGAAACCAATGAAAATGGAACCAGATACCTACTGGACAACTTAATTGATTTTGATGTGAACAACTTTATTTTTACGAGTAGCACTGTAGTTATGAAACCAACCAAAGGCAATGAAAAACTAAATGAAGAATCTGCCTTGAACACAAAACTATATTATGGAAAATCCAAGATTGCAGGAGAAAACATTGTTTTAGAATATAAGGAGAGGATGAGATCAACAATCTTCAGGCTTTCCGGAGTATATTCTAATGATTGCATATTACCACCGCTTGCAAACAAAATCGCACTTATCTGGAGAAAAGGATTTGGTTATAGAATCCTTCCCGGAAAAGGGGAAGGAGGTATATCATATATGCATATTGAAGACGTACTTGATGCATTTGAAAAGACTATCTTTATGTTTAAGGAAATACCTTCCGGATCTATATTTATTGTTTCAGAAGATGAATATGTTCCTATTAATATCCTTTACAACCAGATTGCCTGTGAGATTTATGGTAAGAAACTAAATCCTATACATCTACCGAAATGGCTTGTGTATTTTATTGTGTATATAACGAACTTGTTTTACTTTATTCTAGGGAAGAAATTTTTCTTTAAGCCATGGATGATTGATTTAACAGACAAGAAATATCGGTTTGATATCGACAAGGCTAAAAGAGTGTTAAAGTGGCACCCTAAATCTCAGTTGAAAGAATATATGAAAGTAATAATAAAAACCCTCAAAGATGACCCGAAGAGGTGGTTTGAAATTAACAAAGCCTAAAAGTTAGATTTAAGTCAGTCGGCTTTTCATAAAAAAAAGGCGCTCATACATAAAATGAGCGCCTTTTTTATTATCAGATTATTACGGAAAGACTGCGTCCGCAATAAAAACTTGTTAAATAAACTTACTCTTTCAAACTAAAACATTGATTGAAGAAATTCACTTACCTTCTTTGTTAGCGGCTTATGGCTTTGACTTCCACCAAGGCTGTGTGAAACAGGCTTTCCGCTATCAGCAAGTGATTGTTCTATGGCAGCCATTCTGCGCATTTTCCTTGCTTCTTCCTGTATATTTCCAAGTTCCTGCAACATAGGCGACTGCCCCCACCACCACATGATGTCCTGCTGAACGTGTGCATAACCTTTGTATCCCTGAAGCTTATACCAGAACCACATCTTGGCATAAGACGTCTCTATATGTGTAGGGTTTCCTTCTCCCTGATAAAACATGGCATAGACACCAAGGATAGGCCCGATGACGGGTATCTTACCTCCAGTTTGCTTAAACGCATTCCAGACACCCTCTCCGAGAAGCTCTGCAGGTAATATATCGGCAAGCCAGTCACCACCCNGATAGATATCACGCTCCGCAGGTGATGGGTAAAGCATGTCGTCTGCAATAAGGTCATCTATGACCTTTTGCGCCTGATCCGTCAGCTTAAATGCCTGGAACATGTAATCATCCATTTGTGTAAGCCAGCCTCCTGCAAAACGAGGACTATGACAGTTTGAGCAGAGCTCTATCCATTTATCCCTCTTTTCCAGATTTTCATCGGAATATACATCGATTTTTGGAGCAATAATCTTTATCCCGTAAGGGTAATCCTTAAGTGACGATTCATACTCGATGTTCGAAGGAGGAACCGTACCCATTCTCCATATACCCTTTGAAACGAAATTGTGCGTGAAAGTTCCACCACCCTGGTACATGTGACAGAACTGACAGGTAGGTGTGCGATATTCCTCACCAACCATGACATGCGCAAGTGGTTTATCAAAGTTGTAGTGTTCCTCTTCCAGCTCATAGATAATCCCGTGTTTTGATTCGCCATAGGATTCTGCATCTGGATGGTCAGGCCCCATGTGACACGTCATACATGCCTGCGGTCTTCTTGCCTCAGCAGCAGAGAAGGTATGCCTTGTATGGCATGGATCACATTTATCTGTGGCACCGTGGCACATGTCACAACCCGCATTACCCGCCAGCAACCCTCTCCTGTAAGACTCCTGATACCAGGGTACCAGAACATTTGATTCAAGTGTCTGAATGTGATTAGGCCTGCCGTGGTTCTTCTCACTGGCAAACTCTGTAACCTGTCTCGCATGACATTCGCTGCAATCGCCTGCTGTGGGAAGTCTGATCTGCTTTTTCTCCGTATCGACATGACAGTCGAAACAATCTACCACCGAGATCTCTTTCCCTATGCTATCCTCTATGATCTTGGTCTTACGCGCAATTAAAGGCGTCTTCCTTGGATTGTAATGCGCAGAGGTTTTCCAATCTTCGATGGCGCCGGTATTAATTCCCTCATGACACCTTATACACAGATCCCTGCGTTCCTTCTCGATGAATATTGAATGGTCCATACGGGTAGGTGGTTCATAGTGTCTTCCCGGATACATATACATATTCATAAACAGCGGTTTGTAATGGTCTTTAAACAGACCTGATCCCTCTTTCAGACCAACATTATCTGCGAAAACGCCCTTATACCAATCAGGAAATCCTTCGTAAATATCTACCTTTCGTGGTACGTACGGTTTCTTTTCCTCTTCATGTGCCTGGGCAACTCCAGCAAAAAGAATGGCCATAATAAGCAAGCATGCACTAAAGAAAAACCGTAGGTTTTTTACATAGTTCATAACACTCATTCTCCTTTTATTAATTTTAGAAAAAGATATACTGTTAATTTTATTATTCATGCCCATGCGCCTCTTTTTGTCCGGCAAGGGATTTTACATAATGTACCAAGCTCCAGCGATCCTCGTCTGAAAGTTCACTGGCAAATGATGGCATTGGTGTGCCGTTCATGCCGGTTGAAAACCTCAGATAAATATCCTTGTTTGTGGCGCCACCCTTAAATTTGTTTGCCCTGGTAAAATCATAGGCTTGTATAGGAACCTCCCATTCATCTGCCAGATCATAACTGCTGGGTCCATCCCCATGTCCGGTTTCTCCGTGGCATTTCCAGCACTCTTTTTCTTCGTAAAGCTTTTTACCCCTCGCAATACTCTGTTGACTCGAAGGAACTTCCCTTCCGATAGTTATAGGAGGTTCTGCCTCTCTATATTGCCATGCCTCAGAAAAGCTCTTTAAAACGGGAAGTATTGATTTAATCTGATCTAATTCAAGTATATCCCACGGTATCATGGAAGTTCCATGGATCCCGACAGAAATTACATGAATGAGATCTGCGTCGGTAGGTAAAGAACCGGTAGCATTGGTTCTTATCTTGTATTGGCCCTTGGTGAAATCCCTGGGTTTTGGGTAAAGGGCATGTGCCAGCTCGCCATATCCATCACCTTCCTCCCCATGACATACTGCACAGTATTTATTGTAAACTTCTTTTCCCTCCTTTAATTCTGCCTCGGTAGCAGGCTTGAACTTACCTTCTGCCATTACCATATTGCCAAGGCATGTTGTAGTCACAAAAACAGCAATGATTATGCCGGATAGAATATTCCTCCAGCACAGATTGATACTCTTACTGGCCTCCTTCTTTCTACCTGTATTTCCCATATATCATTCCCTCCCAAAACTTTTAAAAAACTTACACTATTTAATAAATTGAATACATGCCAACACTCACTTTTATAATACCCCTAACTATACATTAAAATTTCCCCCCTGTCTGGATTGTGTGAGTATGTAACAAACAAAATTATATTCAACTCCTTTTATTGCCGTATTAACTTGTATCTTAAGAAACCTAAACATAAAACTTTGATAAACTCCATATAATTAGTGGAAAAGATATATAGCAATCGTGATACCAACACCATTCAAAAAGCAAAACAATTTTTTTCATTTTCCAGATATATACCTAAGTACTTTTAAACATTAATGATAAGAAACTCTTACGATTTCTTGTAATATTTGTATTAGCAGAATATTTGAAAAATACCAGACAAGAAGTCAATACGCACATTATTTACGAACCTTCTATCTGTGGCTACCTGTAAGTTTCGGACTTTTTGCACTATCCCCAAACGTACAGGTAGTCGCAAAAAAAAACAACCACGATTAAACTCGCATTCAACCGTGGTTGTTTATCTGCTCTATTTTGATACTATTCTTTGAAGCTGCAGTTAGCGTTGTCGCAGCTGCAAGCTTCTTAAAACCTCACTCACTATACAGCAAACATCCGGCCTTGTAGAAAAGGCCTAAGATAATAAGGCTGTTTATTCACCACCATCAGGAACCAGGCCCTGATCAGGTGCACACGCAGCATACCAGTACATAACGCCAAAAACACCTCCGCCAACAATATTACCAACGACAACCGGAAGCTGGTTATAAGCAAAGCCGGCGCAGCTGACAGAATCAGCACTTGATGCGAAAAGGCTTATACTAAAAATAGCCATATTAGCAACACAATGCTCTAAACCAGTAGCGACAAAGGCAAAAAGACACACGAATATCAGAAGTATCCTTGCTGCTTCATTCTTCGTTCTTGCTACCATCCAGACTGCCAGGCAGACAAGCACGTTACAGATTATACCCTTACTGAATAGTGTCATCCATGAATCATTCATTTTGGCACTGGCCACCTCACTGATATAATTACCGGTTCCATCTGCCAATCCCGTACACGCTATCACCCAGGCTATCAATACTGCACCGGCAAGGTTGCCAAAATAGTTGACAAACCATAACCATGCCATCCAACCCCAACCTGTTTTTCCCTTAAGACAGCCGACGATCATCACCATATTGTTAGTCGTAAATAACTCGGCTCCTGCAAAGATGACCAGTGTCAGGGCGACTGCTAAAGATACACCCATGAGCATCTTAACAGACGCTGAACCAGCACCCGCAAACTGCGCTCCAATAGTAAATATGAGAAGAATTCCAAACCCGAAGTAGATACCTGCCAGCATTGAAAGTACCCAATACTTTCCAATACTGTTTCTTACCATATCTTCCTTCGCAACGGCCACACCAGCAAACGTATCAATTGTTGCTTTCATTAATACTCCCCCTCCATAATCAATAAAAAAAGTAAAATAAAAGAAACCCTGTAATATGAAGTCTCCCTTTCTGCTACTTCTCCACATCACACTCTACAAAATCTAGATCTGGCATTTCTTAAAAATACACTTTCTTAATGCTGAAGGACTAACGGCAAGGCTTATCGAAAAATGTGAAATT
>JAANXD010000054.1 GCA_018263435.1 Candidatus Scalindua arabica | reverse complement strand
AAAATTATTAAAACTCAGTAGTGTCCGGTTAGGTTTTTGCATGTAACACGTAGGGCAATCCTTTAGGTTTGCTTTCGTGCAATACACGCAAGGCTAAAGCCTCGCCCTACGTATTTTTCGACAAATCTGGTATAAAAACCGTACCTGCAAAAACCTAACCGGACACTGCTGGAAAAAAATAAGAATGCAAACATTTTCAATCAAACCCCCGCCTAACAAACTGGCGGGCAGGCCGGCACCCGCCCGGCCAAGCCGTTCGGACGGAGGCAGGCTTGCCTACCGGCAGGCAGGGATAGTTTAAGAAATTATTAAAACAGGGGTGTATTTATGGTTGTTTACACAATAGCAATAGTCCTTATCGTGATATTCTTTGCGATATGGATATGGTTAGGAATAAAGAAGTCTGCAGAGGAAACCAACAAAATTAATAAAGAGTTGGAGAAGAGTAGTATTGAAACAAAAGGTTTCCTGGACAACCTGCATGCTTCAATAAATATAGTCAGCGATTACGGAACGATCTTGCAGACAAGGGATGAAGGCGAGTTCCTTTCTATATCTGAATCCATGCTCCCTCATAGCAAAAGAAAGATTGTCGATGCAATAATATTAGTCGAATCATTCATCGAGATCGTACTCAATGATGACAGTTTCAGGGAAGTATTTATTGAAAATCATGACTCCTTCCGTTTTGACAAATCACAGGCAGAATACCTGCTTTCAGAAAAATACAGGGAATCGCTGAAGACGGGCCTGGCTTATTTAGAAGGGCTTCCTCCAAGTGAGCAGGCTGAGAGGAGTACAACAAAGAATGTTGCAGATCAAATAAAAGAGAAGGAGATTGGTGAGGAAGACATAACTGCTTTGGGATCAGATGATTTCAAAACGATGATAGAAGGATTTATGAAGTCATATAAAAAATCAAGGAAATGACCTCTTGCATAATTATATTTTATGTTCTTTTGTCTTTCGCTTTCTCACATAAATTCTAGTTTCTCTTTCTTGTCCTCGGCGTCTTTTGTCCGGGGAGCGTTCATCTGTGTCCATATTTGGTCATTCGTCATTCGCAGATTCATCATTATCACACAAAGGCACAGAGTCACAAAGAATAATGACGAAAAATGAGATTAATAAAAAGAATAGTTGTTGATGCAGTAATTATAAAACAACACGAATTAAAGACTGAAAGTTTAAATAAAGGCAAACTTTGCGTTCTTTGCGTCTTTGCGTGAAACCCGCCTTTCGTCTTTTTCACCTATATTTTAGTCTTCCTCTGCGCTCTCCGCGTTAAATACCCCTTAAGTAAATATTTACCTATCAATACAGGTATTATTTACCTTATTAAAGTTATTATCAATTGTAACAAAAAAATGTAAGACCAATGTATACCGTATGTTATATGAATTGCTCGTGGTCTGGCATGCCATTAGCTTTAAACACTGCCAGCTTTTAATAACCTCTTCCAGAGATATTAGAAGTAAACTGTGGTACACAGTTCAACTGTATTCTTAATATAAGGAGAAGAGTAATGGGTAACATAACAGCAGCAGGTAGTTTTCTTTCCAGTTTAAGTCCATCTAACTTCGTTAAGAAAAAGATGGGTAGCCTGGTTACCGGAGTAGTTGCCAACAGTATCAGCGCCCTGAACAAGCAGTCAGGAACTCCCAAAGAAGGCATCGACAGGGTCAACAAAATTGGTGAAGACCAAGTCAGTAGATTTGAGCGTATTTTCGCCGCTCATACTCGTGCCAATGCTGTTGACAATATGGTAAGTCATTTAATGAGTAAAAAGGACACCAACGGTGATGGAGTGTTAAATGCTGCAGAATTTGGAATTCCCAAAGAGGCCTTCGGCAATATTGATAAAAATGGTGATGGTCAAGTCGCTAAAGCAGAGCTCAGTACCGCCTTTCACGCTCGCATTCAAGCTATCAGTGAAAGAACAAATCATTTAATCGCAAGGAAAGACACCAACGGTGATGGCATGTTGAATATCGGAGAATTAGGTGTACCTGAAGAACTCTTCTCCAAGATTGATAAAAATGGTGATGGCCAAGCCGGTAGTGTAGAGCTCAGTATCGCCGCTCGCACTCATGCCGCTCTTAATAACATGATAAGTGAAATTGTACCACCCGAAAAAGCTTCAAAATTAGATGCAACTGTGTAATCTCATTAAAAAGGGACAGATGCTAATTAAATAAAATAGTGTCTGTCCCTTTTTAGTTATGTCATTCATAATTCCCAATTCTTCAATCCTTCCGTTTTTCTCCTTTAACCTTAGTATCCATTTGTGTAATTCGTGTCTGTTATTCCTCACTCCTAAATTCCTTAATCTTCGTGATCTGTATAATCTGCGTCCCCTTTTCTTTTGCTTTTCGTCTTCTTCTTTGGTATTAACACCAGTGTCTACTTTATTAGTTCGGAGTTAGTAGTCATTCGTGTCAATTCGTGAAATTAGTGTCTGTGTCAATCCGTAGCTAAACAAATCTAAGGAATATTAAATGATATCTGTACTTGACTGGGTTGTGCTTTTAATCTATGCAGGCGTCGTTATTGCATTTGGCATTATAGCAGGAAAAAAGGAAGGTACGACTGAAGACTATTTCCTTGGTGGTCGTAAGATGCCCTGGCTTTCTGTTATGATTTCCATTTACGCCACTTCACTTTCCGCACTTACATTTATAGGTGTTCCCGGCGCTGCATTTGGAGGTGATTTTGTTTACATTCAACTGGCGATCGGAGATCTGGTCGGACGCGTTCTGGTATCAACCCTGCTATTAACCGCATACTACAAGGGTCGAGTAACTACTATTTATGAGTTTCTCGGTAACCGGTTTGGCCCGAGGAGCCGTGATGCCGGGACTGGATTTTTTATCCTTACCCGTCTGCTTGCAAGTGGTGTGCGCCTGGCAGGGTGTGCCATAGCGCTTTCAGTTGTATTTGAGATTCCGCTTAATAGCGCAATCGTAATAATTGCAGTCGTTGCGCTTGTATACACTACCCTGGGAGGGATTAAGGCGGTAATATGGACAGACGCGCTTCAGTTTTTTCTGCTTCTGGGTGGAGCAATCGTGACATTGTTTTTTATCTGGTCAACCATTCCGGGAGGATTCAGTGAGTTTTTTCAAATCGGGTCTGAATTTGAGAAATTCAGGATTTTCCATGTATCCGCTTCACCGTCCCATCCTGAATTCTTTTTCAACCTCAACAACCCCAATGCGCTTGCAGCAGGGTTACTGTTTGGGTGTTTCACTACCTTTGCAGTGCTCGGAACTGATCAGGACCTTGTACAGCGGATGTTGACGTGCGATCATGTAAAGAAAGGCCAGAAGGCCTTACTATGGACGGCGGCGCTAAACTTCCCCATTACATTACTTTTCCTGGGCGTAGGCGCTGCCCTTTTTGCTTACTACAAAGTTGCTCCTGACGCGGCGGTCGATACTTTTATTGCAACACACCATAATGATTATATCTTCCCTCATTTCATAAAAACCGTGCTCACTCCCGGGTTGCGGGGACTGCTGATTGCTGCATTACTTGCCGCGGCCATGTCATCCCTTGATTCAGCCCTTAATGCTCTTTCTTCCACATTTTATATTGATATTTACAAACGATACATCAGGCCCGAAACGAGTGAGAAGCATGCTGTCACTATCTCCAGGTATTCTGTAATTATATTTGCCGCGGTTCTGGCGCTTGTGGCAATGCAGTGCGGTAAAACAGAATCTGTTTTATGGCTTGGATTCAAAATCTTTGGTTATACATACGGCGCTATGATTGGAGTTTTCCTCATTGCGGTACTCACAGATAGACGCGGTAACGATATTGCCAATGTTGTTATAATGGTTACAAGTGTGCTTATGGTTCTGTTTTTGACGGCAGATTCAATAGGACCGCTACAGGAAGTCCGCTCAACTATTCTCTCTCCACTGGGAATTGAGAAGATCTCCTGGAAGTGGTCAATCATTTTAGGATCGATATGGACTTTTGGTATTGGTATTATTTTCTCTCAGGGTAAGTGCCTAAAGTGAGCTAAAGTTTAAAGTGACTAAAGTTAAAGGAAGGACAATTTCCTTTTTACAACTTTAGGCACTTTAGTTCACTTTTAACTTTAGCTCACTTTAGTCATTATTGAATGCAGGATTCTTGAGACTATTATGGAGATTATAATTATAAAGATTGTATATATTGCCAGTGTATAGACTCTCCCGTCTTTCAGCCAGCTCTGTTTCTCAGGGTATTGTTCCAGTATACCTTTCAATGTCCAATTTCCTGTGATACTTGAAACAGCCGGAGATATTTTCGAATATATGAGTGAAACACTTAATGTGGTGCAGAACCCGATTGGCCCCCACCATAACCAGGAGATAGATGGTACGCACTGGCCAAGGAAGAAATTTAATACAGTACCAACTATTATGCCGGTAATCACGCCGGAACCAGTTATTGACCGGAATAGAATACCGCCCAGAAAGGTAGCCAGAATGGGGCCGGCAAATGCCGAACCTATCATGTTCACTAACTCAATTACGGTGGAAGAAGATTTCGCCACAAAGTAGGCCCCTCCGGCAGTAAATATACCCCACAACAAAGTTATGAGTTTGGAGAGTCGAAGCATCTTCAAGGGATTTTGTGCAATATCCGGTTTAAATTTCAGGACAAAATCTGTAAAGATCGGAAGAGCGTC
>JAANXD010000053.1 GCA_018263435.1 Candidatus Scalindua arabica | reverse complement strand
CGTGTTCCATAATAAAGCCCAACTCTAAGTCATGTCGCCTGTATAACGGTGGGCACATAGCCAGTAAACAGGTTTCCGCTATGCTTATCTCTGCATCCTCAGCACAATGCGATTTTGCCCTACAACTCATGCGATTTCGTTACTTCTTCAGCGATTCATTTGCATTCATCTCTTAAAGTCACACCTGATGAGTCGTCCTCACCTTTTCTCTTTCCGTTCACCACAGCGGCTTTACAGCTTTTGCAGCGTAGAGCGGTTTGGCAACCCCACCTGTATAGTGTTGCCGATACTTCACAATGGTTAGCGCTTTCATTGTTGTATCATCTTTATTACAGCATGTTAAAGAACTTCGTTATTCTTTAACTTCACGGCACAAGCCAAGAACGCAAAGGGAAAAACATTTATCTTTAAATTTCTTCTTGTGTTTTCTTGGCGATCTCTGCGGCTTTGCGTGAGTAATGTAATGTTCTATCCGGTAACAAACTCCTGTACATAATTACTCTGATCTGTCTCGTCAGAAATCATACTATCCAAAACCAATCTTAATGCACTAAGAAGTTTTTGATTTTCCTTTCTGGTTCTGACGGCTACACGAAAATACTTATCACTCAAGCCAATAAAATTTGAACAATCCCTTATGATAATATTGTCCTTTATCAAAAGATCCTGAATTCCTGATGCTGTTATTTCAGCATTATGAATCTTTACCAATATAAAATTGACTGATGGCTGAAGTGGCCGTATGCCCTTTATGCCAGCAAGACCATCATACAAGATAGCCTTCTCCCTGAACACATATTGACGTGTTTTGACAGCGAACTCAACATCGTCAATGGCAACCTGACCTGCAATCTGTGCAAATGTGTTAACGGTCCATGGTTCTTTGAATTGTATTAATTTATTAACGATAGATTCATTTGCAACAAGATATCCAAGCCTGAGGCCAGGGAAGCCATAAAATTTTGTCAGTGATCTTACAACTATTAGATTGTCAATTAAGGGAGCCTCTTTTATAACGCTATATTTCTCGTCATCATCAACAAAATCCATAAACGCCTCGTCAACAACTATCAACCTGTTTGAATCCCTCTTGACAAGCTCTAATATATCGCTTTTGAGTGTGAGCTGTCCTGTTGGATTGTTAGGATTACATAGGAAGACCATACCGTCTTCGATATTCCTCAGGTTTGAGAGATTTGTGTTAATCAGTGGAAAGTTTCCATCATCATTTACAATCTCAACTACTTCGACATTTGCATTGGCCAGCGCATCTTTAAATTCACTGAATGTGGGTTGCATGAGAATACCCTGTCTGGGCTTCATGGCACGCGGTATCAGATAAAACAGTTCATTCGATCCATTGCCAACAATTATGTTTGAGTCATTGCAGGAAATCTTATCTGCAATAGTTTTTTTCAGGTTTACGCACTCGCTGTCAGGGTAGTTTCTGATATCGTCAAACCGTTCAGAAACAACCTTATGTACGCTTTCAGGACAGCCGAGTGGGTTTATACTTGCGCTGAAGTCCATGATTTCATCCGGATTCAGATCATACTTATCACATAACTTATTTATGTCTCCGCCGTGTCCGTTAAGCATTCTAAAAACCTCACTAATGGTTCAATCTACAGGGCTAAGTTCCGCTTTGTCTGCCTGACTTTAAGGCTGTATCACAATAAAAAAACATATAATTTGTCATTCTGAATTTATTTCAGAATCTAATAATTTTAATAACCTGGCAAGATTGATCCTGCATGTTTAACACTGTCTACAATGTTGATTAAATGCGACAGTTCCTGTCTGGCCTGCCCGATGGTCAGAGGAAGTGAATTTATTGGAAACTTCTCTTCATCCCGTAGTGCTTCCATTAATTGTGCTATCTGTGGCAGTTCCAGCTTAAGCCCCTCAAGCTTCCCCGAGTCAGTGAAAACCTCTCGTGGAGTACCTTCCTGGACAATTACTCCCCTATCCATAATTGCCACTCTATCCATAAGAACAGGAACAAGGTCAACTGAATTTGTCGCGAGTATTATGGTAATACCATGTTCCTTATTCAGGTCATCAAGTATTTTCATCACAGTCTTGACGCCTTCCGGATCAAGACCACTGGTTGGTTCATCTAATATAAGTATCTCCGGCTTCATGGCAAGAATTCCGGCAATACATATCCGTTTGCTCTGGCCGTAACTGAGTGCGTGAATTGCCTTTTTTGCAAACTCCTTCATCTTGACTAATCCGAGTGCATCATTTACTCTGCTTATAATCTCATCATAGCTCAGGTTCAGATTTGTCGGGCCAAATGCAACATCTTCTTCAACTGTAGGCGCAATGAGTTGATCATTGGGGTCCTGGAAAACCATACCAACCTTCCTGAAAACATCGGCTGATTTAGACTCATTTAACTCTTTATTATCTAATACTATCGATCCGGAAGCCGGCTTTAAGAGGCCATTAAAATGTTTAAGCAGTGTAGTCTTCCCGGATCCGTTTGCGCCTAGAATTGCGAGAAATTCACCCTCAACAACGTCTATGTTAACGCCATTTAACGCCTGTGTACCATCAGGATATTTATGTGTTAAATTTTCAACCTTTATCTTAATCATTATTAATTAATAATCCTCACACGAAGACACAAAGATCACAAAGTATGACTTTATTTGAGTTCTCCGTTTATAATTCTTGTGATTCCGTCCTTCATCAAGTCTTCGCCAAAGTTCAATAAGTAGCCTAGTTTGCATTCTGTCAGTCTAAGATAGGTTAATACTTGTTTTTTATGTGCTTTTGTGACAGATTCAATCGATTTCAATTCCAGGATTACCTTATTTTCAATAATAATATCTGCCCTGAATCCTTCGTCGAATTTTATTCCATCATATTCTATTGATACGGGAACCTGTCTTTCAATATTTAAACCATGTTTCTTGAGCTCATGAGTTAATACAACTTCATACACATTTTCGTAAAGACCGGGACAAAGTGCTTTATGAACTGCTATTGCAGCATCAACTACAACTTTCCCAATCTCATTTTCAGTCATTATTCTCAGTGCCTTCGTGTCTTTGTGCGATTACTTTTTTTATTCCCTTACCAAAAAAATCCCAAATAAGATATAAATGTCAGAAAAATTCCACATGACGAGAGTATGGCATAATCGCTCCTTACCAACGGTGCAAGCTGAATCGTCAGTACTCTCCCTCCATCATATCCTCTTGATGCCATAGCAGTATGAGCATTTTCAGCCCTGATAATTGACCTGATAATCAGTACTCCCCCGAGGTTGCCAAGTGATTTTATAGTCTTAAACCATGTAACATAGCCCAGTCTGCTTCTCTGCGAAGACATCATTGTCTCCATCTCTTCTATCAGCAGGAACAGGTATCTATAAACAAAGGACAATACTTCAATCAATGTCTCAGGTATCTTCATCCATCGGGCGGCCATGCATATCTTTGAGATTGTTGTGGTAAAGGATAATAGAAGTAAGAGCATTACCCCCCCTGCTACCTTTGTAAACAGTAACAGGCCAATTAATAACCCCTCTTTCTTCAAAGCAAGTTCATATCCCAGGAATGAACCGGACAACACAACCGTATTGCCTTTGTGTAACCCCATAATAAGCATTATAAATACCCCGAAAAATAGTGGCAATATCATTCGAAGACCTACGTTCATAAATGAAACTTTTATGGTCTTTAGTAATATTTGAGAGGTAACAAAGAAAACTAATGGAATTATAATATCCTGAGATAGAATATTGAGAATCAGGGCTATTCCTATATAAAACAGTTTGACCCTTACCTCTATATTGGTAAGCCAATTGCTCCTATGCGCAAAATGATCCATGACAACATGCTTTAATATTTCCATATTTATACGCCTAATATTAAGGAGTTCAGGGATTTAAGAATTGGGGAATTAAAATATGCTTCATGCGAATTCCTCAATTCCCATGTATTGTACAGATGGCAGTCAGGCAGGATGCCTGACCTATGTAGATATTAAACCTATAGAGCCTACGCATAAACTCAGCTCGCATAAAACATGCGTACTATTTATAGTACACTAATAATTATCCAGTACTATATGTAGCCTTACATATGGCTTCACCCTTCTCCAGAATGGAGTTTATGCGTCTGCTCTATAGGTCAGGCATCCTGCCTGACTTTATCCGCAATACCAATCCCCCCCTTAATCCTTAAATGCATCCTTTTCGATAAACAGTTTTCTGAAATTGTAGCCGATTATGATGCCGCCGATAAGGCCAGAAAAAGTAAAAACAAAAAGCAGGAGATCACCCTGGTCAGTGTTTATGTATGGGTCTCTTGGCGGACGCCCATATTTCTCGGCATACTTTCCCACGATACTTACGTCAATACCCGTCCATTTTTCGGTTGCTGATTCCAGTGTCTCTTTGTCTTCAAAACCTTTTATTGTATTATTTGCCTCTGCTGCATCTAGAGCATGTACTTGAATAAGACATAACGTGAATACAAAAATAATGAAATATTTGTATTAGTTTAGCTCTTTGAAAAATTAAACAGCAAAAAAGGAAAAAAAGCTGGCGTCAGTTAACCCCATCTGGTATAAAGGTCTTCACAAACAATTAAGGAGACCTTATTGCAGTCCATAATATTCCAATATCGTTCCAGAAAGCTTTGTGAAG
>JAANXD010000052.1 GCA_018263435.1 Candidatus Scalindua arabica | reverse complement strand
GCTTGAAAGATTATCAAATATTCCTGCTTTAAGGAAGAAACCGGTTTTGTGGTGTTTGGACAGCATAGATTTGCTCTATTTGATATTGAAACTACAGAAATACGATATAAGATAAGTTTTCCTTTAATTCAGTTTTAATCCTTTTCTCTGCGACTTCGCGCCTTTGCGAGAGACATTAAGAAGATTTCTCAATCTGTTTGAATTGAGTGAGACGTTGCCAATACGCGGCGGGCCATTCTCTTCCTGATGCCGCATTCTGCCGTTTAGTAAACCGGGAGAGTATCCTCCCCTTTCCAATACATATTTACCAATGTCATAGAGACTCCAGGTTTTCTCTCCACCCAGATGAAATAGCCCTCTTAATTCAAGGGCAAGGGCAGCCACCGTCATTTCAGCAATTTCCTCGCAATCAATACAGCTCCGGTATTCATCGTAGAAGAGTGTTACCGGCAGGTTGCGCCTGAATCTGCCATCAATCCAGTCAATCGCCCCTTTGTTACCCAGGATTGAATCACCAAGCGGCAGCCCCAGCCTGACAATACAATGATCTTCACACTTTTGAATATGTTCCTCGGCCTCGACAAATGTCTTTCCTACAACATTGATGGGGTCAGGCTCGTCATCCTCCGTATAACCGCCTGTCGGTGAATTGTAACCGGAAAATACGAGATCAGTACTCAAGTACAGGATGGGTATGTCATTACCGAATACATCTGCAACGGTCCTTGTGCCCTGAACATTAAGGGCGTGCGCCCATTCCGGCCGGTCTTCACAGACGTCCAGATCACAGACACCTGCGCAGTGGATTACATGAGTAGGTTTGAATTCGTCTCTTATTCTCTCTAATTCTGCCCGCTCGGTAATGCAAAAAGAAGAGATATTATCTGAGTCTGGAACATCCGATTTGGGCGGCCTCAGGCCGTACAAGAATGCTTCGGGCAACAATTCACTTAATTGGGTAAATATGGGCCATCCGTGTATTGAGGTAACTCCTGTCACCAGGACTCTCCATGAATCAGGAATTTTCATTTAAGAATATTTACTAGGACGCAGATAAACACAGATACGCACAGATAAAAATATCTTTTATATTAGTATTTGCTTTGACAGGATTAACAAGATGAACTGGATTCTATAAATATCTTATTTATCCTGTTATCCTGTCTAATTCTTCTAAAATCCTCTTAACTGCGTTTATCTGCGTCCAATTTGATTTAATCTGAAACCTGTCCAAACTCGACAATCGCATCATACCTGTAACCGCTTCCAAAGTCTTTATCCGAGAACAACACCCCTTTTACGGTAACGGTGTCTCCGACCGATGGAAGGTCCATTGTTGTTACAACCATATCATTATTTCCTTCTTGTGCGCTTCCTGTCCCGTCCTGGATATGCAGCCAGTTTTTATTCATGATTCGTTCCGTAACCTTAACTACTTCTCCCCTGAGAACTATATCTTTATTATCAAGTTCTTTTCTTTTTTCAAAAAGTTCGGCAACTGTATAGGAGTTTTCCCCTGTAGCTTTTTCCACATTTAAGTTTTCTTTAGCTTCCGGTATAGTTCCCTTACTTCCGTAAGTCTTTTTCTGTGTGTCAGCGCTCCCATGAGCACTATCCCCGGCAGCAGCACCTCCCTGCGTAATTAACCCCTCGGAAAAGATAATTGAATCAAATGTACGGTCGAGAGATTTGCTATGGAAGTCAACCATTTCCATGCCCGGCGCCAGGACTACATCCTGCCCTACATCTACCTTCGTTTCAGCTATTGCGACCCAGGACATCTTTGTCTTGGTTTGAAGGAGGATATAAGTATAACCGCCGCTGCTCATGGTCTCTGCCACTTTACCCACATGCGGTTCCTGCGCAAGAGCTTGAGAGCCGGCTTGTTTGTCCTCATTTGATAGTGAGTATTGTGCTGCGCAAGTACAATTAAAAGAGATGGTTGCTGCAAGCATCAAGATAAAAGACAAAATAGCTACTTGTTTAATCATTTTAATACACCTTTCTAATCTTATAGTTCATCACAAAATAAATTGAATAGGGCTTATATTTGACTAACAAAAGAAAGTGAATGCTGGTTCCCAAATCTATAAATAAAATATACTACTTTTATATAAAAAAACAGTACAATATTCAAAGCCAAAATATTTTTGTGAGACTTATCTGGTAACTGCTCAATATCAAGTGGAATATTATGCCGGTTTACGGAAGCGTCAACCCTGCTTTCGCAGGTCATGCCCAAGGCAGATCCGACCAGGCGGAGATTCCAAAAGCTAACACTGGAATCCTTCCGAAAGGAAGAGCATACATTCCACTTGCTTTGAATAGTTACATTTAATGCATGAAGTCATTCCTAATTTGTCATCGTGGAGCGCTTGGAGATTTTATACTTACGTGGCCGTCCCTTTTTTGCCTGCGTAAAGCCTTGCCTCATCATCAATTTATCGGAATTGGACGTACTGAATATATGCGTCTGGCTATCAGCTTTGGTTTATTGGATACTTATATTGATAAGGAATCGGCAGGTTTGCTTGATTTTTTCTGTGGAAAATCAATTCCTGAAAAGATAGGTTTACCGCATGGCGCTATCCTCTGGCTGACAGAAGGGCAAAGGGTAGTCGATCTCTTAAAAAAGTCTGCTTCGCTACCAGTTGTCTCTATCACTCCCTTTCCGGATGGACAGACACACATGGCACAATATTATTGCTCAGCCATAGAATCTCACTTTCCCATAACCGTCCCTCAAGACCTTTCTGATTGTTTCCCTGCTAAGCTAACAAAAGGACAATATGCATTGATTCATCCCGGAAGCGGAAGTACCGGAAAAAATTTTTCACCACAATTTTATCACATTTTATCAGATGAATTAAGACGACATGGTTATCCTGAGACAGGTTTTATTTTCGGGCCGGTAGAAGATGAAAAAATGAATGCAGAAGATTTTGCAGGAGAGCGGATAGAGCGCCCAAAAGATGTAGAGGCGTTAGCAGGTTTATTATCAGGTGCGTCGCTCTATATTGGGAATGATTCAGGCGTAAGCCATCTTTCAGGATATGTAGGCACTCCCACAATAGCTCTCTATAAAACTACAGATCCAGAAAAATGGGGTGTCTTAGGCAAAAAGGTAGTTCATATTTCAGATGCCAACGAAGAATCAGCTATGCGCAAGATACAGGAAAGTTTGAGGAATCTATAATTGGCAAATTTCAAATAACAACTTTACCAAGCCTCGCTATGCTTTCTGTTCTCTCTCTTTTAGATATAGACACTATAAATATGGAGATATAATATCGGCTTGAAGGCCCTCGCTCGGATAGTCGTTGCAGAAGAATTGCCACTCATCAGTTGAATTGGGTTGTTTGATTTCCTGTTCCAACCAGGCAATACTTTCATTACTAACGCGACTAAAACTAAATACTCTCTTATCCGTTTTGCTTATATAAAAATCTCTATCATCTATAATGTAATTATTATCTTCTAGAATTTTTTGTTTATTCATCTCTACAAAATCGTACTCTATCACTTTAAGTCCTCCTTTAAATATTCATCTTATAAAATTAATTAATAAGGAAAGGGATCATCTTATAGCTTAACTGTAAACCCATTTTCTTATGACTAAGCGCCTGGACTTTTTCTAAGACAATCTTAGAAAGAAACCGCTTCCAGCTGGAAAATTTTCTTATCATGGTTTGATAGATTAAACTCGAAGCACGAAATCCGAAATTAGAAACAATTTTCGAATCACAGAAATTGCAATTTCAGAAAAAAGAATTCATGTCCATAAAATATTATTTGCTTTGAGCATTTAGAAATTTGATTTTTCGGATTTGTTTCGCATTTCGAGATTCTTATTTCAGGAATTTTAATAAAGAAACTTCGGGGACTTAAAGTGATAGAGTACGACATGTTTGTAACATAGGTACTCTAAGAATCTAAAGCCGTCTTAANGTCATTAATTAAATCATCAACGTTTTCAATCCCTACAGAGATTCGGACAAGTTCGTCTGATATTCCCAGCTTTTCTTTGACCTCCGTTGGAAGGGACACATGCGTCATTATTGCCGGATGTTCTATCAGCGATTCCACACCACCCAGGCTTTCTGCAAGTGAAAATATTTTAACTTTCTCAAGAAAACTCCTTGAAGCCTTCAGCCCTCCCTTTATAAAGAATGAGATTATACCTCTTAAATACCTTTTCAAATGTCCTGAATGTCCCGCTGTAGACATCATCACAACTTAGAACGTGGTCACTTGCATTCAGCATTTGAGTAACCGTTGAGATAGCGGCCATTCCTGAAGAGAATGCAAGTCCATATTCTCCCTCTTCAAGAGAGGCAATGTTTTTCTCTAATGCTGTTCTGGTTGGATTATGAGTCCTGGCATAAGCGTATCCTTCCTTCTTCTTGCCGGGAGACTCCTGTACAAATGTACTTGTCTGGAATATTGGCGTCATAACGGCGCCCGTAACAGGCTCAGATTCACATCCGGCATGGATTGCACGTGTTTCAAACTTTTGCTTCATTTACATTTCCTGTTTTTCCAGCATTGTCTTAGTATAGGTCATTGAATTAAGACGTAGCGGAAACCTTCAGGTTTCCATTACCGTGTCTAGGTATACAAATGGAAGGCTAAAGCCATTCCGCTACACCCCGCTAAGCGGGATACAGCTTGCGGGTATACACTAAATGTATGAAAAAATTATTAATTGAATGACATGACTTAACCTGGGGTATGTGTTTGTGTTTAATCATCCATTCGCACCGCTAAGTGCGGTGCGAATGGTTATTCAGATATTCTTGCTTATCCTTCAGAGGCCAGGAATCCCATCTGTCTTAATGCCTCGATGAGCGCTGCATTATCCACCTTTCCCTCTTCAACATGCAAGTGTGCCGTACCATCTTTATAGTTTGCGGCGACATCGCTGACACCATCGAATGAGGACAGAACCTGCTTTATTCTGCATTCGCTGCCGGCGCATGTCATACCTCTGATGTTCATGACCACTTCTCTGGCGTTACAGGATTTTTCCGATTCCACACAGACACCGCAGTCCACCTTTGTCAACTCTGCTTCTGCTTCTTTCATCGGGCATGCCACTTCTTCACACGGTTCACCGCAGCATGATTTACCAGGAATCACCTCTCCTGCCTGCAGAGTGGAAAAGGAATGTGTAAATATAAACATCACAGCAACAATGATTATAATGTTCAGTTTTAAAGGTTTAAACATTTTACAACTCCTTTCATAATAAAAGATTCTCCGACTGCATTATTTTGCAACCTTATAAGCGAACAGGTTGACTATCTCAATTTGGTACAACTTATTGAGATCCTGACAGCCTATTGCTGCACGTGTTGGAGAGCACTTGATATATTTCCTGTAAATATCATTCATCTGTCCCCAGTAATCAATGTTCTTCATGAAAATAAGGGAATTAATAACTCTGTCCATATTGCTGCCAGCCTTTTTAATAGTAGCCTTTGCATTCTCAAACACCTGCTTGATCTGCCCTTGTGGATCCAGTGTAGGGACTTCACCAGTTGAATCAACCGGTATGAAACCTCCACAACATATTTTTACTGCCTTAATCTTCTGGAGACGGACTACATCTTCCTCGAACCAATCACACATCAGACCCACCTGCCTTTTAGGCTGTTTGCCTCCAATCTTCCTGCCATCTGCAAGTACCAGATCAAGAAGCTTATCCCTTACTGCAAACGGTAGCTTCTGTGCCTCGTCTGTTGACATCTTATCCAACTCATTTAAAGTATATTTTTTCTTTACTTTCTTTACTTTCTTTGCCATCAACAACCCCTTTCTTCTAAAATATTTGATATAGTTTCCAAATCTTCTCCCGGAATATCCCAACCAACTGCACCTGTATTTTGTTCAACCTGGTCCGGGTTCTTTACCCCAACAATGGCCGTAGTCACGCCTCTTTGGTGGAGTAGCCAGTTGATAGCCAGTTGAGCCGTCGTCTTACCATTTCTTTGCGTAATCTTTGCAATCTCTTTAACTTTTCTAATATGAGAAACAAATACATCACCGGTAAAATTTCCAATAATACCGTGCCCGCGCCAATCCTCAAATTTAGTGTTCTCATTGTACTTTCCTGTCAGCACTCCTGATGCAAGAGGACTGTAACAGATTATACCGATATCGTTTTCTATACAAAATGGAAGGATCTCTTTTTCTATGTCTCTCTCCAACATACTGTACATTGGTTGAAGAGAAACTATCTGGCCGTATTCAAGGCTCTCCTTCATCTGACCAACTGAATAATTACTCACTCCTATATGCCGAATCTTCCCGGCCTTCTGAATCTGCAGGAGGGCATCCATTGTCTCTTCTATAGGTGTGTCAACATCAGGCCAGTGTACCTGGTATAAATCAATGTAATCAGTGCGTAATCTCTGCAGGCTCAAGTCAATTTCTTCTAATATTGATTCTTTAGTTGCCCTTTTCTCAAGAGCCTTCAACTCTTTCTTGCTCCAACGTAACCCGCATTTTGTTGCTATTATGACATCTTTGCGTTTTGAATTCAGGGCTTTACCCAATAACTCTTCAGAGTATCCAAAGCCATACACAGGGGCAGTATCAAAAAAGTTTATCCCTGAATCAATTGCCTTCTTAATAGAAAGAATGGAATTTTCTTCTCCTTCAGTTTTCCAGAAGGGTTCTCCCCCGATACCCCATGCACCATAACCTATAGTTGAAACGCTTAAATCGCTTTTCCCGAGAATTCTGTATTCCATTTATGCAAAATAAAGTTTGAAAAGAAAGCAGTAAACAAGTTTTTAAACAATAATTTTAATAGAATCAAGTACTAAATGAAAGCAAATTCTACCAAGTAATCATTATCATCTAGCTTCAGATGCAACAGAACAACTTCCAAATTTCAGGAATGTAGAAACTAAATATAATTGGTAAGATTTACTACAACCTACTTTGCGGCTTTCTCTCCCTCAACAAGTGGTACGAATCGTACGGGAATAGTTTTTTTTGTGTCAATGTTTCCCGCTTTATCTTTCTCCACAATCAGCAGGTCCTGGCTATAGGACGAATTGTTGACCGGAATAACCATCCTGCCGCCAGGTTTCAGCTGTTCTATCAGAGGATCAGGAATTTTCTCTGCTGCTGCCGTTACTATGATAGCATCGAATGGCCCCTTATCAGGCCAGCCGAGTGAACCGTCTGATATCTTGAAATTCACATTATCATATCCAAGGCGTTTTAACCTTTCATCTGCCAGAAGCCCTAACTTCTCAATTATTTCAATTGTGTATACTTCTCTGGCAATTGTAGATAAGACTGCTGCCTGGTAACCTGAACCTGTTCCTATTTCTAGTACTATATCATCGTTATCAACATCCAGCATCTCAGTCATCAGCGCTACTATGTAAGGCTGAGAAATTGTTTGCCCCAATCCAATTGGTAATGGCTGGTCGTAGTAGCTGTATATTCTGTATCCTTCCGGAACAAACAGATGGCGGCACACACTTTCCATTGCATCCAGGACTTTTTTGTCCTTTACGCCTCGTGCTATTATCTGCTGCTCAACCATCTTCTTTCTTTCACGAGCATAATTTTCTTCTGTAAATTCTGTATCCTTTCCATCAGCCATCGAGTCTTTCTCTTTGAAATTCATAAAAGGACGGTAACTGTAGAAGACACAGGCGAGAACGATTATTATTAATATAAATGTTATATATTTCATTTCTCAAATATTATTAAATTAAGTTGCCAAAGGCAACTACTTGTGTAGCCGCATGGCTTCCTGCCCGACTTCGTCATTCAGGCGGGTAGCCTGCGCCCGCCAGACTGATAGGCGGACGGCTACAACTTTGAAATTCCTCACACATTAAATTATATCACTATAGAAGACATACTGTCAAGGAAGCGATAAGGTTCGGGACATAAGGGTTTTACTTGCATTAGAGCAGTTCAACAACTATACTTTTAATCTAATCTAATAGATAGAATTTTTAAGAATAAGAATGAAAAAGGCTAAAAAAATAAAAATTCTAAAAAAAGAAAAGTTTGTTATAGACACAAGCATTTTTACTAATCCTGATGTTTATATGTCATTTGGCAGGACACCGACTACCGCCCTTAAGAATTTCCTGAAATTAATAAGCAAACTGGATGGTCCAAATTTTTATATGCCCCCATCAATTTATGAAGAACTCATGAATTTTATAGATGGCGACAAGATACCAAAGGACCTCCAGATTAGAATCTTCCAGAAACCACCTAAGAAATATGAGATGGATGTTCCGGCATTTCTGCTTTACGAACTGATAGAAGATGTACGCCACCGCATTGACAAGGGATTAAGAGTAGCGGAAGAGGCAGTAAGAGATGCAATAACAGATACTAAGCCGGAATCAATAACAAACCTCAGAAGGAAATACCGTTCGGCGCTGAGGGAAGGGATCATTGACAGCAAGGAGGATGTCGACTTGATATTGTTGGCAAGGGAATTAGATGGTATTCTGGTTACTGCTGATATTGGAATAATGACCTGGGCAGACAAACTGGGAATTCGTTTCGTTGAATCGCGCAACCTCCGCGGGATTATAAACGGTTTAATCAAAATGTGAATGACCTGACCAGTGCTTTTGAATCACTTCATACGAAGGAAAACATCTCCTTACAAATTCTACATGCCAGTGCCGACCAACCTTTTTCTGACTTACCAGATTTGCATCTACTTTACATTTGTGGAAATGTTCAAATAATTTCTTGATGTTTGCTTCTTTGTTAAACCTTACTTTAAATTCTTCTGTTATCATTTCTCCATTTGCCGCCTTCTTCACACTTTCGTAGAGTGGGTACAGTAAGGATTCTCCTGCTTCCTTGAGAAATGTCTTATCCGGTGGTGCATTATGCTCTTCTAAGGCCTCATTCCACAAGGCTTCCGATATATTAACCTTCGAAACCGTTTCTAAGATACCCATGTTTACCTAACCAGAAAGAGTCGGAATTATAATATTGAGGGATTAAGGAATTCCTGCCTGTCCGCCGGTTTGTCAGGCGGGAATTCTTCAATTCTTCAATTCTTAAATTCTTTAAGAAAATTGCCGGATAATAATTATATTGCAACACCAACAATATTCAGTTTTTTTAACATTGACAGCCCTTTAAATCAGAAGTATAATTTTCAAATTATTGTAACTCGCCACTTGCCAAAATAATATATACGTAAAGTATATTACATACAATAGTACAAGTCGTTTTTCCCAATCACCAGTATAATAAGTTAGCGTCTCTTAATTGCTGATTTGTTTTATCATATTCCCGGGCTTTTAAAGGCATAGAAAAGGCTTCTCTATCCTGCAAGCCTATACTTATTCTAATGTGATATGATATGCTGTTGCAACTTATTTTTTACATATTAAATTATTCATAAGTCGGAGCAATTTTATGTACATTATCTTCGGTTGTGGTGCAACTGGGAATGCAGTTATTGATGCATTGAACAAGGCCGGCAAGGATATATTAATAATAGATAAGGACGAGAGTGCATTATCTTCATGGAAAGAAAAAGGTCTTAATGTAATGGTCTCAGATATAGAAACTTTTGATTTGGACTCTCAGCACTGCAAGAGTACTAGTGTGTTTGTAATCCTTACCGGAGACTCGAAAGGCAATTTGTCACTGGCAATGAAAATAAAGGAAAAAATGCCGGATAATTTTGTCCTTGTTAAGGCTTCCAGTCAGGGAGAGACCGAAGCACTGGAATCGAGTGGAGTCGATATGATATTACAGGCAGGTAATGTCCTGGCTAAAGAAATATTGTCCGCTTTTGAAACTGCCGAGATGGAGCATTCTGCCTCCACATTAGTTAACATTATCAAGGAGTCAGACGACAGAGAAGTTGCGATTTTCCTACAAGACAATCCTGATCCGGATGCCATAGCTTCAGGACTTACTTTGAAACGTATATGTCAATTCTGTGATATAGAGAGCAGTATCTATTATGGAGGCACTATCAGTCACCAGAAAAACAGGGCGCTTGTTAATCTATTGGATATAGATCTAATAAATATAAAAACACGTGAAGAAGTAATGAAGACGGTGAGGTCTGCCGGTAAGATTGCATTAATAGAGGCATCGATTCCATCAAAGAATAATATTTTGTCTATAGAGGTCACTCCAAATTTGATATTTGATCATCACCAGATAGATATCAGTTCGGTTAAAGGAGATTTTGTTGATATCCAACCTGAAATAGGTGCTACCGCTACAATGATGACAAAATATATTCGACAGTTAAACATAAAACCGGATGTATCACTTGCAACGGCATTATTATACGGTATTCGAACAGACACAAAAGAGTTTACCAGAAATACCACTCCTGATGATTTTGAAGCTGCATCATATCTTTCTCCACTGGTAGATACAACTGTTATGAGCCAGTTGGAGTTTCCTCCCATGAGACTGGAGACTCTGGATATTATCGGGAGGGCAATCAAAAATAAAAGAATCAGGGGGTCATACCTTGTGTCATTTGTGGAATTTATCACTGATAGAGACGCCCTGCCACAGGCAGCAGAGATGATGCTACAGTTGGAGGGTGTATATACTGTACTTGTATTCGGAATTAATGATGACAAGGTCCAATTATCTGCAAGAAGCAGGGATACAAGAATTAATCTGGGATTAATCCTGCAGAGTGCATTTGGTGAATTAAATAGTGGCGGCCATGCTACAATGGCAGCTGGTTCCATCAACCTCGGAATACTCAGCGATGCAAATGACAGGGCGTCTCTCTTGAAGGTAACTTCTGACGCCATCAGAAAAAAATTCTTTTCCGCAGTTGGCGCTGAGTTTGAACAAGAAGCGATCCCTTCAGATGGAGACCATCAGTTGCACTCAAAGTGAAAGTCAAGTCGCAACAAAAGACTATCCTTCGTCTCCCCGTCCGTACCGGTCCGGGCGGGTGCTCAGGATGACGCGCACTAAATGCTCAGGGTAACGTCACACTGAGCGGAGTCGAAGTGTTATCAATATTGAATTTCCCATGCATATGCATAAATCCAAATTACCAGTCAGAAGTCATCATCTTTCCTCCAATCTGCTGTATGATAGTTGGAGCGAAATTGAAATTGTCCGGACTCAAGCTTACGCTTGAAGTAGTCTTTCAGCTTCCTCTTCAACCAACCTCTAAATCCCGGAACCATTAAGAAGAAACCAAACACATCCGTTATTATTCCCGGTGTTATTAACAGAGCACCGGCAATCAAAATAAACAAACCGTCAAAAAGGCTATCTGTCGGGATAACTCCACTCTGCAAATCCATCCTTATTTGTCTTTGAACACTCAGGCCCTGGCTTCTGGCAAGTAAACCCCCTATTATACCTGTTATGAGTACTATCATTATAGTTGGAGAGGCTCCCAGGTACCCTCCTACCTGTATCAAAAGATACAACTCCATTAAAGGAAATACTGTGAACAATAAAATAAGACGGGTAAGCATGTTCTTTTATTTTATATTAATGGTTACTGATAAATTTGAAAAATGCTTGACTTAAAGCTTATATATTATATTAAATAACAAATTATATAACACAATATTTTTAGGAAGAAAATTATCTTATGGCAAACTTTATAAACAGAACAAAAAAGAAGTTCATAGTCAGGGAGTTAGACCCTGACACCGACTTGTTGAAGGTCTTTCAATATACCCAGGCACACCAGAAAAGCTTTTTCCTTGATAGTGCTGCTAACAACGAAGAGGCAGGAAGGTACTCATTTATCGGGTATGATCCATTTCTTACCGTTATGTCAAAAGGCAATAATATATTGACGCAAACCCGTCATAATATTACCAGAAAAGCCGGGAATCCTCTTGATGAACTAAAAACTTTGTTGAATAAATTCCATCTGGATAATAGTTTTGATTCTATTCCATTTACGTGTGGCGCCGTTGGATACTTTGCTTATGATCTATGCCATTTCATAGAAAAGCTTCCTGATACAACAATCGATGACATTGAATTCCCGGAAATGTGCTTCAGCTTTTATGACACAGTTATCGGCTTTGACCATCTCAAGAACAAGTGTTATCTGATGTCCGTCGATATTAATCCGTATTCCAGCAAAAGTACAGAGAAAAGAATGGATCGGGCATTAAGGATGATTAGTAATAGATTGAATCTACCTCATGAAGAAGAACAGAGGTTTAGCGGGAGCATGATAAAGCGAAAGATAATAAGTAATTTTTCTAAGGAAGACTATTTAAGAGCTGTGGAAAGTGCAAAGCAATATATCAGTGCAGGTGATATTTATCAGGTAAATCTTTCACAGAGATTTCACACCCAGATAGCGACATCACCTTACGAGATATATAAGAGATTAAGAAAGATTAATCCGGCGCCATTTTCAAGTTACTTGAGGTTTGATAATAAACACGTAATCAGTTCATCTCCTGAAAGGTTCTTATCACTGCGAAACGCATTAGACAGTACCGGCAAGCATAGTGGCAGTATAGTGCGGAATATTCAAACAAAGCCGATTAAGGGCACCCGCCCCAGATGCAAAGATGAGAATATAAATGCAAAAATGAAGGAGGATTTACTCTCAAGTAAGAAAGACGATGCTGAACTTGCAATGATTGTAGACCTCGAACGGAACGACCTTGGACGAGTATGTAAATATAATACAGTCAAGGTAACCGGGAAAAAAGAACTGGAAGAACACCCTACCGTCTATCACCTTGTTGCAACAATCGAAGGGGAGCTTCATTCACGGTATGATTCTGTCGATTTGCTAAAAGCCACATTTCCGGGAGGTTCAATAACCGGCGCTCCCAAAGTAAGGGCTATGCAGATCATCGATGAATTAGAACCCACCAAGCGCAGTGTATACACAGGTGCAATGGGATATTTGAGTTTTAATGGAAATATCGACTTTAACATTGCGATACGGACATTCCTGGTAAAAGATGATCATATCTACTTTCAGGTTGGCGGTGGTATTGTTACTGATTCAAACCCGGAAGATGAGTATGAAGAAACATTGCATAAAGCCAGGGCACTGATAGAGACGCTAAGTTAATTTTGATAATTGACGCCTAACAACAGGCTATGTCGTAATTGTCATCCCGAACTTGTTTCGGGATCTCTAATGTTGCTAAGTCATTGTGAACATTAGATCCTGAAACAAGTTCAGATGACAAATTGGGAGTTTTTGCTATTGTGACACAGTCTGCAGACCGGCGGGTAAGCACCAAATAATAAAATCCAAATAACAAACAAATTCCAATTACTAAAGCTCAAAATATCCAGACAAATGGCTTGACTGTACTTTCTACATGAACTTTGTTGAACGCTCGCCGAATTCTGGTTTTGGTCATTCCTGTCTGCCGACAGGCAGACGGACATTGTAATTTGAGATTTATTTGTATTTTGTGACTTGAGCATTGTAATTTATTAACTACCTGTTTGATTCTGGATCGGCCAAGTCGTAGGAAAATCTAAAGCAATACTAAATACTATGTTCATATCTTTAAATGGTAAAATAATCCCTGATACAGATGGATCGATCTCTACGGGAGACAGAGGTTTCCTCTACGGTGACGCCATCTTTGAGACGCTCCGCACATACAATGGAAAGCCTTTCAAGCTTGCTGAACATCTGGAGCGTATGTGCTGTTCTGCAGAGAGACTCAAGATTATCCCCGCATATACAAATGCAGAGATTAGTGAGAGCATAACAAAACTGCTTGAGAAGAACAGCGTTCAGGATGCTTATGTCAGGATTACCCTTTCAAGGGGTGAAGGTGGCAGTGCGCTTCAAATAGGCGATAACCTCAAATCAACAATGTTGATTCAGGCAAAATCGCTTACGCCCTATGATGAAAAGTTATATAATAAGGGTATGAGTCTGATTGTTTCCAGGCACAGGAGGAGTACTACAAGTCCGATCTACAGTCACAAGACAACTAATCTGCTGACAAGTATTCTACTGAAGGAAGAGGCAAAGGGAAAATCTGCTCACGATTCAATTGTCCTCAATACAGACGGATATGTAGCTGAGTGCATTGTAAGTAATATCTTTATGGTCACGGATGAGAGTATTGCTACCCCTTCACTTGATACGAATATTCTACCGGGGATAACGAGGAGCACTGTACTTGATATTTGTCAGAACAGCGGTATCCCTGCCACAGAAGAATGTTTCAATATAGAGACATTAATCAAAGCAGAAGAGGTATTTATTACAAATTCACTGATGGAGATCATGCCCGTTTCAAAGATTGAAGATAATAAGATAGGAACAGAAGTTCCGGGGGAAATTACGCGTCAGCTTATGAGCGCTTATAAGAATTTAATTAAGGAGTCAGGCAATGGCAGAATATAGAGCAATGACAGGGTTTCAGGATTTACACCTTAGCCATTCACCGATAGTTTCTTTATACACTAAACGTCCTATTACTGAAGAAATATTTTCATCTATTCGCTATGTCTCAGAAATTGAGGAAGTTGGCTATGAACTTATTCGCTCAAATGGCATTGTGTCAAAAAAGGGGAAAAAGGGGTCAAGTCTGCTGTTGACTTAACTATTGAATAATGTTATATTACTCTCATGTCAAGACCGCTTAGGATACAATATTCGGGTGCATGGTATCATGTTATGAATAGAGGAAGGCGCAGGGAAGCCATTTTTCCAAAAAAAGAAGATTATATTGCCTTCGTTGAGGTTTTAAAGGAATCCGTATCCTTATGGAATATCAAAATATCCGCATATTGCCTGATGCCCAACCATTATCATCTTTTACTCCAAACACCTGAAGGAAATCTTTCACGATGTATGAGGCATATAAACGGAGTTTACACACAGAGATACAATCGCAGAAACAGGCATGACGGCCAGTTATTCAGGGGACGATATAAATCTATCTTATTAGATAGTGACAATTATCTTACCGTCTTGGTAAGGTATATTCATCGCAATCCTTTACGGGCTAAAATGGTTAACCGGCTAGAAGATTATGCCTGGAGCAGCCATAATGGATATCTGTCAAAATCCTCTAAATGGCACTGGTTAAACAAAGAAGCTTTTTTCCAGTCTTTGACAGATGACAAATCTAAACGGTTAAGAGAATACAAGGAATTTATAGACGAGGAAGATTCAAAAGAGGTGGTTACTATTTTTTCAAAGAGGAAAGCTCCTTCTGTACTGGGAACTGAGGAATTTGTGAACTGGGTAAAAGAAAAATATTCTGCTTTATCGTTTAAAGAGGAAATCCCCGAATCGAAGGCACTGATTCCGGACAAAGAAAAAATCAGGTTTACCGTTTGCAAAGCATACAAAGTTGACATCGCATCATTATATGGTATAAGACGTGGAATAATAAATAAACCAAGAAATGTAGCGATTTATTTGACAAGGTGTCTACGGCGAGACTCTTTGAAAGAGATAGGGAAAGAGTTTAAGGTTCCTAATTATAGCAGCGTAAGCAGTATCATTGAGAGTATGAAGGCAAATCTGGCCGGAAACAAAAAACTGAGAAAACAGGTTGATAAGATAAAAAGAGATTTGCAGTTAAGCCATAAGCAGACTTGACCCCTTGTTGGGACCCCTTGTTGGGACCCCTTGTTCAGGAGCAGCAAAAGAAGCGCTGTCTTCATGGCAATTCCGTCTGCAGGTATGTGTATTGTTGGGCTAATCTCTGTTTTGGTATTTTTTATTAAAACAGTATATTGTACACAAAATAACCCATACACAAGCTAACAAGCGATTATCTGGGCAACCTTGTGTCAAGAAATAAATCCAAAATAGGACGCCACCATTTTCCCCAGTATATTGACAAATATTATTTTTAATGTAGAATTGATATTTAACTGGCAAAAAAGAATGTTCGTAAAAGTATGTATTTTTTTAGAAAAAGGAAGGTGAAATTATGTTAAATAGACTTAAAAGATTGATAATCCCGACGATCGCTTTGTTTGTGTTTGTTGTATTAAACTTCTCAACCGATGGACTTACTAAGGTACAGGCGGCAGATTATATTAAGAAACCATCGCAAACCCATCATCAGTCATTTGAGCCGTATCCAAATAAAATAGTTATACCGGAACCAAAACCCAAAGGTGTTACTGTCAGGGTAAAAGAGATAATGACATACGAAGTCGTTGTTGACGAGCAAAAGGTAGCATCAAATTCTGTCACAATGGAAGACCTCGAGCTCACAGTGGTAGAAGACAAGAAAAAGATCAATTTCCATCAGGTAGACTGTTACTTTTATGCAAAGGTAAAGCAGACACAGGAACGAACAACAGACTTTGTATCAAGCTCGCGATTTAGAGAAGGTGAACAATACTGGCTGTCAGATGGTGGAAAATATGTTGAATGGGAGCCATGGTCAGAATGGTATACCGGCAGCCAATGGTAATGTGCTTAGCTAGATGGTAACAGGTGCGGTTTGAACCGTTCAAACAGTTTAAACGGTTATTAAGGCACTTCTATATTATCAAAGATGTTTTGTATGACTTTTTCAGAGGTCATATCTTCTGCTTCTGCTTCATAAGTTAAGATTACTCGATGTCTCAAGACATCCATTCCTATAGACTTCACATCCTGAGGAGTGACGTAACCCCTGCCTTTAAGGAAAGCATATGCCTTTGATGCAATGGTTAGATAAATGGTCGCCCTGGGCGATGCGCCATACTCAATGAACTCGTCCAAATCAAGATTGTATGTTCCAGGTTCCCTGGTAGCGATTACCAAGTCTACTATATAATCTTTTATTTTATCATCGATATAAATCTGGTCAACTACCGAACGTAAACGCTTTATGTCGCCCGGTGATATTACCGACTGCACCTTTATATCTGTTTCTGTTACTGCCATCTTTTCCAGGATTTCGCGCTCTTCACTTTTACTTGGATAATCTATATTTAGTTTTAACATAAATCGATCTACCTGTGCTTCCGGTAAAGGATATGTGCCTTCCTGCTCAATGGGATTTTGAGTTGCCAATACGAGAAACGGATCCTCAAGTTTGAAGGTTTTCTCGCCAATCGTTACCTGCCTTTCCTGCATAGACTCTAAAAGTGCGCTTTGCACCTTTGCAGGTGCCCTGTTTATTTCGTCAGCAAGAATAATATTGGAGAAAAGAGGGCCTTTTTTTGTGGTAAATTCGCCACTACGGGGATTGTAAATAAGCGTTCCTATCAAATCTGCCGGCAGGAGATCAGGCGTAAATTGAATCCTCTGATATTTTATCTTCATTGCTTTTGCCATTGTCATAACAGACAGTGTCTTAGCTAAGCCGGGAACACCTTCCAGCAGGATATGGCCATTTGCAAGCATGCCTATTAACAACCTCTCTATCAGGTGTTTTTGCCCTACAATCACCTTCCCCATTTCATCAATCAAGTTGGAAAGAGTACTGCTTTCTTCTTTGATAATATCTGTAATGTTCTTAATATCTTTTGATTCCATAAGCAAGATTGTACAAAAAAACTATTTGTGTGTGTAGTGTAAAGCTTTAGAAAGTTTTTTTAGTGTCTTAAAAAGTTAAAAGTGCCTACCCGCCTGCCAATCAGTTCGGGCAGGAAGTTTGAAGTGAGCTAAAGTTGCGGAAAAAAACCAGTATTTATCTGTATTCATCCACAGCAAAATACTTTTCTTTTATTGAATCTCGGTTGACACACTTTCTTCTATAATATCGTTTATCTTGTGTTTGTTCATCAGGTAGACAAAGTTTGTGGTTTTGCTCATAACAAAACAGCTAGACTCACCCTCTTCTCTACCTACCAGCAATGAGTCTTCGCCATCTCCAGTGCCTACGGTAACACTGAATAGCGGATTATCAAGTCCATATTTAATCAAATCATCTCCTGAGTATTGGACGATGGACGCAGCCTTTAATGAGTTCATTGCAGATATGATACGGTCTGCGAAATTTCCTTCTAAAAGCTTGTTTTCAGGCTGTATTTCCCATCTATTATCACTGTTCTTCAGGAAAGAGAGCTCTCTTGCCGGATGTTTTATCTTTAGCGACTTTACTTCTAAAGTGTCAATATTAAACAGCGACATTGTTACAAGATCAACACTGTAATCTCTAACATCAGGCCATCCTATTTGAAAAATTATGTCATCATCAGTAAACTTTGCATAGTAATTTGATTTTTCATTTGCAGGTTCTAATTTCCCTCCAACCAAAAGTGTCCTTGTTACCCTCTCCTTCGGCCTTGCTAAGTCACCTTTTTCAATATCACCTGAGACACTACCAGATTTCTCATATGTTACAGATACTTTCAGACCGGGACTGTCAAGCCCATATACACCAAGGTCTTCTGCGGAAAGGGCTATGATCTTGCCAACCACTAAGAATGACAAATTCCAGACCACCTGGTTTACAGAATCTACATCAGCTTCCATACTAACAGGGCTTGTCAGATTCCATTTTGTTATATGACCCGTATCATCCTTCTTACAGACAAATGATTTGCCATCCCTGTCGATAGCAATCTCCTGTGCACTTTCTTTAGGAAATTCCAGAACCAGTTTGTCCCTGAAAGCGACATATCCGGCCTTAGCAACGTCATAGAACTCATCTGTAGGCACAGAATAAACAGCATCTTCTCCATCCTTCTTTACATAACACAACCCGCCATCAGGATCGGAATCGCCAATCATAAACTTTACAGTTTCACCCTCTCCAATCTTTCTGAATACAGAAACCTTTACACATGAATCACCCAACCCATATTCCTCAAAGTTTTCCCCGCTGTCGTCCTCATATAGCTGTATCTGTAAATCCTTAATTTTATCTATGAACTTTCTGATGGTGTCTCTGTCAGCTAAGATTTTATTTGGTGATGTAATCAGCCAGTCATACTGTTTTGTCTTCACCATAGTCAGGGTTGTATCAGGATATTCCAATTCAACCTTTTCAATCCCATAAGTACCTATTGAATCAAATCTCAACAACAGCTTATCTCGCAGGTCATTTGGTTCCAGATCAAGATCACTGAGGACAACATCGTGTACAAAAAATATGGAGCTTTCGTCATCGCGTTTTGCATAAATCTTGTCATCCAAACCGTGTCCCAGGAAGAGACTCTGTACAATCCCTTCTGTAGAACCAATACTGATAGTAAGCCTGGGTTTATCCAGGCCGTATCTGGCGATATCCTCTTCCTTATCTGAAACATAATCGGCTTTAGCAATCTTTAAATTCTTCATTTCGCTGAGAATGTCTCTAATTCTTGAAGTATCACCGCGGTCCGACACCGGCTGTGTCACCCACCAGTGCTGATCAGCCCGGGAGCACACTATAGGGTCTTTAGAACCACTCTGTATTCTAATCCTCTCTACCGCATCTATGTCATACTCGAATGCCCATTTATTTCTTAAATCATTTATATTCTTGTCGATTTTTTCCAGAAATTCTGCTGTAACTACAACAACATCCTTGCTTCCTTCAATATTTATATAAACAGTGCTCTGTCCGGCGGCCAACCTGTCACCTATATTAATTGTGTATTTAGATTCAGCACCTGTTGTCTCTTCAGCTCCTTTTAGAATCGGGCTCTCTTTCATCCAGAGGTTAACAACAATTTGTGGCTTGTCGAGACCGTAATTCCCAAGGCTGAAATTTGCTGCTTCACCTTCTTTAATGGTACCTACTTTTCTCAGGAACTCAAATTGAGAGAGAATCTTTTTCACTTCAGCTCCGTCAGCCCTTAACTGCAGTGGTTGCAGCATTCTCCATCTCACATTATCGGTGCTTTCAAGGACTATTGTACTCTTCTCCTTTTTTAACTCAATCTTATTGATCTGGTCTATCCTGTAGTCAGGTAGAACCATTTGCTGCCGTTGCACCCACTCTTCTGTCCTGAATTGTTTCCTGTCATACAGGAATATGTACGCGGCGCCTATAGCAGCAATTATTAAGAGTATTATGGTTGTTCTAAACTTCATAACTTTATATTAAATAATTGTTTTCTTCTATAATGTTAAGGTAGTATGAATCTCACAAGGCCAGGTTTCTGACTATCTTCTTCTTCTCCACCAGACAAAACCACCAATCGCAATACCAATAGATGGCAGCCCGGCAATAGATAACCAGAAAATAAGAGTTAATTGTGCGGGTTTAATAACAGCCCTTCTGACGTCGGGAGCTTTAGGTGATATACCAAGCTCTTTTTCCCTGCGAGCAAGCCAGCTTATGGAATTTAATACAAGATCCTGATTCCCCGGGTTGTCAGAGAATGCATTTGCGGCAAAATCCGTATCACCAAATACCACAATTCGCGATCCCCTTTCCCCTATACCTTCGAACGTCTTTGTAGCGTGCGGCGGGATAGTAATATCCTGATGTGGAGTCCCCTCCGGCGCTCTCAACTCGGCTGCTACTGCTAGAGTAATAGGAGAGGAAACATCTACATCCTCATCATATTTCGGTCTTTTTTTACCGGCAATTTCAGTTTCGCCCCAACTACTGTCAGGCGCCCGAACAATAGCTTTTGCAGAGAAAGCCATTTTATCAGTCAATGGAGCCACACTGACTGGACTTGTACCATAAAATACTGATGTCAGTTTCTCGATATCTCTTGTTATCTCATGTTCTAAATACTTTTCGTCACTGATATATAACTCAACAACAGTCTGCATGCCATATAGAGGCATGTTCACCTTGTTGTACACAACTGCATCGTCTCTGACAAGAATACCATATTCTCCAAGCATCGCCTTTAAACCGGAGGCCTTATTCGCACCCACAACCGGTTCAAGCATTACCAGTAACTTCCCTTCTTTGAGTTCACCTTTTTCATCCAGTAGCCTTGCTGACGTCCCGAGGTAGTTACGAATGTAGTTTGTCTCTTCTATCGAGAAATTTTTTGTAGGCCCGGCAATAAAGAGTATATCGCAATTTTCAGGTACCCGCTTCTTTTCTAATAAATCAAGGGGTATGACGTTATAATTAGCACGTTTTATCGAAGTTGCCAGGTTACCGAGACCTGCACGTTCAAAATCGCCAGGATCTCTTTCACCATGTCCTCTGGCAAAATAGATGGTTGTCTGTTTTTCCTGTGTTACATTTAATATTGCAGCAGTAAAAACTTCTTCTCCCTTGAACTTAAAAGGAAACTCCCTTTCGATTACCACAGCTTGTGGCACATGTTTACTTTTGTCTCCGCAAGTAAAGATTACTGAATTCAACTGCAACTGTTCCAAGTCCATCTTTAACTTTTCCGCCAGCTCTGTTATTTTAGTACGATCTGTCAAAGGGTTCAGGAGAGTAACATTTACCTTGTCTGTTACATACCTGTACTCTTCAAGTATATCTATGATCTGCCCGTAAAAACGATAGTCTTTATTTTGTACCAGAAGCGAGGTTATAAAAACCGGCTGGTCAAGATTCTTCAGGATTTTCTTTGTTTTGGCTGATAATGTATATCTTCCGGATGCGGTAAAGTCAAAACGGTAGTAATGCCTGTCATTTAAATAACTGACAAAGACAAAGATAGCTATAGCGATAAGTATCATAAAAATGACATTAGCGCCGATCAGGGTCTTTTGCTTTCGCAGGTTCTGTGATTGTACTGTTTCTTTTATTTCTTCACTCAATTACTTTTCTACCTCCACTTTCTGCTTTCAACATTTCTTACCGTAATAAACAAAAGTAATGCCGTAAAACTTAGATAGTATATTACATCCCTTGTGTCTACAATGCCTTTCGTAAAAGACTCCCAATGATCAAAAGTCCCCGCATATCTGAGTGTTTCGTAAAACCAGCCGTCACCGTATGTACTTAAAAAACCAATTACCCAGAGTATTATCAATGAAACTATACCTATCACAGCGGCAACAACCTGATTCCTTGTGAATGATGATATCAGCAGGCCAACAGAAACAAACAGGCTCCCCATGAGTACCAGGCCTATATAGCTGGAATAGATTGGCCCGAAGTCCGGGTTTCCAAAAATAGTCAGGAACAAGACAAATATCCATGTCGGCAATATCATCACAACATACAAACTCAGTGCTGCGAGAAATTTACCAAATACCACATCAAAATCTGTAACCGGCGAAGTCATCAGCGTCTCAATCGTTCCTGATTTTGTTTCGTCTGCAAAGAGCTTCATGGTGATTACAGGTGTGAGTAATAGAAGGAAAAATTGGATTGAATCCAGGCTGCCTTTCAGGGATGCTTCCTGCCAGAATTGTAAATTACCGGCAAAGAAAAAACCTGACGCTATGAGGAAAACAGAAATTACTACATACGCTATAGGTGAATAGAAGTAGGATTTGATCTCTCGTTGATAAATAGTAGATACATTACGCATTGTCTGAGACTTCCTCCGTTTCCTTGGTAGTGATTTGGTGAAAGACTTCCTCTAAAGTAATGGGCTGTCGTTTCATTTCACGCAGTATATAGTTATCTTTTACAATACACTTAAATATTTTTTCCCTGATATCTTCCTCTCCGGAACCTTCGACATAAAGCTCATTAATATCTCCCTTTTTTTTCCATGTGACCGAATTCACACCGTCTATACCGGACAAACTGCTCTTTATTCTTTCGCCATCACCCTTTATCTCCAAAACTACGTTCGAACTAGATTTCAACTGTTTCATAAGGTTTGCCGGTGTGTCCATTGCCACTATCTTCCCATTGTCGATTATCATGATTCTGTCGCAGACCATTTCGACTTCCGGGAGAATGTGTGTTGACAGCAAAACGGTATGTTTTTCACCTAACCCTTTAATTACCTGTCTTATCTGCATGATCTGGTTAGGATCGAGTCCAATGGTGGGTTCATCAAGAATAAGAATTTTCGGATCATGTATCAAGGTGTCAGCAAGGCCAACCCTCTGTTTGTAACCTTTTGACAAGGTACCTGTAATCTGATTTTGCACATTTCTTATCCCGGTTAACTCGAGACAATAATCTATTTTCTTTCTTCTTTCTCTCCTGGGAATATTTTTAAGCTTCGCGCGAAACATCAGATACTCATTTACCCTCATATCCAGATAAAGCGGGACATTTTCAGGTAAGTATCCAATCTGTTGTCGCACATTCAGTGAATCAGTAAACACATCGAAACCGGCAATGGTTGCCGTACCGGCTGTTGCCGGCATGAAGCAGGTTAGAATCCGCATGGTAGTCGTTTTGCCTGCACCGTTTGGCCCTAAAAGCCCTACCGTTTCGTTTTCTCCCACATCGAAAGATATGTTATCTACCGCGTTGACGTTTACGTAACGTTTTGTTAAATTCTTTACATTAATCATGTTACAGATCTCCAGATCAGGCGTTCCTGGTGCTATGAGCTTCTTTAAACAATACTTAGAGCAATTAAGTTCCCATAATTTTAATCTTTTGTTGCAGCCTCATCAGGAATGCTAAGCTTTCCACTCGTAAGCTCTTCAAGTGCCGTTTGAACAGGCTCACTAGAATCTGTCTCAACCAGGGCTGGCGAACCATTCATCAATTCCCTTACTCTCCTTATTAATAGAGAAGTCTTGTGGAATAGGCCAAGATCCTGTGCTGATTTTTCTTTGCGTTTGGTCATTATATAGGCTAAAAGGTTAAAATTATCAAAGCCAATACTTTTACCATGTTTTTCGCTTTCGTCAAGAAAAAAACTTCACGGCAAGATGTAATAAGTATCAAATTTCCAGATATTTGCGCTTATTAGTAGTAGTTAAGCTTGCAAAGCTTAATAGCAAGTTAATACCAAATGGAGATTCAAGATACTTTAAACTAAGGTGTACATAATATGGCCATTGAGTGCGGAAACGGACTGATTATTATATAGTTATGACTTGACTTTGTGGTTTTACAAAAGTATTTTATGTGAAATAGGTATTCAATCTAAAGAGGAGATAATTATATGCGTTTAGCAAGTACAACGTTCAAAGATGCCGGAAAAGATTTTCCAAGAGGAACTGTGTTGTTTAAAGAAGGCGATACCGGCACAGAAATGTATTTAATAAACTCCGGCGAAGTTAGATTGAGTAGAAAAACAGAACAAGGAGTTGTAGTCTTAGGAACGTTAGGTTTTGGAGAATTTTTCGGGGAAATGTCCGTTATCACAAATAAACCAAGGACGATTACGGCTGAAGCTGTTTCCGACTGCAGGCTGAACATTATAAGTAAGGACGTTCTGGAAACATTGGTAACAGGCAATCCATTAGTTGCCCTGAGTATTCTGAAAAAGCTGATGTTCAGGCTGGAAGATGCATATGGACTCATTGAAGACTTTTTCGTCAAGCATATTAAACAAGACAAGAATAAGTAATATGTTTTAAAATGGAGATAGATAAGGACTTTGTACCTGCAACAAAGAAATGCATTGAAATTGAAGAACTTGATGACGGCTGCATACTTTATGATACCGAAAAAGATGAGGCACATAGCTTAAACATTACGGCAACTTCTGTCTGGACATGTTGTGACGGAAAACATTCAATAAAAGAAATAGCAGCCATTGTGGAGGAATGTTTCGAACCAAAAACAAAATCAACCATGGAAGACATAATAAAAATTGTTAAAGCCTTCTCACAAAAAGAACTTTTAAGATCATAAGTCCTTTCTGTCCCCGTCCGAACGCCCGCCTGCCATTTGTCGGGCAGGGATTCATCCGGGCGGGCGACCGAACGATGCAGTAGGGAAGGGAGTGACTAAATCAACCGGGCGCTAATAAATCCCAAATCACAAATAAATCACGTCATAAATGTGCACAATAAACATTTATGGGATAATGGATGGCCTAAAAACAAAGAAATAAAAGCAACAAATCTTTATAACTATAAAAAACCTGAATACGGTATTGATAAAAGTAAATTAAAGACTAATCCTCGTTATGATTTGCAGAATATATACAAGGAAATAAATAAATTGGATTTAAAAGCTGGCTTCTTAATTCATGTACCTTCTAATCAAGGGTCTGCTTTGAAGTGCCTTCACAAAGAAAAAATATATAATTATCTTTCGAAAGCACTCTATACAGAGTGTTTTTCTTTCCTCAAAGACCCTATAAATATTTTTGTAGATCAAAGGAATATTACTCTTGTAAGAAAACAAAAAAATGTAAAACTTAATCTACAAAGGCTTAATCTTGACTATATTGGATACATAAGAAACGAGATTTCTTTTCTATTTGGTCAAAAAAGAGGAATAGACCCTACAATAGAAATTTCTTTTGAGAAATCAGAACAAAACAAAGGAATACAAATAGCGGATTATCTAATTTGGGCGGTTAGAAAGAAATATGAAGGCAATAGCTATTGGTATGACTTATTGGGAAGAATAGCAAAGATTGAAAAGAAAGACAATTTCTAAAAAAAAAGCAGTGCTTGCATTGGTTTCGATTGGGACACACCCAATTTATCGGCGTTTGATAATAATCAAACAATGACTCCACCGCTTCACACTGCCATTTCAACCTCAATAGTAAACAATTTGCGACCCGCTTGTCAATGGGAAATATGATATTATTAGGAATATGCTTCTTTTCTAATTATCGTCATATCCATAATAATCTTTAACTAAATAACGTATAGCAACTTACATAGATTCATTCCTGTAGCAAAAATATCTCATTTTCCCCCTTGATTTTAGTAACAAGCTGACTATTATAAACCTCAGAACTTTCACACTGTTTTTTTTGGTAAGTCGAAAAGCTAGTGATAATTTATTACATTTAAAAAGGATTTCTACGTGTTTGAACAAACTTTCAAAAATATTGACGATACGCTTTGGAAAGACGCCGGTTGTAGCAGTGAACTGGATTATGTGGAGCAAACATCCTGGGTTTTGTTTCTAAAATATCTGGACGACCTGGAAAAAGATAAACAAACCGCTGCCGAGCTGTCCGGTAAAACTTACAAACCAATTATTGACGATGAATTCAAATGGGATGTGTGGGCTGCACCCAAAGACGGTAATGGCAAACTTGACCATCACAAGGCGTTAAGCGGTGATGATTTGAGAGAGTTTGTTGATCTGAAATTGTTCCCCTACCTAAAAAAGTTCAAAACACAGTAAGTAAGCTCTCGCAAAGGCGCCAAGGCCGCAAAGTTTCAACTTTCTGAAAAAGAGTTTACTGACTTGAAATCACAAATTGTGATTTCAAGTTGGGGTGGTCTCCGTAGAGGAACACCCTATGCTTTTACAGAACAGGGAGTAGCTATGCTTTCAAGTGTCCTGCGTAGCAAGCATCCAATGCCTTTCGCCTTTAACCTCAGTCTTTCTCTCCGTTTCTCCGTTTCTCCGTTTCCCCGTTTCCCCCATTCTTGTCCTTACCCTCTGCGCTCTTTGCGGCTTTGTGTGAAACCCGCCTTTTCTGTTTTTTTCGTGATTTTTCGTGCCTTTCGTGGTTAAATCTATCAGTTATTCCACATTCTAAATATCTTCAAAAAGATAGTCTTACTTGTTTATACGGGTAAGATTTTTCATATACATTTATAATAGCAGG
>JAANXD010000051.1 GCA_018263435.1 Candidatus Scalindua arabica | reverse complement strand
TGGACCGCGTGATTGGGTAGTATTATGGCGGTTTCGATACGAGTGAAAATCGGTGTTTAATGTCTTTTATGTCAGAGACTTTTTTACAGTCGGGCAGTGAATTTAAGAAGTGCCTGCCATAAAACTTGTCCTCACTATGTACAAATGTATCCCCATTTTTCCCCATTTTTGCCTTGAATACTGATGTACATTGTTTTAGCATGTAAAATAATACCACAATAATACTCGTACTGTTTATTATAGAATGAAATACCAAACGTTTTTGAAACCAAAAGCAATTAAAGATTTGAAAAATATTTCAAAAACAGATGCAAAGAAAATTACTGCAAAATTAAAGAAATGGAAAATGATTTACACGGTGATGTAAAAAAACTAACAAAACATACTCCTGAATACAGATTGAGGGTTGGGGATTGGCGAATACTATTTGAAATAGAAATTAACAAAATTGTAATTTATAAAATAAAACATCGTAAAGACGCATATCGTTAAGGAGATAATTATGACACTTCATCCACAAATAATTGAGAAGAATGGGAAAAAAGAATTTGTAATATTACCATATGAGGAGTTTACTACTATAAAGGAAGAGTTGGAAAACTATGAAGATTTAAAAGATTTAAGAGAAGCAAAAGAAAGCTCAAAGCATGAAGAAAGTATTCCTTTAAGCAAGGTTATTAAAGATTTAGATTTGAAATAACCACCTAACCAACCTATGAAGACAGCTTTAAAAGCAGATGACTTATAAGTTACCTCTTTATGGAAGATTACCCGCCTGACCAATCAGTTCGGGCAGGAAGCCATCCACTGCATTCTACTAAGCAAGATCGAGGAAGTTTTTAATGTCTTTTATATCAGAAGTTTTTTTGCAATCGGGAAGTGAGTTTAAGAAGTGCCTGCCATAAAACTTGCTCTTAATGCGGGGGTCCAGGATTGCAACTATACCCGTGTCAGTGGCTGTCCTGATAAGGCGGCCAAATCCCTGCCTCAGTATTGTAATTGCCTGTGGTACCTGGTAATCCATAAATGGGTTTTTGTTTTGGGCTTTAAGCAGTTCCATCCTCGCCTCAATTATCGGGTCACTGGGAACGGCAAAGGGTAGTTTGGTTATTATTACACATTTCAGGGCTTCACCGGGCACGTCAACTCCCTGCCAGAATGTGGCTGTGCCAAAAAGGACGGGTTTCCGACTGGCCTTGAACTCTTCAAGTAATTGATACCTTGGCTTATCACCCTGTTTGAACAAAGTGTATGTGTCCATGTCATCCTCAATTTTCTCATATACTGTATTAAGCATCTCAAAACTCGTAAATAGAATAAAAGATCTTCCCTGTGTCAGAGAGACAATTTCCTCTATATGTTTTGTAATATTTTGTCTGTACGCATCAGGTTCCCTGTTTGGATCCGGGATATTGTCGGGAACGTAGATGAGCGCATTTTCTGAAAAGTTAAATGGAGACCCTATGATCTTTTCACTAAAATCTACACCGTTTGTCATATCAGAATCAAACTCTTCATGGTGGAACTGTCCGGCAGGTGTGCAGGGCGGTATCCCCAGCCGTTCCTTTATGTAATTGAAATTTCCGTTTACTGAAAGTGTAGCGGATGTGAGGATTACAGGCCTGATCTTATCAAATATCTGCTTCTCAAAATCCTCAGCAATATTTACCGGCGCTGCAAAAAGAGAGCATCTTGTGTACTTATAGTTTGAGCGTCCGAGCGAGTTTGTTCTTTTCTCTACCTCTGACCAATAGACATACTCTTCCAGCTCCTGATTTATGATGGTAGTGATGTTTTTATTAATTTCACTACACCGGCTTGCAAAAGCAAAGATTTCCAACCGTTCCTCTTCTGTCTTAACCAGGTTCAATAGTGATTCCAGCGCTCCTGACAGATTAGATAGGGGTTTACTTAGATAGTTGTTAATGACACCTTTTTTTCGAATTCGGGTGGTTTTGCTGCCTGTGCCATATTTTTCGGTAATCTCAGAGAAGAAAAGATCACTGGCGTGCCTTGCCTCATCTAATGTTTTCCGGATAACAGATACCGTTTTGTCTGATGGTTTAAAAAGTCTTGTTATTAATCCTTTTCCGGTTTTTGGGTTCAGGATGGAATCGAGCAGGAATTTAACATTAAAGTTTGATATTGCTATACCGAAGTAACTGGTGGCGACGTCTTCCAGTGTCTGAGCTTCATCGAAGACTACGGCATCAAAATCCGGTAAGACCCGGCCCGCGTTTACCAGGTTTGCAAAAAACAGATGGTGGTTTGTAACCAGGATCTGAGCTTTATATTCTCTCCTTCGCGCCTTGTAGTAATGGCAATCGTCATAGAAAATACACTTTTTCCCAAAGCAAAGATCGGATTCTCTGCATACTTTACTCCATACTGACTGTGATGGTTCAAAATCAAGTTCTGATCTCAGTCCGTTCTTTGTCTGCCCTTCCCATTGGATGACCTTCTGAAGTTCTTTGACTTCTTTTTTTGTGTTAATGAGACCGTGCATTTGCAACTGATTAAATCTTCTTAAGCACAAGTAGTTTTGCCCACCAACACAAAGGGTATAAGAGAAGTCAAATTTGTCTTCCTGTTCATATTTTGATTCAGGCGGTAAGTCATTCTGGCGGGTACTATCATCGGCAGGTCTTAATGCATTACGAAGAAAGGGAAGGTCTTTGTTAATTAATTGTTCCTGCAGTGTTTTGGTATACGTTGAAATAACAACCTTTTTCTTGTTTCTGACAGTCCAGAATATAAATGGAATAAGGTATGCCATGCTTTTGCCCACACCTGTTCCTGCTTCAATAATAAGATGCTTGTTTTCTTCAATAGACTTCTCAATTGTCAGGGACATATCCATCTGTTGGGGCCTAAGCTCATAAGAATCTAATTTATTTGCGATAATCCCGTCTTTTCCAAGTATGTCTTTAATCAACATGTTTTTGATTCCAATAAAGAATTTTTGTAACAGCGTTTTCTACATATTTCCTTTTGTTTGTCTTTACGCTTTTCTCTGCGTTCTTTGCGGCTCTGCGGTGAACCATCAGGATAAACCAATCTCTTTTACCTTGCAAATCCTTTTTCATGATATATAATTTTCGCTGTTATTCCCGCAGAAGTGGGAATCCGTAGCGGAAACCTTCAGGTTTCCATCCCTATATTTTAATGTATAAAATGGAAGGCTACCTGCCCGAATAGGTACAGGCGGCAAGCCATTCCCTGCCTACCGTCAGGCAGGTGCTACAAATTGGTTTAGAGTAACTTATTAAAGAGGTAATTGCGTTGGATGATGGGATAGTACAGTTAGAAACAGATGCTCGAAAATTAGTCGAAGACTATGCAGCAACCAGTTCCTACGAACTGAACCCGGATTCAAAACATGTAGATAAGATAATCAAGGCTCTGGCAAAGAGGAAATTGAAGAACGGGTTTTTTTATTGTCCGTGCAGAATGCTTTCCGACAACAAAGAAACGGATGCAAAGATGATTTGTCCGTGTGAATACCACGTGGAGGAGATAGAGAAAGACGGCATATGCAGTTGCGACCTTTTTGTGAGTCAGAGTTATAAAGGCATATAAATGAATTGTTTATTTAAAAACTGAAGGTTTTAGGGATTGAGGAATTAAACGTTTGAATATGACATAATACGCTTTTTGTCATGCTGAATCGTGGTTTCGCAACTTCGTGCTGCTTACCCGCCCGAACGACGCAGTCGGGCAGGTTTCAGCATCTACAATCAGAGTTCCTGAAATAAATTCAGAAGACAAATAGGTTTTTTGATTAATATTAAGATCTCTTTTCTGCTCTGACAATCAGCGTAGTAACGATTTGCTCAATCTTTTTCTTCTTGTTTCCGATATACTGAACCTTGCCTTTTTGATCAAGTACGAACATTATGGGTATTCTATTTACGTCATACAGTTTGGACATCAGGCCTTTGTATCGCATTTCTTCACATATTTGAGGCCATTCTATATTATGCTGTCTGACAAAGCCTCTTAAATCATCAATGTTATCATCACTGCTGATTCCAATGAATTGAACCTCGGGGCCATTAAGTTTTCTGTACAACTTCTTTATCTCCGGTAATTCCTTAAGACATTGATCATTCCATGTTGCCCAAAAGTTCATGATGACAACCTTTCCTTCATATTGTGACAGATATACCGGGTTTCCTTCAAAATCCTTAGTATGAAAATCCGGGGCACTCATTCCGATCCTCATAGTACCGCCCAATTCCTTGCCGAAGGTATTGGCGGCCCCGGGTTCGATAATCCTTAGTTCCGCTATGACATCTTTTGCCTCCTCTACTCTGCCACTTCCTAAAAGGGATTTTGCCTTAAAATATAATAATCTTGCCTGGAAGTTCTTATCGATTTCCTCCTTAAAGTTTAATACATCGTCAAAGTATTCGATGGCGTCATCATTATTGCCTAATAGGTTGAGTGTTGCTCCAATGTAAAATTTCGCTTCCAGCGCCTCTTCTGTACCTGCAAATATATCGATCAATGCATGGAGTTCATTGAGTGCATCCTCATAGTATTCTCTTGCATCTGTCGGTTTCATCTTTGAATAGGTAGCAAGATCTTTCCTGATCATGCCCAGTTGTAATCCTGCATCGGCATCTTGTCTCAAGCCCATGGCATTATCGTTAAATATCAGCCAGAATGAAAAGAACGTAACTGTTATTGTTGAAATCAAAAAACTTTTTTTTCTCATGGAAATATCCTCTTAATTTATGAATTTATAACAATCTTGTTGAAGGTACATATTTAAACATACTATTTCACAGAAGTGAAGTATATTTTAGTTTCCGAATAATTCTTTTGTCTTTAGAAATATATCTTTACTGCGCATTAGGGTTTCACCTATCAATATTGCATCAATGCCGGCTTCCTCAAGCTTCAGGATATCCGCCCTTGTCTTGATTCCGCTTTCACTTACGATAATCTTTCCTTCCGGGATGAGGGGATAGAGTTGGAATGTGGTCTCAAGATTAGTCTCTAATGTGTCAAGATTTCTATTATTAATGCCGATAATTGCCGATTCTGTTTCCATTACTTTCTCTAATTCGTCTTTATTATGAACCTCAACCAGGCATTCCATCTCCAGTTCGTGAGCGAGAGCGAGAAATGTATCGATCTGTTCCTTTGTGAGAATCCTTGCAATCAGTAAGATCGAATCGGCGCCGGCAGCCCTTGCCTCGTATATCTGGTACTGGTCGATTATAAAATCTTTTCTCAGGACAGGTACGTTGACTAACTGCTTAATCTCAGTAAGATATTTTATATCTCCCATGAAAAACTCTTTATCGGTCAGCACTGATATTGCAGATGCGCCACCCGCTTCATATTCCATAGCTATGTTGACATGATTAAAATCTTCCCTTATTATCCCTGCAGAAGGTGATGCCTTTTTGACCTCGGCAATAAACTTAATTCCATTGTCTCTTTTGATTGCCCCGCTGAATTTTCCTGTTTGTGGGGAGCCTTTACATCCCTCTCTCAAAGATTCTATTGAGACAAGCTTTTTAGCCTCTTCCACCTCTTTAAGTTTATGTGAATAGATTTTATCTAATATCAAAATTCCTGTCCTTGCCCTCACGTGGCGTTGAAATTACCGTACTTTAGTAATCTAGAATATTTATCTTCGAGCCGCTAGATTAAATGTTTTTCCATTTTCAGTCAAGTATTTAAAAGTAGTTGATTATAAACACTTTTTGTATTAGAATCCCTGCGAATTTATATTAAATTAAATAGGACGCAGATTTCCGCAGATATAAACAGAAAGCGGTAGAATCTATGTCAAGAATTGTAATTCCTAAACATTAAATTATGAAGAAGACTTATTTGTTTACACCGGGCCCCACACAGATACCGCCGGAAGTAGTCCTGGCAGAGGCAAGCCCGATGATCCATCACAGAACTTCCGAGTTCTCAGAGATTTTCTCCAATGTGTCGGAAGATTTAAAGTATATTTTCCAGACCAGAGAGGGAGAGGTATTTACGTTTGCATCTTCCGGTACAGGCGGAATGGAGGCATGTGTCGTCAATTCCATGTCGCGGGGTGATAAAGCCATTGTTGTAAGCGGTGGCAAATTTGGAGAAAGATGGTCGCAAATTTGCGAGACATATGGCGTAAGCGTGGTAAAAATTGATGTAGAAAACGGAAAGGCCGTAGATCCTGATGTTTTGGATGATACAATAAGAAAGGAAAAAGATGTAAGGGCGGTATTCGTTACACTGAGTGAAACTTCAACCGGTGTGGTTCACGATATTGAGGGTATAGCAAAGGTTGTTAAAGGCCATAATTTATTGTTGGTAGTAGATGGTATATCGGGAATCGGTGTTCATCCGCTTTTGATGGATGACTGGGGTATTGATATTGCCGTTACCGGTTCTCAAAAGGGCTTTATGCTGCCTCCGGGTCTGGCTTTTGTATGTGTTGCACAGAGTGCGTGGGAATCAATTGAGAAATCTGATTTACCTAAGTATTATTGGAGTTTTAAGAAGATGCGCAAGGCTCTTAGCAATAAAACCACAGCATATACACCCGCAATCACTCTTATTATGGCAGCGGGTAAGTCTATTGAAATGATTAAGAGTGAGGGTATAGAGAATGTATGGGCACGGCATGCAAGACTGGCCCATGCGACAAGAGAGGGCATGAAGGCGCTGGGGCTTGAGCTTTTTGCGGGTGATGCATCGAGTAATGTTCTGACATCTGTAAAGATCCCGGTAGGAGTAAACTTTGATGCCGGTATTAAAAAATTGAGGGACGAAACCGGAGTAACAATTGCAGGCGGCCAGGACGAACTAAAAGGCAAGATATTCAGAGTCGGGCATATGGGATATGTTAATGATTTTGATGTTGTATTATCAATGTCCGCTGTCGAGAAGATTCTGCATGAGAACGGTTATAAGATAGAGTTAGGAAAAGGAGTTTCAAAGGTTCAGGAACTTCTGGTGGGTTGAATGATAAATTATTTCTACGTTTTATACAAGATGTTTAAATAATATTGGTCTTATCCGCCACCACCTCCAAAACCACCACCGCCAGCACCACCACTAGAATCTGCATTATTTGTACTTTTGCCGTCTGTAGCTTCGGCAATTCCAAAACCCAGTCCAGTTAATGTTGCAGCATCAAAAACAGCTTGAACTGGATTCTCTTTAACATGCGTAACTGTACCTGTAAACATATGCCCTAAATATATGACCCTGTTGATTTAATCAGTTTTCGCTAAATAGCCAATTTCCCAGCCTAATGATAGCAATAACTTACGACAACAACTTTTCAGAAAATTGGCAAATTTCGGACTTTATCAACAGGGTCATATATGAAAGGCGAGAGTATAACTCTTCCTGCTATTACTGAACCGCTGTCTTTCTGATCATCTGTTCCGTAGGCAATCGCATGCCCTGTTCTTTTTGCTGTTACTCCAAGACCGTATAAAACCTTGAATGGCGTACCAACAATTCTGGTAGGTATAGCTCCAACAGCCTTATCTTTTCTACCTTTCTTTACATCTTTATCAAATGAGCCAAAAAAGGCATCTTTGTATGGATTTTCTTCTGGAATGTCTTGTGCGGTAGTTAAGGATGGAAGAGTAGTTATAATGCTTAAAGAAGCAACAAAAACTACAATAAAAATCTTAGATGACCTAAAACTGTTTGATTCTTTATGCATCTTTGTTCCCTCCATATAATTTTCCCTTACTGTAAAATACTTCTAATTTAGATATATTCCCTTTTTCTGGTATATGTTTTATAAGACATCTTTTTGAATTATGACTTAAACTATGGTGGAAATAACACTTATATTGCAGGATGGTACAACTGCTGATTTGTAGACGGTTACAACTCTAAGTTGTAGAATTTTTGTGTATAAAATTGGATTTTATAATAAAAAATTTTGAATGTTTTATTTATGTGTTGTTATACAAGATGTTGAGTTTTTTTTCAAATAAACATTAAATATAGTAAAATGTGGATGATTTCAATCCTAAACACAAAAAAATATTATAAAAAAGGCTTGACAAAGGTGAGAAATGGTGTATTTTCCTGTCTAAATGGTGAAATATGGGTAGTAATGGGGAATAGCCATGTTTACGGGAAAACATCTACATACAATTGATGACAATAGCCGTGTTGCCATACCTTCTTCATTAAGGAAGTGTATTGATGAGAAGAAGGAAGGTAAGGGTTTTGTCATTACTCCAGGGCTGGACAAATGTCTTGCTATATACTCTCCGCAGCATTTCGACGAATTAACAGGCAAATTAAAAGAACTCATGTTTACTAATCAAAAGGCACGGACATTCCAGCGCCTTTTCTTTTCCAGGTCAAGCAGCTTTGTGACTTGTGATAAACAGGGTAGGATTATCATACCTCAGCCGCACAAGGATTATGCAGGCCTTAAGAAGGACGTAGTTATTATTGGTGTAATGGACCGGATTGAGATATGGGATCTGCAGCAATGGAACGAATATGAGGAAGATCACGAGCAGAATTTCGAAAAAGATGCAGAGGACCTTTTTCAGTTGGGTTATAACCCGAATAAATAATATGGATATGCCGATTTTGCAGGATCTTAAAAAAATTAATCAAGCATTTATCGATGATTTCTTCTGATGAAGATAGTTCGCCTCACAAGCCCGTAATGCTTAATGAAGTTATCAGCATGCTTAATCCGGGTAAGGGGGACATAATAGTTGACGCTACAATTGGTGCTGGAGGGCATAGTTGTGAAATATTAAAGATGATAGAGCCTGATGGCCTCCTTATAGGAATAGACAAGGATGCTGAGATACTTAAGATAGCAGGTAGGTATCTATCAAAGATAAGCGATTCTTACAAATTGTATCAAGCTGACTATGTAGACTTAGATTATATTTTGAATAAATTAGAAATTAGTAAGGTTCAGGGTATTTTACTTGACCTTGGAGTTTCGTCTTTGCAACTTGATTCCATGGAGCGTGGTTTTAGTTTTATCAAGGAAGGCCCTTTGGATATGAGAATGGATAGATCACAGGGTAAAACGGCTGAAGATTTGCTAAAAAGACTTTCTGAAAAGGAAATGGCAGATATTTTCTGGCGATATGGTGATGAAGGAAGGTCCAGGCGCATTGCCAAGGCTATTGTGCAGGAAAGGAAAACTGGGGCAGAGATAAAAACAACGACCCAATTATCGAAAATTGTTGAAAAGGCATTGTATGCACCACAGAAATATCAAAAGAAAAGAAAAATCCATCCTGCTACTCGAGTATTTCAGGCGCTGCGAATAGCGGTAAATGACGAGTTAAAGAGTCTGGAGCATTTCTTGAATAATGTATGTGAGTTCCTGGCCAGTGGTTCAAGAATTGTTGTGGTATCTTTTCATTCTCTTGAGGATCGTTTAGTCAAGAGTGCCTTTCGTATGGGGCAAGATGCTTCCAGTCTGGAAATTCTTACAAAAAAACCTCTAAGTCCCCTTGATTCGGAAATCAGGGAAAATGTTAGAGCAAGAAGTGCTAAACTTCGTGCAGCAGAAAGGACATAACTTATGAAAGTTTGCAGATATGGTTGTATTCTTGTTGTTCTATTAATAATGGCAATTTTTACTATGTCGGAAGGTTCGAGAATAATAAAGATTGGGTACGATGTTACAAAGATGGAGAATGAGCTGGCAAGATTATCAGAAGAGAGCAAAAAATTAAGATTCAAATCTGACAAATTGAAAAGGCAGGAAATGATATCTTTGAAGGTAAAAGATATGAAACTTGATCTGGTTGTTCAGGAAGAGGAAAGCATTGCTGTTGTAAAGAAATCTCGTAAAGACCTGAATAAAAAATTGCCTGGCAAAATTGAAGCATAGGTGTTTCAAATTTCTAATTAAATCAGTTGTAAAGAAATATAATGCTAAACACAAATATAATTCCAAAGTGTTATAAAATAAGAGCAAACATCCTGTGTCTCTGCATATTTGTAATATTTACTGCCCTTCTATATCAATTGGTTCGCATACAGATTTTTGACCACAAAAGATATACCTCTTTAGCGTTTTCTCAGCAATTTAAAAAACAGGATATTCCCACCAGAAGGGGGCTTATTTTTGATAGAAACGGGTTGAAGCTTGCAGAGTCAGTTCAAGTAAGTTCTGTCTTTGCAGATCCATTAGTCATAAGGGATAAAAAGAAGACCGCTCAGGCAGTATCTAAGGTATTAGGTTTAAATAAAACAAAAGTTGCAAAACTATTAAACAAAAAAAAGAGGTTTGTATGGATAAAAAGAAGAATACCGGATGAGCAAGTGGATATATTAAGGCAGCTAGACCTTGGAGGTATTGGGTTCAGGCATGAGTATAAAAGGGTCTATCCATATGAAAAGCTATGTTCTCATATATTAGGTTTTACTGATATTGATCAAAATGGTTTAGAAGGTATTGAGAGTTCATTCAACCAGGTTATTACCGGAAGTAAAGGTTCCAAGGTAGTAGAAAAAGATGGTCGCCAGCGGCAGTTTTCTACATTACAAGGAGAGACTGTTTCTGCAAAATATGGCAACAGTGTCTTTCTAACTATTGATTGTGAAATTCAGTCTATAGTTGAGGATGAACTTGAGAATGCATGTTCAAAGTGGAAACCGGATTCGGCTGTCGCGATAGCAATGGATCCTTTTACAGGAGAGGTATTGGCAATGGCTAATTACCCTTCGTTTAATCCAAATTTCGTGCAGGATTCAAGTCCAAGAGAAAGGCGTAACAGGGTTATTACGGATTGCTTTGAACCTGGTTCATTGATTAAGCCCTTAATTGTAAGTGGTGCGCTTGATAGTGGCTTAGTGAAAGAAGATGATCAGTTCTTTTGTCATAATGGCGCTTTTAAAGTTAGAAGCAGGGTTATCAAGGATGTTCATTCATATGATTATTTAAGTGTATCTGACATAGTAGTTCGTTCCAGCAATATAGGAATGGCACAATTAGGAATGCGTATGGATAAAAACAGATTACACAGTTATTTGAAGAATTTTTCTTTTGGCGAAAAAACTGGAATTCAATTACCCGGTGAAGCCAAAGGTATTGTAAGGCCTTTGAACCTTTGGTCGCTTGATTCGACAATATCAGTTTCCTTCGGATACGAGACGGCTGTAACACCGATACAATTGACAACCGCTTTCTGCTCTATTGCTAATGGAGGGACATTACTGAAACCGCAAATAGTCAGCAGAATAACTGACTATTCAGGTAAGCGAGTGAAAAAGAGATATAAAACTCCCGAACGAGTAAGAAGAGTTGTTTCTCCAGAAATTGCAAGGGAAGTAATGTCTCCTATTCTGGAGAATGTTGTAAGGGAAGGCACGGGTAAAAAAGCAATGCTTTTTACATATAGTGTTGCAGGTAAGACCGGAACAGCTAAGAAATTACAGAGAGTTGGGAATAAAATGCAATATACTAATAAATATATCGGCTCATTTATTGGATACGCTCCTGTGGATGAGCCTAAAGTTTGCGTCCTAGTGTCTTTAAATGAACCGAAAAACGGTGCTTACTATGGAGGTACGGTAGCAGCGCCGGCAGTGGGTAACATTATAGAAAGGACGCTTGATTATATGGAAGTTGGGCCGCAATATATCCAAACGGCTCAAAGGTAATTTAGTGGGGAGAAATTTTGTTACGAAGGGGGGTGATACATGGTCTAAAATGCTGGAAGGTAGGTACATCAGTGGGTGATGTATTGATACCCTATGCTGCCCCAAGATTTGGGGTCAGTGTAGGGTATCGTTTATAACTTTTTTAAAGCTATTTTAAGGAGAAAACCTTATGACAGAAAAAGAATTAGAGAAACATAATTTTCTGACTTGGTGTAGATATGCTACTACAGAAGATCTTGAAAAGGCTAAAGGAGAAAATAATGAAGTATGGGAAAGGTTGTATAGTGAATATGCAGATGAGATTCAAATAATTGATAAAACAAGGCAACTGTACGAATCCGTTTCACAACATGAAATAGGTATACAAAAATATGATCTTTCCTTGAAAATAGCAATGTAATAGCCATGATTTTTTAATGAAATTGAGTGCGTTGGTTCATCATTTAGATTCAGGAAGAACAAACAACTTTAGTGATGTTGAAATTACGGGCATTACCAATGACTCACGAAAGGTAAGGCCTGGTTATATCTTTGTTGCTATTAAGGGATATAAAACGGACGGGCATAATTTCATTAAAAAATCTCTTGAAAGTGGTGCACAAGCAATAGTTAGTGAGGAAAGGTTTTCTCTTAATCAAAAAATTCCTCAAATAATTGTACGTAACACTAGAAAAGCGCTTTCCTCTTTGAGTTGTTGTTTTTATAACAACCCATCTCAGGAAATTGATGTTGTTGGTGTAACTGGAACAAATGGTAAGACTACTACTACATTTCTAACCAAATCTATAATTGAGAAAGCAGGATACAAAACAGGGCTAATCGGTACGATTAATTACCAAATAGGAAGGAAAATTGTACCTGCACAGGAAACAACTCCTGAATCAGTCGAGCTTCAAAGGCTCATCGCAGAAATGGTAGAGGCAAAGATAAAATTTGCAGTTATGGAAGTGTCTTCTCATTCAGCCATTCAACATAGGATTGAGGATATTAATTTTAAAACCGCTGTTTTTACCAATATAACCACCGAACACATGGATTATCATAAAACGATTTCAAATTATATGGATGCCAAGGTAGAGTTGTTTAAGAATTTAACAAGAGATTCTTATGCAATATTAAACGCAGATGATAAATCCAGTGAATATTTTGCTGATAGAACAAGTGCAAAAATCTTATGGTATGGAATAGAAAATAATGCTGATATAAAAGCTGAGATATGTAGAGAATCTACAACTAATATTATGGTTAAGTTGAATTATTCGGGAAGAGAAATAGATATGAAAATACCCTTTATGGGTTTACACAATGTTTATAATTCACTTGCTTCTGTTGCAAGTGCAATTTCACTTGGATTTGAACTGGATGTAATAAAAGACGGTATTGAGACTGCACCAGTTGTGCCGGGAAGGTTAGAGGCCGTACCCTGTAAACGCAGCTTTAAAATTGTTGTTGACTATGCCCATACACCGCATGCCCTGGAAACAGTATTGTATTCACTCAAGAATCTGGTAAAAGGCCGGATACTCCTTGTTTTTGGTTGTGGGGGTGATAGAGATAAAGAAAAGCGTCCAATGATGGGGAAAGTAGCTGATGAGAACTCGGACATATTCTGGTTAACAAATGACAATCCGCGTTCAGAGGATCCGCAAAGCATAATAGAAGACATCAAGGCAGGAATAAAGCCCGGACGAATATTTTATATTCAAACAAACAGATATACAGCAATAGAGGAAGCTCTTGCAGAGGCAAAGAGTGATGACCTGGTGCTGATTGCCGGCAAAGGACATGAAAAACATCAAATAATAAAAGATATCATAATTCCTTTTGATGATAGAGAAGTAGTGAAGAAGATACTATCGAACAATTTCGATATATAGTAATGAGAAACAGAGATTAAGTATTACTGATGTAGCCTGATTGTTGTGCCTTTGTTTAGTATTCTTATTTAAAAGATAAGGAAATGATGGCAAAAAGGCTGAAATTAATTACTTACCTGGTTTTTATCTTCATAATGTTAAGTTTATTAAGCCTGTCATTTGCGATTGGCTATGACCAGCCCGACGCACCGTTGTCGGTACACTCTTATACCAAAGTGATACATTCTAGTGGGCCAGAACTGATACGCGAACTGTTCTTGCCGGAAAGATTTGTTCAGGCATTTAACCGGGCGGATAAAGCAATTCTGGAGAAAACAAGAGAAACATCTGAATGTTATTATGCAGGTAATTTTTCAAAACCCGGCTTCAAACCGGTACCGGATGAGTGTCCATACCCTGAAAATAATGAGGAGTTGTTACAGGACAATCTCAGGTATAAAGAATGGTGTGAAGAAACATTCGAAAACGGTAAATATATTTATGAAGCATACAAGGATATTGCTTTCAATATAAAATACGTTCCGGAACAAGCTAAAACTGATATCTGGCAGACTCCGTTTGAAACCAAAAAATCAAAGAAAGGTGATTGCGAGGATGCAGTATTTCTTTTTTCTTCACATCTCCCCTCAAAGCAAAGAAATGCCATGATTGTTTGGGGGTGGGTAATTGATAAGAAAAGTAGAGTTGCAAGGGCACATGTATGGTATCAACTCATAGATAAAGTGGGTCAACAATATATTGTGGAAGGCTTCTCAAAAGATTGGAATGGAATAATACCAATGGGCATTGTTGAACTGACCGAATCAAGAAAACCAATATTTTCGATTACACATTCAGAAGTTTGCAGATTGGCCGAACTAACATCAAACCCTGGCAGCTGGCAGACATACCAATCATTAATAGATTTCTGTAGATCAGCAAATTTTATTGAGTTCTATTCTATAAATAAAAACATTTCTCAAGATATAGATTCACAACACAATCTGAATTACGGGTTCGTTGGTTATCTTCTGAATACACCAAGGAGGTTATTTGAAGATACAACATTTCGTAGAAATCCATCCCGTCACAGGATTTCTCCATTTGAAAGTAAAGAAATACCTAACATCCTTAAAGAACTTTATAAACTTTTTACCAAGTGTGAGAGGCAAAGAGTAAGTTTTGGTTTAAACCTGCAAATTGCTTATAGAAATATGAATAATAAGCACCCTGATAGGAATCTAAATTGTACGAAGATAAAGAAAAATGAATAATTTAAAAGTTTCTGACATCTTAAAGGCAACAGGTGGAAAATTAATTCAAGGTAATTCAGAGTTGGTTATTAATGGAATATCTACGGATACCAGGTCTATAAAACATGGGGAAATCTTTTTTGCCCTGGAAGGTGAAAATTATGATGGTCACAAATTTGTTGAACAAGCCATACATAATGGCGCTGCCGGTGCGGTAATATCTAGTGGCAAAAAGTCTGCATATTCATTACATAACGGATTTAAGGAATGCACCTTATTAGAAGTTGCTGATACATTAAGAGCCCTGGGTGATCTGGCAAAGTATTATCGTAACAGCTTGCCGGCTGGTTTTATCGCCGTTACGGGCAGTAATGGTAAAACAACAACTAAGGACATGGTTTATCATGTTCTTGGGAATTTTAAAAGTGTGTCACGGTCCAGGAAAAGCTTTAATAATTTTATTGGCGTTCCTTTAACAATCTTCGATGCAGAAATTACACATGATTTTTGTATTGTAGAAATGGGTACAAATGCTCCCGGTGAGATTAAAAGGTTGTCTGAAATTATATTTCCTGATTATACCATTCTGACCAACATCTCAAACGCACACCTTGAAGGCCTTGGTAGTATTGAAGGTGTTGCAAGCGCTAAATCAGAATTTATCGAAAATATGTCGGAAAATGGTACGTTGATTACAAATGCTGATGACGACTGGTGTAATCAGATTGCAAACCGTTTTAACGGAAAGGTTATAAGTTTCGGCTTTAATCAAAGTGCTGATATAAAAGCATCAAACGTTAAGCGTAATGATTCAGGTTTTATCTTTACTGTCAATGACTCCTTTACTGTAAATTTGCCGATTCTCGGCAGACATAATATCTATAACGCCCTGGCAGTGATAGCCATGTGCGATGCAGTTGGTATTGGTATTGAAGTTATATGTGACAAATTCATTGACTTCAAGCTTCCGTCTATGCGGATGGAGAGACAGATTTGCGGCGATATTGTAGTTATCAATGACTGTTATAATTCTAATCCCTCGTCAATGTCTTCTGCATTAGATGAATTTTCCGAATGGATGACTTCCGGAAGGAAGGTATTTATATGTGGAGATATGTTGGAGTTGGGAAATTATGCAGAAGAGTTGCATAAAGAAGTTGGTGCGAAGGTTGCCAATGCAAACATTGATGCCTTGTGGACAGTCGGCCCGTTTTCCAGATTTGTGGCAGAAGAAGCAATCGCTTACGGTATGCCGAGAGAGAATATTCTGAGTTGTGAGACTTCAGAAGAGATGTGTTCTTTTGTCGCTTCACAATTAAGAAAAGACGATACAGTTTTAATAAAAGGTTCAAGAAGAATGAAACTTGAGTCTGTTTTGCGTCAAATCAAGAATTACTTTTCAGGGAGAAATGAAAACAATACCGCACTGCTGAGTTTAGTCTGAAATGATGAACACTAATTAAATGTCCAGGAGATTCAAACTAGTAGCCGCAGACTTCAGTCTGCGCAGGCAACCCGCCTGAATGACCCGTCCGAACGGCTGGCCGGGCGGGCGAAGTCGGGCAGGAAGCCATGCGGCTACATAAGTCATTTTCTTTGATGTTATGCGGAGAAAAGATTGCTTTATAAATGGATTTATCCCCTTCATGATTATTTTCAGGGGTTTGAGTTAATAAGATATATATCATTTAGAGCCGGCCTTGCCGCTATAACTGCTTTCTTAATAAGTTTGCTTATAGGATCGCAGGTAATAAAGATACTTAAAAGGCACAAGGTTTCGGAGGATACTGCAAAGACAGATTCTGAAAAACTGAAAGACCTTCACAGTGATAAGAAAGACGTACCTACAATGGGTGGTGTTATTATATTGGTTGCGGTTCTTCTTTCTACTCTGCTCTGGTGTAATATTTTTAACATATACATTTTATTAGTATTATTTACGGCTGTCTGGCTCGGTGTACTTGGTTTTTTTGATGATTATATAAAACTGACACAGAGTCATTCATCAGGGTTAACCAGCACATCAAAGCTTCTCTTCCAGTGTGGTCTGGGGCTGATAATTGGTTTGATATTGTACTTTCACTTCATGAATATTGAAGATGGGACAAAACTTGTAATACCATTCTTCAAAGAAGTCAGGCCTGATCTGGGGGCGTTTTATGTATTAATGGTAATGTTCTTCGTAGTAGGAATGTCCAATGCCGTCAATATTACTGACGGTCTTGACGGGCTAGCAATTGGATGCACAGTGATCGCCGGCCTGGCCTTTACTTTGATAACCTATATTGTGGGACGTGTAGACTTTAGTGCATACTTAAATGTTCCCTATATTTCAGGCGCTGGTGAATTAAGTATTTTCTGCTCTGCACTGGTGGGGGCAGGGTTAGGCTTCATGTGGTTTAATTGCTTTCCCGCACAGACATTTATGGGAGATGTAGGCTCCTTGCCACTGGGAGGCGTACTTGGAATTATAGCTATTATTGTGAAGCAGGAACTTCTTATATTCTTTATTGGAAGTATATTTATAGTGGAATCCTTTTCCGTTTTGTTGCAGGTCGTCGTATTCAAAATGTTTAAAAAGAGGCTGTTTCTGTGCGCCCCCATTCATCACCACTTTCAGTTTAAGGGCTGGCCTGAAACAAAGATTACAATGAGATTTTTTATAATAGCGGCAATAATGGCACTTTGCAGTTTGATAACTTTAAAATTATGAATATCCTCAGAAACCCGTTTGCAATTAGTACAGACTACAGTAAAGATATACATACAGACCAGGCTGAAGATTTCAACCGAACTTCAAGCCTTAGTTTAGAACCGGCAAATGTCATAATGTATCTTGTTACTACTCTGCTCGTAATCGGGATAATTATGATATACAGTACCAGTTCAGCAAAAACAACCGAAGGTGCCGGTTCAATGAACATTGTTTTTCTCAAGCACGTTGCATGGGTAATCATTGCAATAACAGGTATGTTAATCATGATGAGGACTGATTATCATTATTTGCAGAAATACAGTATGGTTATCTTCATCGTTGCACTTGCCGGTCTGGCTGTTGTACTTATTCCAGAAATAGGAGCAAAAATTAATGGTTCTCGCAGGTGGATAAGGGTAGGGATTTTTGGATACCAGCCATCAGAATTTGCCAAACTCGCGATGATTATCTTTATGTCAGGTTATATAGCAAAGAACCGGGAAAAGATGGCAACTTTCGCAAAGGGTTTTGTTGTTCCGATTATATTAATAGGTGTTGTTTCCCTGCTTATATTAAAGGAACCGGATTTTGGTACTGCTATGTTTATAACAGCCGTTTCATTTCTATTGATAATGGTAGGAGGTACCAGGATTATTTATGTGATTTTCACATTAATTGCCTCCATTCCTCATATTTATCAAATTATGCACAAAATTCCAACTTATCAGCACAACAGGCTGCTTGCATTTCTTGATCCCTGGAAAGATCCGATGGGAATTGGTTATCAGATTATACAGTCATGGATTGCACTTGGTTCTGGAGGAATAGCAGGTTTGGGGTTGGGCGAAAGCCGCCAGAAGTTGTTCTTTCTGCCGATGAGTGATAATGATTTTGTCTTTTCGATAATAGGTGAGGAATTTGGATTTATAGGAACGACTTGTATTATTGTTATGTTTGCCTTATTTGCATGGCAGGGTATAAGGATCTGTAAGACGGCGCCGGATGCGTTCGGTTTCTTCCTTGCATTAGGCATAACGGCTTCAATTGCTTTGCAGGCAGCTATAAATGTTGCTGTTGTTACCGGTTCTATACCTACGAAAGGACTTCCATTACCATTTATCAGTACGGGAGGCTCATCAATATTATTATCGTTACTGGGAGTAGGGATACTTTTAAATATCGCGAAGCAGTCAGAAGATTCTGATGCCTCAATAAGTAGTGCTAAAAACAATAGTCTCTAAGTCGACAATTTCTTGCTTTTTTTAGCAGCAAATAAATTAGAATATCGAAATCCGAAACTCGAAATAATATCAAAATTCCAATGATCAAAATTCTAAACATTTAACACGGAACCCATTTTTTTTTGAACATTTGTATTTTTGTCATTTGGATTTGTTTTATTTCGTATTTCGTGCTTCGGATTTTGGATTTTCCAGCTAGTCTGGGTTAGGAGTTTAGTTACTTGAATGTAATTTTTGCCGGTGGAGGTACGGGTGGGCATTTAATTGCCGGCCTGAGTATAGCACAGGAAATATCGTCCAGATTTCCCGGTGCGAATATAATCTTCTTTGGCACAAGCAAGGAGGGAGAATCAGGATATATAGGGAAGAGCGGCTATGAGTTTAAACAAATTAAGGCATGTAAGTTTACATCGTTTATTCGCTTACCTGCCTTAATCATTGTTTCCTTAATCGGAGCAATATATTCCTTAATTAATATTATTAGAATTAAGCCTGACATAATAATTGGTTTGGGAGGATATGGTTCAGCCTTACCTGTGGTTGCCGCATACATCGCCAGGGTTCCAATTGTCCTGATAGAACAAAATGTTATACCGGGAAGAACCAATTTAATAATGGCAAGGTGGGCGGATGCTGTTCTGTGCCATTGGGAAAGCACAAAAAAGAGGTTTAAAAAGGTGCACTCTGTTAGTGTTACCGGTATACCAATAAGAAAGGATGTTATAGCCAATGAATCAGAGATTAGTAAAAACCCGTTCGGTTTGACTTCTCAAGGAAAGACATTGTTGGTGATGGGTGGTAGCCAGGGAGCTCAGGCTATAAATAAAGTAATATTGCAGAGTATTCCGAAGCTTAAGGATTTAATTCAGAAATTACAAATTATTCATCTTACCGGAAAAGAGGGATATAAGGAAGCGAAAGACGTTTATGATAATCTGGGGATAAGTTCTTTTGTTTCCGAATTCTCCAATGACATAGGTATTGCTTATAAATTGTCAGATCTGGTTATTTGTCGTGCGGGAGCAAATACTATTGCAGAAATATCTGCAGTAGGTATTCCGGCAATCCTTATACCTTACCCGTATGCGACGGATAACCATCAATATTGGAATGCTTATGAACTGGCGAGGATAGGAGGCGCCGTGATCATAAAGCAGGATGAACTGAAACCTGCAAGACTTACAGAATTAGTATCAAATTTATTCAGGAATGATGAAGATCTGGATAATATGAAGAAAAAAAACAGAAGCTTAAGCAGACCTTTTGCGGCAGAACATGTTGTAGATAAAATATGTCAAACACTTGAAGCGAAGAAAACTAAAAAAAAATTAGTTAGTTTTGCGCGTCCCACTTAGTTAACAATACCCGGGAAATTTGAAACAATAAACGTAAGTTATCAATAAGTTGAGGAAGACCTCCCCTTAATCCCCTCCTTCGCAAGGAGGGGAAATGGGGTGGTCAAGAATTTATAAGTCTTCCGCAACTTATTGAGAGCTTACAAATAAGCTACAGAAAGGAATGAACCTTATTTCACAAGAATATTATCAGGAAATAAATAATCAACATGGTCAGGATCTTGTTGATTATAACAATGACTATGGGAAATATATTTACTTCATTGGTATTGGTGGTGCGGGTATGAGTGCTATTGCCAAGATTTTGGTCGACGAAGGTTATATTGTATCCGGTTCAGATATGGAATGTTCTCCGATAACTCATGAGCTTGGAGAATTGGGCGTCAGTATTAACACAAAACAGGATGGCGAAGGTCTTGATCCGGAAACAAACCTGGTGATAACTTCAGCCGCCATCAATGAAAATAATCCTGACCTTAAAAAGGCAAGGACATTGGGGTTGCGGGTCGTTAAGTATTCTGAGTTTTTAGGATCTTTAATGAAAAGAAAATGTGGTGTTGCCGTAAGCGGTACACATGGTAAGACCTCAACAACTGCAATGATTTCTACAATACTGAAAAAGGCAGGCCATGAACCCAGTTTTGTAATCGGTGGTAATGTTGAAGAGATCGGGGGCAATTCTTATGTCGGCAATGGAAGTTATTTTATTGCCGAGGCATGTGAATATGATAGAACGTTTTTGAATCTGACGCCGCAGATAGGAGTAATTACAAATATTGAAGAAGACCATCTGGATTACTATAAAGATATTGATGGGATCGCGGGTGCTTTTACTGAATTTGTATCCTTAATTCCGGAAAGCGGTTTGCTTGTTATAAATAATGATGATGCGAATATAAGGAAGGTTGTCAAGGGTGCGAAATGCAGGGTTGAAAGTTACTCGATTGTTACGGCATCTGACTTGTCCAATAAGAACCGAAAGACTTCAGCCATGCAAGCTTACTCTGGCGAATGGATACAGAAGCATGGAAGGCCAATGGTTGATGACTTCTGTGGTAAAGCATATCTTGAATCAGGCGCAAAATGGCTTGCCGTCGTGTACTATGCAGATAAGGAGAAAAATCATTTTGCCGTATTTAAAGAAGGGGAATATTTTGGTGACTTCTGTCTCAAAACACCTGGGTTACATAATGTGTCAAATGCGCTTGCCGCAATATCTGTTTGTAATCATATAGGCTTAAATGCAAAAGTTATAAAAAGAGCGTTGGCATTATTTAATGGTGTAAGTCGACGTTTTCAAACTATCAGTAATAAGAACGGGATTACAATTATTGATGATTTTGCCCACCATCCTACAGAAATTAAAACAACATTGGAAACTGCAAGGTCGATATACCCTTCACAGCGGATTTGGTGTGTTTTTCAGCCGCATCAGCATAATCGCACAAAACTTCTTTTGGAAGAATTTGCTACGGCTCTCACGCTCGCTGATAAAGTAATTATTGCTGACATCTACGCGGCAAGAGATTCGGATATAGAAAGGGCTTCTGTTAGTTCGCTGGATCTTAAACGTGAATTGCAGGAAAAAGGTGGTGATGTTGAATGTATTAAAAGTATCTCTGAGATTGTAAACAGCTTACGTTTAAGTGTGAAAAAGAATGATATTATTATGATCCTGGGTGCGGGTGATATATGGAAAGCTGCTCATGGTTTAAAAGACGATCTTGAAAATGAATATGATTAGTAGTCCGGAAATTATTGATGAAATATTCAGGTATGACGTACCCCTGCAAAGATATACTTCTTTCAGAACAGGGGGTGTGGCAGAGATATTTGTAGAGCCAGGGAATATGTCAGAACTTAAGAAAGTGCTCCAATTCTGTAGAGATGAGCAGAAAAAGGTGTTCATTCTTGGGAAAGGAACTAACCTTCTTGTTAATGATAGTGGAGTTAAAGGCGTGGTGATTCATTTAGGAGGAGTTGATTTCAAAGAGATAGAAATAAACGGCAGACACGTGTTATCAGGGGCAGGTGTAGGCCTTGCCAAGCTTATTCGGAAGTCTGCCTTATCTGGATTGGAAGGTCTGGAAGGATTAGTGGGAATCCCTGGCACTGTAGGCGGTGCCGTAATGATGAATGCCGGAGGGAAATATGGTGATATAAGCGATACGATAGACTCTCTGACTACAATGACTTTTGATGGCAAGATTACAAAACACAGCCGTGACGATGTAGAGTTTGCATATCGTGGATGTAATCTTAGTAGGCAAATAGTAGTTAATGTAGAATTCACACTTAAGGAATCAAAAATTGAAGTAGTTCTTGAAAAGATGGACGAAATTTATAAAGAAAAAAAAGAAAAACAACCTTTATCGACATTTAATGCCGGTAGTATATTTAAGAATACACAGCACTTTAAAGCCGCGGAACTTATTGAAAAGGCGAATCTTAAAGGGCAGAAGGTAGGAGGTGCTGTTGTTTCAGAAAAACATGCAAATTTCATAGTAAACACAGGAAATGCTACCAGCGCTGATATACTTGAACTTATAAAGATAATTAAAGAAACTGTTAAGAAGAAATACGATGTTTCACTGGAACAAGAGATACAGATTTGGTAATCGTTTTTTTTGCTGACATATAAAATGCACAGAGAATACAGAAAACATAATAAAACCCGATATAAAATATTAGGGTATAGTCTGTAATTCTCTGTGCATCTATATAATCCTTGAAAAGATTAAACTATGGCTGAAGAAAAAAATATTGCCGTATTAATGGGTGGCATTTCACCTGAAAGGAAGATATCGCTTCAGTCAGGTAAGGCGGTTGCAAATGCTCTGGAGCAAACTGATAACCATGTTATCAAGATAGTAGTTAATGATGACCTGGTTAGTGAACTTGATAATTATAAAATTGACGTAGCCTTCGTCGCCCTTCATGGATATTTCGGGGAAGATGGCGGCATCCAGGAAGTTCTGGAGTCTAAAGACATTCCATATACCGGTTCCGGCGTTTTGGCAAGCAGGCTTACAATGGACAAGGTAAAATCTAAGGATATATTTAAAGAAAATAATATACCAACTCCTGATTATTTTACTGTTTCAACTACACAAAGCATGTCAGAAATTGTTAAGAGTGTTAAAAACCTGAAATTGCCTGTAGTTATAAAACCAATAAGCAACGGTTCCAGCATAGGGATATCTGTAATCAGTGAATACGATGAATTGTCGGATGCAATTAAACATACGGGTTCTCATAATACGGAGGTTTTAATTGAAAAGTATATCGAAGGCAGGGAATTGACAGTTAGTATTCTTGACGATAAGGCTCTTCCTGTAATCGAAATAAAGACAGCAACAGGATTTTATGACTATGATGCGAAGTACAAAAGCAAAAATACCCAATACATAATTCTTGAATCTGCGGAAGAATCTTCTGAGTGTACATTAACTCATGCGGTATATGACAGGGTACAGGAGCTGGCAATTCGTGCACACAATAGTCTGGGGTGCCGCACCTTCTCAAGAGTAGATATGATCCTGGGTAACGATGGAGAAATATACATTTTTGAGGTTAATACAATACCGGGATTTACTGAAAGAAGCCTGTTGCCAAAAGCCGCCGCTGCCGCAAATATCAGTTTTACCGAACTATGCAGTATTATTGTTGATGCCGCTTTCAAATATAACTCCTCACCTGCCCGTTCGACCGGATTATCCGGGCGGGAACAAACTATTCGAGCGGGCATTCAAGACAAAAAAGCAGCCAGAATATCGACCTGAACAGCTTATAAATTGTAGGATATTTATTTAACTTAAACAAAAATGAAAAAATTCCTTAGAGACCAGTACGATAAGGCATTAGATAATATAAAGACAAGTATTGCTGCCTCAAAACCGTATATTGAAAATATACAGAAAGCGTCTACATCTTTTTTGCTCAAGTTAGTCATTGTCATCATCATCGTCTTTTCTGTTATATGGCTTGGTAAATTTACATGGAAGAATTTGACAAATCAGGATATGTTTCTGGTAAGCCCTGTAACTTTTTCGTTTGAGACCCCGGACTGGGCAACAGATAAATTTATTAATGAGATAAACAGTATTCAAGGATTAAAAAAGAAATATAATATCTTTGAGAAAGGTTTGACAAAAAAGATTGTGGCGGCGTATGAAAATAATCCCCTTATCTCTAAGGTTCACTACGTCGAAAGGGAACTGCCTGACAAACTCAAGATGAAGTTCGAACTGCGCAGGCCTACAGCAATTGTTAAGAGGAAAGGTAAGAAATATTTAGTAGATAAAGATTGTGTGAGGCTTCCGGCCAAATTTTACAAATATCCTGAAGAAGGCGATGACCCGATTTATATAATCAGTAGAAAGTCCGTAAAGGTCCCCGGATATGGTGAAAGATGGAATGACAGTTCAATCGAGGATGGTATAAACCTCCTGAATTATCTGAAACATAACAAAATTGATAAACTATTGAAGATTGCGACTATAGATGTCTCAAAGATCAGAGGAAACCGTAAAGATGGTAACATTGAAGTCGAATTATGGACAAAAAATGGAGCAAAGATTAAATGGGGTTATCCTACATCAAGTGGGCATGTAGGTGAACTTTCTGATTATAAAAAACTTCAGAATTTATTGAGTGTTGCAAAAGAAGAAGGAGTAGACCTGTCCAATATGGAATATGTAGACGTAAGGTGGAAGACGCCATTGGCAAAACGAGTAAGTACTCGTTAAGAGACATACCCTGACATTTACACTAGCGTAGGGGCGAACGGCCGTTCGCCCTTACAAAAGTTTCTATTTTCTGAATGTAAAAATAGATATGTTTAAGGTTTGGAGCTTTTAGAAATCAGCTTAAAAAGAAGTGTGAAACTTAAATCAGTTTCTTCAAGGCGGCGAGCAAGCGTTACAAGGATTCTGTTCACAAAGTCCTTGTTGTTTGCAATTTCATTGAATATAATGTCACCCTTTTCGAAATGTAGATTTTTCTTGGTAAGAACCAAATCTTTTATATTCATAATTAGATAAGATGCTATCACCTCTGTAATGGTGTGTCAAGGTTGAGTTTGCGGATATTTCTCCTCTTGATCTTAGAATCAAGGGGTAATCCTATATTTATCCTAGCCGTTTCAATCCACGCCCCCGCATGGGGGGCGACAAACGCCTGAATACACCAACATGAGTAGAGGCGGGTTTCAATCCACGCCCCCGCATGGGGGGCGACTTTATGGAAGGATTTATCTTTCCATATTTTCGTGTTTCAATTCCTCATAGGTAAAATGAAAACATTCTGGACTCCTGACGAAAGTCAGGCTATTTCCCAGTTTCAATTCCTCATAGGTAAAATGAAAACGGAGCAGGGTAGAGAGGATTTAATCAAGGTATCGGGTTTCAATTCCTCATAGGTAAAATGAAAACTAACCGTAGCTATCGTTATGATATATACTATTACAGTTTCAATTCCTCATAGGTAAAATGAAAACTTGCCTTTGTTTTTGTTTTGTATACAATCTCTATCAAGGTTTCAATTCCTCATAGGTAAAATGAAAACGTCATCCCTTCCCGATAAGTTCAAACGCAAACGATTTAAGTTTCAATTCCTCATAGGTAAAATGAAAACTCCGGTAAAATTTGGGTTTACCGGCCATGATATAACCGTTTCAATTCCTCATAGGTAAAATGAAAACCTTTAGTTGGTACGATCTTTTGAACGCTTGTATTAAAGTTTCAATTCCTCATAGGTAAAATGAAAACGAGATACCAGGCAAATAAATATCTACCCATACTCCGTTTCAATTCCTCATAGGTAAAATGAAAACCCGAGATTGACGCTGAGAATTTGTTGACAATGTACAAGAGTTTCAATTCCTCATAGGTAAAATGAAAACACAAGCCAATAAAAACCACAAAAAACCAGTAAAATCAAGTTTCAATTCCTCATAGGTAAAATGAAAACGAATAAATATCCAAATGTCAATCTGTTTTTATCGGTGTTTCAATTCCTCATAGGTAAAATGAAAACTTATACACCTTGACCCACTCATCTACATATATATCAAGTTTCAATTCCTCATAGGTAAAATGAAAACCAATCCCAGCAACTACCCATAATATCAATATACTCTGTTTCAATTCCTCATAGGTAAAATGAAAACAGAAAAGTGAATTATTATTCGTGGAATCCATACAATATGTTTCAATTCCTCATAGGTAAAATGAAAACGGCGAAACAGAAAAGCAATGTCATCCGTTTCCAATAAGGTTTCAATTCCTCATAGGTAAAATGAAAACGTTATGTGTGTTTGCCCATTTGAGCCAGCCTTTTGTGTTTCAATTCCTCATAGGTAAAATGAAAACCATAAATGGATGACAAAGGAGGGGTGCGTAGATACCTCGTTTCAATTCCTCATAGGTAAAATGAAAACTGGAAAGACTTTTCTGTTAAAAAAAC
>JAANXD010000050.1 GCA_018263435.1 Candidatus Scalindua arabica | reverse complement strand
CTACTAATGGGTGACCCCTTTTACTTTTATTCTTTTATGGAATTTATAACACTTTAGGCACTTATTTATACTTAAGCTCACTTTTAACATGTATATTTAACGGTTCTTGCCTTGAAAGGAGGTATGATGAAAATAAAACTTACTGAGGAAGTCTGGAAAGAAGGTAGTATGTTTATTGCCAATTGCCCTGAATTAGATATTCCTGCATGTGGAGAAACAATTGCAGAGGCTAAAAAAAATCTCATTGAAGTAATAAATATTCAAATTGGCGAAATGAAAAAATTAGGAACTTTTAAGGAAAATTTAGAGAAGGCAGGTTTTGATCTGGCAAATAAATTAGAAGTTATAAGCTTGGATAAAGAGCTTATGGAATTTAATAACATTTTAGTAACCGCTTAGTTGAAACCTCTTCATTATAAAAAACTCTGTAAGATATTTGAAAAATTCGGATGTGTTTATAGTCATACCCGGGGAGACCATAAGATTTATCATTTCAAAGATGCAAAGAGAGCAGTCGTAATCCCTAAATATAAGAATGTGCCTGTTTTTATAATCAAAAATAATATGAAAACTGTGGGAATGGTCAATTCTGATTTTAAGAAACTTCTCTGTGAAGTTTAATAATGTCTGCTTCCAATTGTTGCATAATCACTAATCAAGGTTTGACCCCTGGCCAAGACATGTAAGTGAGGAGTTGATAGAACGGGGCTGGGAACTGTTTAGTACCCGCAAGGACAAGGGCTGGAGTCTTACCGATTGTATTAGTTTTACAGTGATGAAAGATAAAGGGATTAGCAGAGCTATAACATCTGATCACCATTTTGAACAGGTAGGGTTTGAAAAACTTATGTGAGTATTTCGACTTAGAAAATAATTTATCAAAGATAAAGAATTGACACCCAGGCGACATACAGACGGACGAACAGTGTAACAGGAGGCAAAGGCTATAGAAAACGGTCGCTGTCCCTATTTTCCTCTTTTGAGATTTGCCGTTTGTTTTTTTCTATGCAGTCAAGGGGAGATTTGATAATCATATAGTAGGCACCTTCAAGTTAACAATATATCATAATGTTGATATAAATTATATTGTTAACAATTTTTTAAGGAGGTGCAGTAATGAGTTATTATGTAGGAATAGATTTGCATTCGGATAACAATTTTATAGGAATTATAGACAAGAAAGATTGTAGAATTCTGAGTAAAAAGCTACCTAACGATTTGAACATGGTGTTAAACACACTAAAACCATTTAAGAGAAAGATAAAAGGTGTAGTGGTAGAATCAACATACAACTGGTATTGGCTGGTAGATGGATTAATGGACAAGAAATACAATGTACATCTTGCCAACCCCTCCGAGATGCAGCAATATTCCGGGATGAAATACACGGACGACAAATGGGACTCATTCTGGTTAGCACATATGTTAAGATTAGGAATCCTGCCCGAAGGATATATTTATCCGAAAGATATCCGTCCAATAAGGGACTTACTCAGGAAACGTATGATGTTGGTGCAACAGAGAACAGCTCATGTGTTAAGCCTGCAAAGTATGGTTAACCGTAATACAGGACAGAAACTGAATGTGCGGGAGACAAAAAAGCTGAGTGAGGTAGAGTTGAATATATTGTTTCCAAACAAACATCTGGTAATGTCGGCACAAAGTAACTGTGAGGTAATAGAGTTTTTAAATGTTCAGATCGATGCGATAGAAAAGACAGTGATAAAAGAGGTGAAGTTGCGATACCCATTTGAGAAATTGCTAACAGTGCCAGGCATAGGCGACATACTGGGTATAACCATAATGCTTGAGTCAGGAGACATGAATCGATTTCAAGCGGTATCAAATTATTCATCGTATTGTAGATGTGTATCATCTAAAAAAGTATCCAATGGTAAGAAGAAAGGTGAGAACAACAAAAAGAACGGGAATAAGTATTTAGCATGGGCGTATGTAGAAGCGGCTAACTTTATGAGGCGTTTTTGTCCGCAAGCCAGGAGTTGGCATCAACGCAAGGTGTCTAAAACAAATCAGATCGTAGCGACAAAAGCATTAAGTAACAAGATAGCCAGGGCGTGTTACTTTATCATAAAGGACCAGACAGAGTTTGATACTAAGATGTTATTTAAGTAAGTATGTGGATGGAGCGGGGAACCAAATATTGAATTTTATGGTTATCAAACCAAAAACAAATGGAAGCTGCTTCATCCACAATAAATAAAAGGAGAACTATGTAGATCTGTTATTAGATGGGACAGTGAACCGGCAAAGGGGTTGGTAACCAATCCACGAGATTTGATTGGAAAGCTGTTCCATCGATAAAGGCAAAAAAGTTTGAAAAGGTTTTAATTACATTTCTGCCTATGTTGTGAGCCATAAAGGTCTGGATATAGAGCCATAAGATTTGCAAAAATCAATTGGACACGTGCATGGAACCGAGGATTTTCTGGGGCATGAATTTGCCAGGGGCGATGAGTTTACTTCCGAAAGGATAAACTCGCACGAAAGCCTTGAACCGGATGGGTGACTGGAGCGGAAAAGTAATCCGTAGCTAAAAACACTGAAAATCAGGGTGTGGATAATGTGTTAAAGTTTTGAAGACTTTGAATGATTATAGATAACACCGATTTAAATTATAGTAGATTGAGTTTATCGCTTTTGTTGACTAACGGATGATTCAAAGAGAGAGGGCTACGCAAAATGCATAGCCTCCCCCATCCGTATAGCCACTCGCATGGCGCTCGGGTCGCTCTCCAGCGTTGCCCTATCTTCCAGCGAGTAAAACAAAGTATAACAAGTATTGCCTTGATATAAAACAAAATATTAAATGCAACCTCAATCTAAAATCCCTGTTATCATCAAAATTGATAACGCAAAAAAAATTCATTTTTTCGCGCAAGGGAGGTTTTTTGTGCTTGACAGGGGCCTACTAATGGGTGACCGTATGCCGTGTATGTTGTATAGCTTGCTGGTTAAAGTCCAGCCGTGGGAATTCGACAGTTCACCCACGTAGCAAGAGGAAGGTGTTAAGGGTAACCTGAAACATTGAGTTTCCTGACAAAGGCTCAGAAAGTGAGTCGAGCAAATCTGCGGGTTGCAGCGCAAGCGAACCTATATGTAGCCTCGTAAATTGAAATGAAGCTGTCGACCATTTGGTCACTATGGGAAGGCTGAAACATCTATCTTAACAATAACTGTCAGAACCGATAGATGGGCTTCCGGGGTAGTAGGGGTGACACGTAGAGGAGGTTATGCAAAGTAGCATGGGAGATCCTTGTAAGCAGATACAATAGGTGTTAACTGGTGGATATAAGGGAAACCGAAAGTTTATCAGGCTTATAAGGAAGTCGGAGTTGCTCATAGTACCGTTATTATATCAAGGACAACACAACCTTGAAAGAGGGAAGGGGCAATGCCTTTATCAAGTTTCTCAAAGAGAAAAGTAAGGAGATTGCGTAAATGCTGAAAACTCCAGATAAAATTCAGGCTCTCCAGCGGAAACTATACCAGAAGGCCAAGCAGGAGAAGGAGTACAGATTCTATCTTCTCTATGACAAGGTGTATAGGAAGGATATACTAAGCCATGCCTATAAACTTGTTAAAGCGAACAAAGGTGCATGTGGAGTAGATGAAGTAACCTTTGAAAGCATAGAGGAAATGGAAGGAGGTAGAGAAAGATATCTCGAAAGTATAGCTGATGAGTTATCAGGCAAGAGGTATAAGCCAATGCCAGTTAGAAGGGTATATATACCAAAAGCAGATGGTCATGAGAGACCGTTAGGCATACCAACAATCAAAGATAGGATAATACAGATGGCAGTAAAGATAGTTATCGAGCCGATCTTTGAAGCGGACTTTTGTGATAATTCATATGGATTTAGGCGGAAGAAGAATGCACATCAAGCGATGGATGATATATCCCTTCAACTTCGCAAGGGAAAGACTCAGGTAGTAGATGCAGATATATCAAAATATTTTGATACTATACTGCACCACAAGTTGTTAAAACTTGTATCTGTACGAATAGTAGATAAACATATCTTGAAACTTATAAAGATGTGGCTAAAAGCTCCCGTGGTAGATGAAAGTGCAGATGGAAAGAAGAGGTACATTGGTAATTCTAAAGGGTCTCCACAAGGTGGTGTGATATCACCGTTGCTAGCCAATATCTACCTTAACGTGCTGGATATGACATGGAAATGTAAGAGGGTACAGGAGAGATTTGGAGCGAGACTAGTAAGATATGCTGACGATTGTGTGGCACTTTGTAGTGGCAATACTGAGAGGGTTTTAGGAGGAATAAATGCCGTCCTTGGTGATTTGGGGCTAAGCCTCAACAAAGAGAAGACAAAGGTTGTAGATGCTACAGAAGAGGGATTTGATTTCCTTGGCTTTACAACACGTCTTGTCAAAAGCCGCAAGACTGGCAGGAGATATCCTTTAATAAGGCCCTCGAAGAAGGCAATCAAGCACATCAGGGCTGAAATAAAAGGAATTACCAACAAGAGAAATCTTTCACTACCAAAGGATGTGATACTAAACAAACTCAATGGAGTAGTGCGGGGGTGGACAGGTTATTTTTACTATCAAAATTGTAGTGAAGATATGTCCTCTCTGAAGAACTATTTTGAGGAGAGAGTACGGACATACTTGAGACGTAAACATGCGAAGAAAAACAGAGGGTATAAGGCTTATCCTAGCGAATATCTTTACTGTGTTCTGGGGCTATATAAGATACCTACAACTGCCCAATGGACACAACCTGCGAAAGCCTCTGGAAGAAGATAATTGGAAAGCCGTGTACTCGAAAAGTGTACGCACGGTTTGATGAGGGGGAGTTGGAAATAGGGTATGGTTGTAATATTGTGACACTCTCAAACGAAAGGGAGAGAAACAGTGAACACTAAGCTCAACCTGTAGCCACTACGCCTGCTCTCTACTCTACCCTTATTGTGACCTTAATTAGGGACAGACACTATTTTTGCTTGACAATCTGTTTAATCAGTATTAGTATTCTGTCATGTCACGTACTGCAAGGATTGTAGTTCCAGATTTACCCTACCATATTACACAGAGAGGAAATTATCAACAAGAGATCTTTCAAGACAACGAAGATCGATTAAATTATCTTTCGTGGATAAATGAGTACAGCAAGAAATATAAGTTGTCAATTTTCGCCTATTGTCTGATGGATAATCATGTACATTTCATTGTAATCCCGCAAAAAGAAGATTCACTGGCAAAGGTTTTCAGCATTTCCCACATGCGGTATTCTCAATATTTTAATAAAAAAAAGAATGCATCCGGCCACTTGTGGCAAGGACGTTTTTATTCGTGTGTTCTGGATGAAGGTTATTTGCTGACGGCGTTACGATATGTAGAGAGAAACCCTGTTCGTGCGGGGATTGTGAGAAAGCCCTGGCGGTGGAAATGGTCAAGTGCGAGAGAACACGTAGGTCGGCGAAATGGAATAATAGATTTAGAGAAGATAACAGCCTTAATAGATACTACTGCAGAAGAATGGAAAGAGTACATTGATTTAGACGAAAACGAAGAAGAAGTTGAAGATATAAGAAAACATACATTATTGGGACGGCCATTGGGAACAAAAGATTTTATTTCAAAGTTAGCTAAAAGAATAGGAATGGTGTTAAGTGTATTACCAAGAGGCAGGCCTAAGAAGAAAGGCACAAACAAATAAATAGTGTCTGTCCCTAATTAGTTTGATAATCATTAGGAATCTTGTTTTTTGTCAAAGCAGAATTGAAGCGAACAGATATTTCAGACGGAATAGTTATCATAGCAGGATATCATTACATAAAAGATGTTATACAGTTAGAGAATTATAAAATACATTTGCATTTTGTCAAATATTTTATAGAATCCGTTACTATACAGAAACTATAGAATAACTTGTTAGCGCATGGGAGAAAATCCAAATGAATGTAAGTGAAATTTGCAAAGAAGGTTACGATACTTTGGATTTAAATCACCCTTTTTGGAATTGTTCTAAATATCCTTATTATAAATTAGCCAAGGAGAGCTGCCCTTTCTTAAGTGAAAAAGAGTTACCTGAGCAAGAATATAATATTTTGGTTTATATTTGGCATTCATTAGAGGAGAAACAGGAATATGATGGAGGAAATGCGATTCTAGTAGCAACTCAGAAAGGATTGCTTTCGATTGATTCTATGATGAAAATTGCCAACTATATTGTATCAAAAAATGTAAAGTTTCGATCAAAAATTGGTAAGATTATATTTGTAAAAATCACTAGATCACTTGGATTAGCTCTGTTCTTGTATGGAGAAAGAGACATAGGATTGAAGTTATGGTTATCAAGTATCAATGCAACCAAAAAAATGAAATACGGAAAGGATATGACTTTTGATCAATGGCAAACCTGTAGTACAAAAGTCACGCTTCCAAGTGAGCTTCAGGACAAGCTTACCTTGATGATGGAGAAATAGAAGCACAACGATAGCCAAGGCACTAACAAGGCAATGCAACTGACCCGCAAAAGCGTCACTTGAATTCAGGTTTAGTGACTTCGTCAACCCACTGTAGTTGTTCCAAGGCTAGTGACTTCGAGTTTGCGGGCAGCTGATTGCAACGTTATGTGCATACCTGACTAACAGGTTAATCAGTAAATTTCCTACCCCTTACAAATCTCCTTTTCCATCCTGCCGTATCATTGTATTAACCGTTTTCACTTCTCAAAGGATATTAACTTGCCGGATAGTATAATAATCATAATTAACAATCGTATAGATATATGATATACTGGCAAAATTGCAGAAGGAGATTTGTGTAATTTGATGCATAGAAATTTCCATGTTTATAACACTTCGATTCTGCTCAGTGTGACGTCATCCTCCGCCTAACAGGCTGGCGGACAGGTAAGCGGAGTCGAAGGATAGTCTTTTGTTGAGGTAGCGACCTAATCTGTATATTTTTAAAAGAGAGGAGAATTTACACATCTCATGCTGGGAATTTCGACTGTATGGAAATCTGGGGAGTTAAAAGACGGGCAGAAACTCATGGAACGTTTTGCCGGACTCGGGTTTAGAGAGGTAGAACTGGAATACAGGATTGGTGGGAATACATTCAAACAAATCAAACAGTTCCTGAATAAGACGAAGGATTTAAAGATAGTCAGTATACATAACTTTTTTCCGGTTCCGGACATTCTTGAGACTGGAGGCGCCGATGTATTTCATTTCTCGTCGGAAGACAGAGAAGAAAGGTCTCTGGCGGTTAAGTATGCCGTTAAGACGATACAGATTGCATCAGAGCTTGGAGCAAGGGCTGTAGTCTTGCATCTTGGGATGATACAGATGGATACTTCGAGTGATGAACTCTTCGGTTTGTATGACGCTGGGAAGGTAGGTTCAGATGAGCATAAAAGGAAGCTTGATGAGTTCAGGATGCTGAGAGACCGAAAAAAAGGGAAGTCCCTTGATATGATGTTACTGAGCATGGATGAAATACAAAAGGTTGCTGAGAAGTATGATGTTAATGTGGGTATTGAAAATCGATACCACTTCAGGGAATGCCCTAACTTTGATGAGATGGATGTTATATTTAAGAAGTTTGGAGGCGGACGAATTGGATACTGGCATGACGTGGGTCATGCAAAGGTTCAGGAGAATATAGGTATAGTAGGGACAAAGGAACTGCTTGACGCTTACGGTAAATTACTGGTTGGCGTCCATCTTCATGACGTAAATGGATATTCAGACCACCACGTACCAGGGATGGGTGCGGTTGATTTTGATTTGTTAAAGAAATATCTGAAAGAAGATACCATAAAGATTCTAGAAATTCACCCAAGAGAGACGGAAAAGGATTTGATGGACGGGGTTGATTTCCTGAAGAATATGGGGATAGAGTAATAAAAAAGCGGGAGAAGGTATTCTTGCCACTATTGATAGTGTAGATTGCCATATTGTCAGGCTTTAAGTTGATTAATCAGGGATTTAAAGGGGTTTTTTAAGCTTGAAAGTTTCAGGTATATATGCTATATAGTAGTTGTATATATTTGTATAAATTAGTTAAGTATAGTTGTAGACAGGTTTTAAACATCATCCACACTGTTAAGTTTTCATTAAGTCAAAGGGTTACATTTACACCTATCTCCAACAGGCCAATCGCTCTCCAGACACAGCCTTTCGGGCAAAGGCTGGCAAATCCGAATCATTCATCGTTTTAAGGTTGTATTTACGCAATTAGTCCCGGACTGCAACCAAATTGTATTTTTCAGTTTTATGTGAACTTTGTATTTAAATATGAAAATACCAAATCTTATTTATAGGAGGGAGAAGATGAGAAAGTTATTCGTAGTACTTGCAATTGCTTCATGTATTAGTTTTGTTGTTCAAGGGAGTTTTCTGAGGGATGTAGATGCCAAGACATACGCAGAGCATTCGACAAAGGGAAAGACAGGTTTGGTAGCTTCCAGTGTAATCACATCAGCAGCATATTTCCCCTTTAAGGCGGCTTATGCTGTTCTGGGTGGGGTTACTAGCGGATTAACCTATATTGTTACTATGTCAAAGGAATCAGAGACTGCACACAGGATTGCTACAAGGGCTTTTACAGGAGACTGGTATATCCATCCAAACATACTGACAAGCCATGAAGAATTAAACTTCAGCGGTCCGGATGATATATCACCATAAGCTTTAGTACGTCAGCACGAATGCAATTGTCAGGTTTTTTGATCTGTTAGTAAGACCTGAAGCTGAATTTCTGTTACCATTTTTCCGTCAATGTCAATAACGATCAGGTAATTACCGGTCTTTGTAAATTTCAATTGTTGAATGTTGAGGATGTGATTAGTAGTAACGAAGGATGACTTTGGAGGTACTACAACCTCAACAGAGGAGTTAACGGGTTTTAGCGTTGGATTACCATCGTCATCCATGAATTTAGTCTTTATTGTATGCGAGCCTTCTTCAATCTTGGTCCACAATATTTGTAATGCTACTGAACATTGAGGTTTTGTGGCGGGGAGTTGGTGAGTTCTTATTGTGTCGAAGATGCCGAGGATGCAAAGTCTGTTCTGATACTCTGTTGCCGAATCGCATAATACCGCTACCTGGATATTCATTTTTTTCTATGGAAGCCTTCCCTGCCTAACGGCAGGCAGGCGCTACATCTATCGTTTATGTGTTTATTACCTTCCTGTCAGTTTTATAAAGTCTGGATCATTTCTGTAGTTTGCAAAGTCAGGAATCTGCTGTAGTGCCATTTTATACTGAGGATTTAAGCCTATTGCTCTCTTTAATGAACTTAACATTTTATCCTTTTCTTTCATCAGGGCGTACGCACATGCCTTATTAAACCATGCGGCATCAAACTCAGGATATGTCTGTATGGCGTTGTTATAAGCCTCAATTGCCTCTTCATGTTTATGAAGTTTATCAAGTACGAGGCCCTTGTTGTTAAGAGCTGCAACGAAATTTGGGTTGACAGTTATGGCTTTGTCAAATGCGAATATGGCCTCCTGCAATCTTCCAAGATCTTCTAACGCAAAACCTTTGTAATTCCATACCTCATACGAATCCGGTTTCAGTGTTGTTACCCTGTCAAATGCCTTTAGAGATTCTTCAAGTTTACCGATCCTTGCGAATGCTAGTCCTTTGTTCATCCAGGTTGCATGGGAGAGAGGGTCTATATCCAGGGCTTTACCAAACTCTGCAGCCGCTTCTTTAAATTGTTCAAGCCGGACAAAGGCAAGACCCTTTTTATTCAAAGCCTGATATTTGATCTTGCCCAGTCGGGGAATCTCGTGAGCCTCCTGATCAGAGATAATCTCTAATGTTACATTATAGGCTTTAATCGCTCCATCGATCTTTCCTAAATTCGTAAGCACATCGCCTTTAGCATTACAGGCCTGGGGATAATCGGGTTTGAGGTCTATGGCTTTTTCAATTGTAGTAAATGCATCCGAATACTTTTCAAGCTTCATTAACTCAAGGGCTTTGTTTGTTATAGTTTCGTATGAATCCGGCTGTAGTTTAATGGCATGTGTGTATACTTTTATGGCTTCGTTGTGCCTGTTTGTACGGGAGTAGGCAAGTCCCAGGTTTGTCCATGCACCGTATGAGCTGGGATCTATCTCGGAGGCTTTTTTGTAGGCAGTTACTGATTCTTCGTATCTATCCAGTTTGTCAAGCGCTAAGCCCATACCGTTCCATGAAGCGTAAGAATTGGGTTTGAGTTCTACTGCCTTCTTAAACGCCTCCGCGGCCTTCCCATTTTCTCCAAGATCGGCCAGTGTAAAGCCTTTGTCAGCCCATGCTGCATGTTCTCCCGGTTTAATTTCTATTGCTTTGTCATAAGACTTGACTGCATCCTCATAATTTCTTATACGTACATAGGCATTCCCTTTGTTAATCCATGCTTCGTAAAAGTCAGGCTTTATTTCGATCGATTGGTCATATGCCTCAATTGCTTCAGTTCTTCTCTCCGGTATTCTTGCGAGTGTAAGCCCCTTATTGTTCCATGCTTCGTGTGAATGTGGCTTTAATTCAATAATCCTGTTATATGTCTCTATCGCTTCTTCATATCTTCCAACATGGTCAAACACATTTCCTTTTTTATAGAGCGCTTCGATATAATCTGGTTTGAGACTTAATGCCTTGTCGAATGCAGAAACTGATTCTTCGAATTTCATATTATGATCTAATGCATTACCTTTAACAAACCATGCCTCATGATTGTTTGGTTCTATCTTGACTGCCTGATTAAGCGCTGCTACGGCGTCATCGTACCTGCCAAGTAAATCAAGGGTTATGCCTTTATTGTACCATCCTTTGAAGGAATCAAATTCTAACTTTATTGCCTCGTCATATGCTTCAAGCGCTTCGTTATACTTCTTTTTAACAATCAGCCTGTTTCCCTTGACAATAAGCTCGTCATGCTTGGGAATGTTCCCAGCGGTTAAAACAACATTATTGAGGCAGAAAAGTGCAAACAGGATTAAAAATGATAAAAAAGATTTTTTCAACATAGAGCGCCTCAATTGCTTAACGAAAGGAAAGTTATCTTGAATAAAATAGCGCCTGCCCGCCCGGCAATGCCGTTCGGACGGGTACCTATTCGGGCAGGTACCTGCTCGGAACGTGCGAGTAGACCTTCAATAAACGTGTATCTTGTCAATGCGCTTAATCTTCTGTAGCTGGCTGAGCCTTTACAACACTTTCTATATTTCCATCTTCTAATTTATACGGAAGGATGTATCCACGCCTGGTAACCAGCCTGCCTGTATATGTGATTTTATCACCTTTCTCTGTTTCCAGAACTGATTCTTCTTTTTCGTCATCAAAAATTAATTCTACATCAGTACCTTTTTTGTGTTTTATTCCCATCCTCAGGCCTGTGACCCTTCCTTTTCCTCTGGACAGAACCTCTCCTGTCCATTTGATATTCTTATTATTGTATTCTTCCCACAGTGTATCCTTTTGTGATTCTGTCATTTTGTTTTCCTTGCCAAAGATTTCATCAAGCTCATTGAAGGATATATTTATGAATCCCTCTGGGGTTTCTATAATTTCTAAATCTTCTTTTTGAATAATTTCTGGTGCCATTGATTCTGCCATTATAACCTCAGGTTCTTTTATTACTTCTTCTTCGACTGCGTCTACCGTTGCTGAGTCGTCATCTGAAGCTGCCGATGTGGCTTTAATAATTTCAGTTATTGCCTTATCACCAATTCTTTCTATGTCAACGTCCTCAATAGCGCATAGGAGGTTTCTACCAAACAGTTCTGCCAGTTTACCGGTATAAGTTATATTGTCCTCTCTTTTTATCATTTCAACCAAATATTTCTTATCTTCGTCAAACCTTAACTCAACATTTGTACCGGATGTATGCCTGATACCGGCCCTGTTCCAATCATTCATGCCAAAACCCTTGTAATTGACGATACCTTGCCATCTTATGTATTCTCCTCTGTAATTCTCCCATAGTTCTTCTTTTCTTGCTTGAGTAACACTACTTTGTTTACCAAAGATTTTATTCAGGCCATCATAAGATAAAATAATTTCTCCTTCAGGAGGTTTCCCTGATTCCGGATCAGTAGATGTTTCTGTTGCCTGGGAAGACTGTAAAGCTAATGTGGCATCTTCCATAAGCTTACTATTTAAGTCTTCGACTGTTGTACCATTAATTGTCTCAATATTTGCATCTTCCAGTCTGAACAGCAGGTCTCTGTCAAATAATGATGATAATTTTCCCGTGTAAGTAATGCTGTCTCCTTTTCTCACTACTTTAACAATATCTTTCTTGTCTTCATAAAATATTAACTCAACATTTGTATCAACGTTGTGTCTAATACCGACTCTGTTCCAATCATCCTTGCTTGAGCCTTTATAATTGACGATTCCTTCCCATCTTACATACTTATCTTTATATTCACGCCATGAATCTTTTCTCTGAGAATCTGTAAGGGTGCTATAATTACCAAAGATATTAAATAAGTCGTCAAATGAAACAGTTACAAACTCTTCTATCGAATCCCCCATTGGAAAATTAAAATCTTCAAATAAAGAAGTCTTTTCCTTAGCAAAAATAAATGTTGATATGAAGAGAATGGAAGCTAAAATTCCTGTTATTAAGAGTAATCTATTATTTCTAATCATTAAGATTCTAATGTTTTTCTTGACAAAACTTTATAAATCAGCGAACAAAACGAACTGATTTAATGCTATTGAAAATATACTCATGAGTCAAGGATTTTATGCTTTGATTTGTTTTTTTAAATTAGATTTTTTGACAGCTTTGTAAAAAGTGCCTAAAGTATAAAGTGCCTAAAGTGAACTAAAGTTTGAAGTGCCTAAAGTTTCGGAGGCGCTTTCAGCGCGTATTCTTTTATTAAAACTAATAGTGCCAAAGGCACAAACATTAACTTTAGCTCACTTTAGTTCACTTTAGGCACTTTCACATAAGCTTTGAGATTCGGATACGTGAACAAAATGAGATTTTATACTGTGAAAACCACTAAGAAGAGTAGTAATGGCAGAATAAGGGCTATCTGGTTTATAAAGGTGTTGGTATCTGTTCTGCTAGCTTGTTGCAATACAGCAATAACACTTGCAGAAAACAACATCGTTGATAATTTACAGGTCATCCAGCACGGCCAGGCTCAACATTCAGATAATAAACTGTTTCAGGATTTGATTCAGATTGACGAGCAGCTTCTTAATATTGCCGAAACATCATTACTTATAGCAAAAGAGGAATATTCAGAAATTAAGATAAGGGATTATGTGGAGTGCGTTGATTGGTATGCCAGAATGATAAAGGCGCGAATTATGAAAAACGACGAACCGGAGACGTTAATAAATACTATTAATGAATTTCTGTTTGATGAACTTGGATTTACTTATGTACAGACTGGCAATCTGGAAGATTTATATTTAAATAAGGTAATTGATGGAAGAAAGGGAAACTGCATAGGCCTCTCTATTCTTTATCTATCCATAACAGAGAGGTTGAAATTGCCATTTTTTGGTGTAAATGTTCCTGAACATATCTTTGTCAGATATGATGACGGCAAAAAGAGGATAAACATTGAGATGGGACACAGGGGAATGAGCCTTTCTGATACATTTTACGTAACACATAGTATAGAACGGTTTGACAAAAAGAGTGTAGAGGATGGTTGCTTTCTAATGAATTTGAATAAAAAGGAAGTAATTTCAGATGTATTTCTAAATCGTTCTAAAATAAGAAGGGAAAGAGGAAATCATAGGGAAGCGTTGGACGATTGTAATAAGGCCATCTTGCTGAATTCCAGGAATCCTGGTGCCTATTGTAACAGAGGTGTAATATTCGAAAAAATGGAAATGATCCCCGAGGCAATAGAAAATTATAGCCTGGCAATATCTCTCAATCATAAATACGCTTCGGCATATTATAACAGGGGTTCAATATTTGGAGTAAAGGGTGAGTATGGTAAAGCAATAGAAGATTTCGGCGAGGCTATTTCGATTAATCCCGCGTTTACGCTTTCTTATTTTAATAGAGCGATAGCTTTAAAGAAGATAGGTGAAATAGAAAAGGCAATACAGGATTATAATAAAGTGATTGAAATTGAACCCAGCCATGCACAGGCGTTTTGTAACAGAGGCGTTGCTTTTACAGAAGCAGGCAGGCTTGATGATGCAATTAATGACTTTAATAAAGCAATAGCTTTGGATCCCAATCTCAGTGATGCATATTTTTCCAGGGCAATATTCTTTGCTGATGTAGGAAAACCTAAAGAAGCAGTTGAGGATTTTGGGAAATGTATCAGTTTGTCTCCAGGCAAAACATTTGCCTATTACCTGAGAGCAAAAATGTACAAAGAAATGGATGAGGCAGAGAAGGCTATTCAGGATTTCAGTAAGGCAATAATTATCAGGCCTTCTTACGCAGGATTTTATACTGAAAGAGGAATTCTTTTGCTTCAGATTGGCAGAATTGACGAAGCTATAACAGACTTTGATAAATCACTTGAACTCTTTCCCGTGAATCCGGTTGCTCTCAGGTTCAGGGGGGAATCATTTAAAGAGAAAGGACAGTTTGTGAAAGCTGTTGAAGATTTTAAAATGTTCTTAGAGATCGTACCTGATGCACCTGTTGCTGATATTATCAGGAATGAGATACAGGAACTGCAATGACTGTTAAGTAATGGATAGCATATATTCGGCTGTTAAGCTGGAGCATAACCCTGACAATTACCGAAGGCGCCGGAAGCACAAACAAGGCATATTCAGGTAAAATAAGCGAAAATAACAAATTTCCAATAATGTTATCTAAATTGCTAATAAGAATTTGTAATAAAGGATGGATTTTTTTGGATATATGGGAACCAAAATGGCTCAAGCTGTGTTTAAGCCATAAGACCTTTTAATACTAAGGGAAAAATATGATAAGCATAAAGGAACTAAGTCGAAATTTTGGTTCAATAGTAGCGGTTAAGGATGTCTCATTCAGCGTAGGAAAGGGAGAGGTGTTGGGTTTTCTCGGTCCTAATGGGGCAGGCAAAAGTACGTTAATGAAGATGCTGGCCTGTTTTCTTAAGCCTGACAGCGGTACAGCTACTATCTGCGGTTATGACATTTTAGAAAATCCGGTTCAAGTAAGAAAATCTATCGGTTATATGGCTGAAAATGTTCCGTTATATAACGAAATGACGGTAGGTGATTTCCTGAATTTTGTTTGTGATGCAAGAGAGATTAAGGGTAATAATCGGAAACAGGCGCTTGATCGAATTGTTCCAATGTGCTCTATTGAGTCTGTATATCACCAGACAATCGAAACCCTCTCAAAAGGATATAAACGCCGCGTAGGGTTGGCGCAAACCCTGATACACGACCCTGAAGTCCTGATCCTTGATGAGCCTACTGACGGCCTTGATCCCAACCAGAAGCATGAGGTCAGGGAGCTTATTAACAATATGTCTGAAGATAAGTGTATTATTGTGTCTACCCACATACTTGAAGAGGTGGAAGCCGTATGTTCCAGGACTATAATTATTTCCAAAGGAGAAATACTGGTAGATTCTACACCTGAAAAGCTTAAGGAGGAGCACCAATGTGGCCTTGACGAAATCTTCCGTAAGATTACAAGTACGAAAGCGGCATAAGCTTACATTTTGTAACCACAGATTTCACAGATGACACTGATTATCAAAATATACTAATGTCTGGGGATTTAAATGTTTATGTGAAAGTGCCTAAAGTGAACTAAAGTTTGAAGTGCCTAAAGTTTCGGAGGCGCTTTCAGCGCGTATTAATTTATTAAACTAATAGTGCCAAAGGTACAAACATTAACTTTAGCTCACTTTGTACTTTAGGCACTTTTTACAAAGTTGCCGAAGGCCTAACTTGAAGAGGAATTTATAATAAATGAGTAGTTTTTTTAACTCGTTACCACGTTCTACGTAGTAACGGAAGGGTTAACGCTCTGCGTCATATAATAATTCAATCTTACTTATTGTTGGTTCAGGCTTGCCAGCCCGACACGTCTTTCTGGCGGGTAGCCTGAATCTAAATGTTTCGGTTCAATCTGCCTGCCCGAATAGGTACAGGCGGGCAAGATTTAACCGGCGCAGATGAAACAGATTTTCAGAAAGTTCTTTTAATACAATCAGTGAAATCTGCGTAATCTGTGGTTTCTTTCTTTAATTTTATAGAGGCGTTCATAAATGCATAGTTTTAATGCGGTATTTAAAAGAGAACTGAAATCTTATTTCACTACCCCTGTTGCATACGTTTTCCTTGTTGTGTTCCTGTTCTTCTCAGGATATCTGACATTTAAGCAGGGCTTCTTTGAAATACGGCAGGCAGATATGCAGACATTCTTCATGAATATGCCTCTGCTGTTCGTTTTTATGGTGCCTGCAACGTCAATGCGTCTATGGTCTGATGAACGCAGGATTGGTTCTATTGAGCTTCTCCTTTCATTACCGATTACAGTAACACAGGCGGTTCTGGGCAAATTCTTTGCTGCATGGCTTTTTCTTGTAATGGCATTGGCATTAACCTTTCCTATGGTAATAACCGTCAGCTTTCTGGGTAGCCCTGATGTAGGTTTGATAGTTACTGGTTACCTGGGCAGCGTCTTAATGGCAGGAGGTTTTCTTGCTGTTGGATGCTTCTTTTCTGCCGTTAGTAAAAATCAGGTAATTAGTTTTGTACTCTCAGTGGTTGTCTGTGCAATGCTTGTATATGCAGGATTACCGACAACCCTGAATTACCTTTCAACTTTCTTGCCGGCAGGTCTGGTTTCAGCAATTGGAGATATAAGCCTGCAGTCACATTATGGATCTATCCGGAAGGGTGTTATTGAATTTAAAGATATTTCTTACTTCATATTGTTAATAATTGGCTGGATCGCTGCTTGTAGTTTTATCTTAGACGAAAGGAAAACCAGTTAATGAATAGAACTGTAAGAGTAATTATCGGTATTATTCTTGTTCTGACAATCACCTTCTGTGCAATAAGTATCTGTCAGAATATAGGTAAATCATTAAGGGTTGATATAACAGGACAGAACCTTTACACACTTTCAGACGGGACAAAGGCAATATTGGGCAAACTTAACCAGCCGGTTAAAGTAAAGCTTTACTATGCAAAGACTGCTGCGTTGAAAGCGACTGATCAAATACAGTATTTCAATAATTACTACCAGTTTGTTAAAGCACTGTTGGAAGAGTATGCCTCAGAGTCCAAAGGAATGATTGATCTTCAGATAATCGATCCGAGGCCATTTTCAGAGGATGAGGTGCAGGCTTTGCGATATGGCCTGAAAAGATATCCAATAACCGATGAGGAAAGTTTCTTCTTTGGGCTTGTCGTTCAAACACAGTTTGGTGTCGAAAAAGTAATCCCGATGTTCGTTCCTGACCGCCAAAGTTTTATTGAGTATGACATAACCTACTTAATAGACACTGCTATAACACGCCAGAAAACAAAGATAGGAGTTCTGAGTTCATTACCGGTATTGGGCAGTGGTGTAAGCGGCTATATGGCACAGATGATGCAAATGCAGGGGCAGCGTCCCAAACGTCCCTGGACATTAGTGGAACAACTACGCAGACAGTATGAAGTGAAGGGCGTTGATGCTGATGTAGATAGTATTAAGGACGTTGATATTTTGCTTGTTATCCATCCAAAAGATTTACCTGAGAAGACTCTGTTTGCTATTGATCAATTTGTGCTCAAGGGAGGAAGGGTAATAGTGTGCGTAGATCCACACTCATTTGCAGACGCGCCGGATCAAATGGAAATGCAGAGTGGAGTGCCGCCTTCACAAAATTCAGACCTGAACCGCCTTTTACGTAATTGGGGTGTTGAGATGCCTCCCAAGACTATAGCCGGTGATCGTAACCTGGCGCTGAAGGCAGCGATAATGCAGAACCAGAGGCCACAGAAGATAATCGGATTTCTGGAACTGACACCACAATGCTTTAATCCTGATAGTGTTGTTACTGCCGATCTTAATCAAGTTAGAATGTTATTCCCGGGTGTATTAAAGGAGGTAAGCAATTCTGACAACCATGAAGATGATATAAAGGTTGACCGCAGGCCGTTACTACTCACAACCAGCAGAGGAAGCAGTTGGACTCTAAGCAGCCCATACGAATTAATGATGCTGAACCCATCTCAACTCATGCAAAAGTTTGTTGACGGTACAGAGCCGGTAACTATGGGTTATTTACTTACCGGTAAGTTTAAAAGCAGCTTTCCGGAGGGTATTGAGATTGAAGTAGAGAAAGGTGAAAAAGAATCTTCCATCGAACAAGAAGAGGCAGAGGGAGAAAAGAAAATCGAAAAGAGGAGAGTAACTGGCATAACAGAGGCAACCGAAGATTGTACAGTTGCAGTCTTTTCAGATGTTGATTTTATAAGTGACATGGTGGCGTATCAAAGAACTTTTGTAGGAAGCATAGCCATTGCTGACAATGCTGCGTTAATGTTGAATACAATCGATGAATTGAGAGGGTCGAGCGATCTGATTTCTATCAGATCACGCGGAAACGTCAGTCGCCCTTTTGTAGTAGTTGATAACATTGAAAAACAGGCAGAAAGAGCAACTGCTGCGGAAGAAGCCAGGATTAATGCAGAAATAGCTGGTTTTGAGAATGAATTAAATGATATTGTAGCTTCTGCTAAAGAGGGAGAAGAGGATATTATTGGAAGCTCCATTATTCAGAAGAAAAAGGATCTTGAGTTAAAACTGCATGATGCTCAGAGAAAGTTGCGTAGAGTTAAGATGAAGAAACGTGAGCAGATTGAGAGTCTTGGCAGGATACTTCAAAACTTCAATATGCTGATGACCCCGGCAATTATACTGATAGTAGCCATAGTATTGGGCATTCGCCGATCGATAAGAAAGAGACATTATATCAGTCACGCAAGTGATGCATAGTTCAGAATATATATAAAAGACGTTACCGTAGCGGAAACCTTCAGGTTTCCAATACATCTGTTGTATGCGAGATTTAATTATGAGTAATAAAAAACTTGTCATATTAGCTAATATAACTGCTTGTATGATTGCATGGGCTATAGTTCAGGCACACATAACCAACAAACCTAGAGAAGAGGCAGAGAAATCAGCCTATCTCATCCAGGGATTGGACCCGACAAATATAGACAGTATAATTCTGGGTACAGGTAAGAAAGAAACCACCTTGAAACGTGACGGAGGACGATTTGCTGTAGTTGACAAGGACAACTACCCGGCAGAATCTGCAGACATAAACAGTCTTATCGCATCATGCCTGGATATAAAGGTTGACGAACTCTTCACAGACAACCCTTCAAATCATAAGGATCTTGGTGTAACGGCAGAAGATGCCAGACATGTTATTAAATTTCTTAAACAGGGATCAGAACTCATGGTTGGTGTCATAGTCGGCAACAGTAAAGATCAGGGAGGAGGTACTTTTGTAAGGATGATCCCGGGTAACAAGGTATATGTTACTCTTAAAAGTCCTCAGATTCAAGACGGTGCGTTGAATTATATTAACATGGAAATTATTTCTGTAGACCGCAGGAATATTGAGTCGGTAACAGTCAGTTCGTCGGATGAGATTTATACGCTGAAAGCTAATGGTGATGGAGAGGATATTATACTGAAAAACCATCCTTCCGGTAAGAAATTAAAGGCTGGTGATAGAGAGAGTGTTTTTACTGCATTAAGTTTTTTGAGGTTTGAAGATGTAATGAGATCACCTGTTACTGGTAAAGAGCTAAATTTCAACAGACAGTTTGTCTGCAGGCTGAAAGACTCAACTGTATATACCATGGAAATTGCACAGAAGGATGATAATACTTATATAAAATGTCAGGCCGTGTTTACAGACAAAACACCTGTTACAAAGGAGGAGGGGATTGTTGAGTCTGAAGAGGAGCTTAAGAAAAAGGAAACCAAACTGCTTGCCCGGGACAAAGCGGAAGAGTTTTCTGCAAGGCACGGCAACTGGGTCTATAAAATTTCAGAGAGTGACGCCGGGAATCTCGTAAAGAACCTTTCTGAATTATTAGAGGACGAAAATAAGGAAGAGGCAGAGGGGGATAAGCCTACTTCCTAAATGTGTATGCACTGAGAATTGATTTTTCTTTTACTGTAGAGTAAACACCTCCAACTTACATTGATATCAAAGAAAACTACCAACAGTTTGACATTTTCCAGTGAATTAAATACTACATCTTTTTTCTTAAATCTTCAATTGCATTAAAGGCAGTATCCAGCTTTTTCTTTGCTTCGTCCCTCTCACCTTGTGTTTTTCCAACTACCTTTAAAATATCTAAAGTACTTACCATTCCAACCACCTTATTACCTTCGACAATTACAAGTCTGTGAATGCTCTTATCGCACATTGTGTTTGCAATGTCGTGAATGCTATCGTCCGAATTGGCCGTTATCACGTTAGCTGCCATTATGTCCTGTACTTCTGTGTCTGCCATGCTTGAGGTGTCTACTTCAATAGAGTCTTCTGTCATCTGCTGTGATTCAATACCTGTAGAGCTATAGTAGTCGCTTATGCTGCTTGCATGCATGCCCTTCTTAAGATCATAATTTATAATATTACTTTGAGAAACAACTCCTACGAGGTTTTCAGTATCATCAACAACCGGTGCACCGGTAATCTTATGCTTTACAAAGATCTTATCCAACTCATTAATTCTCATCTCTGGTTTAACACAGATTACTTCCTTTGTCATTATGTCGCTGGCTTTATAATTATACATTTCTAATCATACCCTCCTATCAAGATAAGTTATAATACTTTATTATCATATAATATCTTGGGAAAATAAATAGGTATAATACCTTATTATTCAACGTTTTTTGCCTTACTTGAGTAGCAGGTTCGAAAGTGGCTCTTACTTGTGCTGTGTGTGAAATGGTGAGGAACAATCTGGATATATCTTTTGCTTAGAACATTTGTTTTTTTCTCCAGTCAAGAAGACGAATCATATTATGAAAATAAATGAAATAAAACAATATTTAGAGGAACTTAATGACGAATTAGAAAAGAAACAGACGAAGGGTGAAATATGTATAGTGGGTGGTGCGGCAATGTGCCTGGCATTTAATGCAAGAGAGGCGACAAAAGATATAGACGCTATTTTCGCACCTAAGTTGGTAATTTATGAAGCAGCAAAAGAAATTGCTGAAAAACACGGATTGTCAGAAAATTGGTTAAACGATGGCGTAAAGGGATTCATCACGCCAATGATTAAATTTGGAGAGCTTTTAACTTTTAGCCATTTAAACGTGATGGTTGTCAAGCCTGAATATCTTTTAGCGATGAAATGCCTTGCTTCAAGGACAGATGTTGATATTGATGATATAAAGTTTTTAATCCGATTGTTAGGAATGAAAAAGAAGGAAGAGGTATATTCAATTTTAGAGAATATTTATCCTGGCAAATCGATTGAGCCAAAAGTGATGTATGTTATTGAGGGTATCTTTGATGAATTATAAAAAAACTACTTTAGGGGAAGCCTTACGAGAATATAAAAACTTTCAACACAGATTGAACCAGTTTCTAGATGATTTTTATTCATCAGATAAAATAACAAAAGAAATGTTACTAAAAGAACCTCCACAAACAGATGATTTAAAGATGCTGGCAATAGCTGATGCGATAGCTACGTTGTTTGAGAAAAAGTATAAGTTAAACAGGTTGAATTGGAATAGGAGTTTTGCGCTTGATAGAGCATGGTTCCTTATTACCATTGAAAAGTTGAAACCTACATTGATACTGCAATCTCCCGGTGAGTTCAGATGTAGAAATATTTTTGTACCTTTAAACTATCTCGATCGTATATGAAGAATTAAGAAAATTAAAATAAAAAGGTCAAAAGTGATCTGGATACTAGAGAAGAGATACTAATTAGCTCCATGCCCTTACTTTAGTCACTTTACATATTTCTCCGTACCTTCGTACTTCCGTGTGAGGATTAGTAAGTTTAGTTTAGCCGTCTAAATGAAAGCGTAGTGCAGTTGTTTCTAGTATCTAAATCCTTAGACCTTTAGACCTCGTCAGTTCTTTGTGTCTTTGTGTGAGGATTAGTTTTTTTCTGTTTTACTGTAAAATTGCGGAAGCAGTGACAGACAGAATAATATGACAACGAAGCGAATTGACTAGTGGCAAGTGCCAAAAACTTTGCATATGACCCGTGCTTATCGGTGTCCATCAGTGGTTAAATATGTTTTTCCTGCATTATGATTAAAACAAACACATTGTGAGAATTGGAAGCATTGGGAGAAAAAGTTATCATTTCAGTCCGTTTCGAAGGCCTGTTCTTGGATGAATAAGATTTGTTAACTTTGAGATGCAGTCAAGGGGAGATTTGACCCCTTTTCTTTATTAGTTATTTACGGTGGGACATTATGCGTCTTAGTGAATTTGAACAACAAGTAATCAAACAAAGTATTTATGTTTTAGATGAACACGCGAAGATTGTCTTATTTGGATCACGAGCCAATGATAAAGCAAGGGGCGGAGACATTGATTTATTGATTATCTCAGACAGCATAGAACACCATCATTTGGGGCAGATACGATGGCAACTTTGGGAGAAGCTGGGTGAGCAAAAAATTGACCTTGTGCTTTCCAAAAGACAATTATTGAACACATTTGCGCAGTTAGTTTTTGAACAGGGGATAACACTGTGACGGATTCTAATAACATTCAATTGCTTAAAGAAAACCTGGACGCAATGGGCAGTGCGATTGGCTGGTTAGAGCGATCAATTGGGATTTGCAACCAGATTGGGATTAAAACGGACTATACTGTTGAGGAATATGATGCTTTTGAAAACTTGACCAGTCGATACTCAAGAGCGATTGATTTAATTATTCGCAAGGTCATGCGTACGATTGATCTAGTGGAATTTGAACAACCTGGTACTTTGATTGATACTGTGAATCGTGCTGAAAGACGAGGCTTTATAGATAATGTGAGCGATTTACGTACCATGTCTGATTTACGGAATGAAATTGCTCATGATTATACCAAATCAGAGTTAGTTGAAACATTCGAAAATACACTTAATCAAACTCCCCAGGTTATTACGCTGGCAAGACGTATACAGGACTATGTTGACTCTCATGTACATTTGAGATGATACATAAATGATAGTAAATATCTCATTTTTAATAACCTTGTCAGTCTGGCAAGCAAACTGAGAAAAAACATGTCATTAAATTCTATGAATGATCTTAATTCTGTTCCTATGGGAACAAATAGCAGAAAAGTAAGACTGTCTGCTGAATCTATCAAGGTAGTGAAAGAAAAAGCAAGGGAGGTATTTGGTAAAGATGTTAGGGTTGTTCTTTTTGGTAGTAGGGTAGACGAAAAGGCAAGGGGAGGCGATATTGACCTATATATTATGGTAACAGACAAAAATGATCTGTTTGGTAAAGAATTGAGGTTCCTTGCCGATGTAAAAAGGCAAATTGGTAATCAAAAGATAGACGTGGTTTTTAATAAGGATAAAAAAAGAATAGTTGAACGTGAGGCATTGAAAAAAGGAGTTGAGTTGTGAGTCGAGTAGAAATAAACAGATTTAAATTTCTAAAGGTATTGGCAGAATGCAATAAACATATAAAGAGATTAGACTATGCTTTCAATAAATTATACAAAAACTTTGACCATCCTTTAAGCCCTGAAAACATTATTGAGGTTTTGGACGATGATGCGCTAGTAGAAAGTCTTGATCAGATTACATACAGATTTTCCAAGCTCCAGGATAGCATGGGCAAGGTTTTTAAGCTTTTTTTAATAAGTAATGGTGAAAATATAGAAAATATGACAATGATAGACATAATCAACTTACTTGAAAAAATTGAGATAAACATTGACTCTAATGAGTGGTTTGAACTTAGAGAGATTAGGAATATTATTGCTCATGAGTATGAAGACGAAAGTGAGAAAATAGCAGGAGTAATAAATAAAATTAATGAGAAAAGAAGCTATTTCAAGGAAATTCTGAAAACCCTAGACAGAAAGGCTTAGTTCTAATTGTACTGGTTATATTAAAGAGTGATTAGCTTAGTAGAAGAGGAAATACTAAATGTCCAATAGCAGGTATATTGTGGAATCAAAGTCAAGGAGAAAAGGGAAATAATGAAACTTACCATTGGATTTTATGAACCTGATAAGGGGGTGATTTTAGCAGATAAGAAGCCTTTACAGGAATTCGATATTTATTCATTTAGACACCATATTGGATACGTTCCGCAGGACACTATACTTTTCAATGATACAGTTAAAAATAATCTCTTGTGGAGTAATGAAAAAGCAATTGAAAAGGAGATTGTAGAAGTCTGTAAATTGGCAAACGCTCATGAGTTCATTATGGATTTATCTGATGGGTATGATACTGTTGTTGGAGAGAGGGGAGTAAGGCTTTCCGGTGGAGAGCGTCAACGTATTGCTCTTGCCAGGGCACTGCTGAGAAAGCCGGAACTATTAATTCTCGATGAAGCCACAAGTGCTCTTGACAGCAACTCTGAGTTGTTGATCAAGAGTGCGATTGAAAATATAAATATTAACCAATGAATAAACCAAATATAAAAATATCCGTGTTTATTAGTGTCCATCCGTGATTAATAAATTTTGCAGCTTGGTTATTATTTGAGTTTTGAGATTTGCCGTTTGTTTTTTTCTATGCAGTCAAGGGGAGATTTGACCCCTTTTTACTTTCAGGAGGTGAATAGGATGTTAGCTGAAAAAACATATACAGTAATAATAAGGAAGGGCAAATTAGAATATGTAGCGTATTCCGTGGTTTAATGTTTTTTTATTGTAGAATAGAACTTTGATACGAAGAATATGAATTATCAAGGATAAAGAATTGACACCAGATTACACGTAAACATTTTACGAGAGGATATTATGGGACAAATAAGAATAAAAGATGAGGCATTGCCGATATTGAAATCTGGCATAGTTTTTAAGAAGAAATTATTATCCGTAAAGATTGAAAATTACCTTAAGCGCCTCAAAGCATTTGAAAAAAAACACAAGATGAAAAGCGAGACGTTCCTTGGGAAGTTCAACAAGGGAAAACTTGGCGATGATGAGGAGTGGCTTGATTGGCTATTTGTGTATGAAGCCTATAATAAAATATACGAGCAGAAGAAAATAATAGATGGACTGTCTTTATGACCATTCGCTATTTTGAAAAGATCAAAAAAAGGATAGCAAAGCTAGAATGGTTGATAGAGCGAGAAAGTATTGAAATTGAATATGATGAAGATGCTGATATTGGTAATATCGGTGGAAGTATAGTGTTCAAAGATGGTTCATCTCTCCACTTTAAAGAAATTCTCTTAGGAAAGAAAATACAGTATCGATTCCACTATATGGATGAAAGGAATAATCTGATATCCCGCTGGGACAATGCTCCACATCACAAACATCTGGATACATTTCCACACCATCTACATTTGCCCGATGGCGTGAAGGAAAACAAACCAGTTAAACTTATTGATGTTCTTGATAAAATTGAGAGTATTATAATTGAAGGATTAGAGTAGTTTTGAGAAAAAAGTCAGGATGTAAGATTAAATATTACCACAACTATTGTAAAAGAGTATTTAGGCAATTAAAATTTAGTGATGAAGAAATTGCTAAGGTTTTACAAAACAAATGAACGAAGGACCATCAACTATGAACGATCTTGATTCATTACCTGTGGGAACAAATAGCAGGAGTAATAAATAAAATTAATGAGAAAAGAACCTATTTCAAGGAAATTCTGGAAACCCTAGACAGAAAGGCTTAGTTCTAATTGTACTGGTTATATTAAAGAGTGATTAGCTTAGTAGAAGAGGAAATACTAAATGTCCAATAGCAGGTATATTGTGGAATCAAA
>JAANXD010000005.1 GCA_018263435.1 Candidatus Scalindua arabica | reverse complement strand
CGTTACACAACATCATATTGTTTTTGCAACTAATCTCTTTACTAACTTATCTTATATTTACAACTTGACTTATTTACTGACATTTTTAATTTGTCAAAAACCTGACATTTTCTATTTGCCTTGACAATTATCAAATCTCCCCTTGACTGCATAAGTAATACCTGCTATAATTAAACTTATGGCGAGACCATTACGAATTGAATATCCAGGTGCATGGTATCATGTAATGAATCGAGGCGCTAACCGTAATCGAATCTTTTCCATAGATCAAAATTATGAAGAGTTTCTGAAAGTGCTTCAAGAAGCATGCAGTCTTTTTAAAGTATACATTTCAGCATATTGTCTTATGAATAACCATTACCACATAGTTCTCAATACTCCAGAAGGCAATTTGTCAAGATTTATGAGGCGCGTAAATGGGGTTTATACTCAACGATATAACAAAAAACATTAAAAGAGACGGAGCCCTGTTCAGAGGAAGATATAAAGCCCTGTTGATTCAGGCAGACGAATACTTAACTCAAGTAATAAAATATGTCCATCAAAATCCATTAAAAGCTAAAATAGTAAATAATTTGAAAACATATAAATGGAGCAGCCATCCATTATATCTAAAAGGTAAGACCATTAACGAATTTATAGATATTGACAATATGCTTGCTTATTTCTCAAGCAGGAAGAAGGAAGCAATAAAAGAGTATAAGGAGTTTATGGCTACGGATATAGATGATGAAGTTTTGAGGTTTTATTCTAAAAAAAATCAAGGCTCAATATTAGGAGGTAACAATTTTGTGGAAATGATAAAGAGGAAATTTATAAAGGATGATAAAAAGTCTAATTTAGAAATAAAGGAAAAAAGGATGATTCTCGGAGAAGGAAAAGTTAAAATAATTAACAAAGAAATATGCAATAAATTTAATATAGACAAAGGCATACTTTTCCAAGCCAAAAAAAAAGGGGGGGGTGCAAAACATACCACGATTATTTGCGATATCATTATCACGCGAGTTGTCGGGCTTAAGCTTCCCTGAGATTGCTGAAAGATATAAGATTGTATCGTATAAAACAGTGGCTTCAAGCAACTTCCGGTTGAAAGAACGAATGAAAAAGAATAAAAAACTTAGGTTCATCTCCCAATTAGTTGACAAAGCCGTATGCTAGATTCGTACTAAGTTGTCTAATATCTTAGGCTTAAGTCTTTATAGTAATATGGTCTATTAATCTTTTTGTTTGTTCTTATTATTAGACAAAACTGGGCTACCGTGTAAAACAGAGTAAAAGAAATAATAACAATAAGGTTATCATCTATTACTTGCATTTATCTACACATGCAGATATCAGCTTAAGCTATTGATATAACAAGTGTTAATATAAAGAGATTGTGTGTTTTCTCCAACTAATTGGGAGATGAACCAAAACTTAAAAAACAATATTTAGAGATGAAAGAGAGATGCAGCCAAGGGGAGATTTGATCCCTATTCCCCTATTCTTAAGAAATTAAAATGAATGGTTTTAGATGGTCAAAAGCCGAGAAGATAATTGCAAAAGAAGCATTTAATAACGCCTATCAGCGTGAGTGCAATAACATAATTAAAGAAATAAAAGAATATAAATTAAAGAACCCTGAAGACATATGGTCTCTTAGCAAAATGCTTAAAGAACGAGAGAAAGAAATAAACAATATCTATGATTATAGGTACTCTCAATTAATTTTTATTTTTGGCATTCTAATAAAGAGGGGATTTTTGAGTATAGATGAACTCGATGGTTTAAGCGGCGACAAAATAGAGCAGATAAAGAAATTAATGAGCTTATAACACAAGAGTCAGCGAACAAGATTAGAGAAATTAAAGAGGAATTTATTAGAGATATACAATGATATCAAAGAATGATTTAAAACCTGAATTTACTCAAAATCAAAGGAAATACAATTTAATTATATAACCACCCCTCTTCCCCCTCCTTCGCAAGGAGGGGATGAAGGGGTGGTTTTCCTCCAATATTGGGCAGTCTAAAACCTATCCAGAAACTTTTTACCCTTCTTAATATTTTCGACAGGTTGCTGTATCGTTTTAGAATTGACAACATAGAACCCATGATATCCTGTTGATTCAAGTGTAGTGACGAACTCTTCGACCGGCAATATCCCCTCTCCAATAGGAACTTCGATGTTTCGCCCTTCTTCAGTTTGTCTGGTATCCCATAGATTTGTGTGGACTATGTATTTGTGTAATTCATGTATACCCTTGATCGGATCCAGGCTGTTTATCATCAGTGATGCCGGATCATAGATTAATTTGACACCTTCAGTGTATAGTGATTTCAGGAAGTCCTTTAGTGTTGAATAATTATCAAATGAAATCTTGGCCGCAAGCCGACATCCGTAATTTTCAGCATGTCTACCAATCTCACCAAGGGCTGTATTTACTGCATGCCAATGTGTAGAACCTGTCTCTGTTGGTATGCTGCCTATCTGCACGGTTATAATATTGGTTTGTAAATCGAGAGCAAGATTTATAATTGCTTTTATTCTATTGATGAGAAAATCAAATTCATTTTCATTGATAAAACCTATCCCTAATTCACCTCCAAGGGCACAGAGTTCTAATCTGTTTAAGTCTATAACACGCCTTAATTCCCGCCTTCCTGTCTGTGATAGGGTTTCAGGGGTTATGTCTCTTTGTGTCGCATCGATCTGAATACCTTTGAAACCAAGGTTGGCAGCGGTCGCAATACCGTCCTTAATCCTTAATCGAAGTGACTCCAGCACAACACCGGTCTTTTGTTTTATCATAAAATATTCTTCACCGCCGAGTAGGCAAGGAAAAATCATAGGTTTAGGTTAAAAGACAAAAGAAAAAAAACAAATCTTAACGTTGCCCGTACGGCAAGCCGTCTGAATGGGTAGCCGCAACCTTCAGGTTGCGTAACTTACAGAAATGATTCATAAACTCATCAGATGATGAGAAACATCCTCCAAGGCGGACGGCTACAGTTTTACAAATACCCATCACAAAAGAAATCATTTTTATCCATGTGATGGTTGTGGTAAACTTCCAAATATGGATAGAGAAAAAGCGTTACAATTATTGTCAAGTCATCTGAAAACTGACAATCTTTTAAAACATTGCCTGGCAAGCGAGGCTATAATGAGGAGCCTTGCAAAAGAGTTAAACGCTGATATTGAAAAATGGGGCCTGGCCGGACTCCTTCACGATCTTGATTTTGAGAAAACAAAGGACGATCCTGCCAGTCATACATTAATCTCGTCCAGTATTCTGGAAGGACACGGCATAGATAATGAAACAATAAAAGCAATAAAAGGCCACAATGCAGAAGCCCTTGGCATAAACAGAGAAACCAAACTGGACTTTGCACTGGCCGCCGCTGAGACAGTTACTGGCCTTATTATTGCAACAGCACTTATCTATCCTGATAAAAAACTGGAAAGTGTAAAGATTAAGTCCATTCTAAAAAGGATGAAGGAAAAGGCATTTGCCAAAAGCGTAAATAGAGAAATAATTAAAGAGTGTGAACACCTTGGTATTTCGCTAGAAAGGTTTATCGAGATTTCTCTAAAGGCCATGCAGGAAATAAGTCATGATTTAGGTTTATAGTAATAATTACCCTCTTGTTATTAAGTCTCATTCTTCTATCTTTTCAAATGCATCTTTGCCTGCGCCGCATGCCGGACAAACCCAGTCATCCGGCAATGTTTCAAAAGCAGTACCAGGTGGAATACCATTAATACTATCTCCTTTTTCCGGATCATATATATAAC
>JAANXD010000049.1 GCA_018263435.1 Candidatus Scalindua arabica | reverse complement strand
ATATTAACAATAAGGTCCCACTTACTGAATTTTGTGGTTATTTTGTCTCAAAAGCCTCTTGAAGAACAAAAAGCCATCGTCGCCAAAGTCGAAAAACTGTTTGCCTACTGCGACGAACTCGAACAACAAATTAGCAAATCACAGCAGGATTCAGAACTACTTATGCAGGCAGTTCTTAAAGAGGCTTTTGAGACAAAATAACCACAAAATTCAGTAAGTGGGACCTTATTGTTAATATAAATCCATACTCCTTGTTTGCAAAACACTCAGATTAAATTATTAACATAATATGTTCATGTTTTTGTTGCATTATATATTATGATATGCTAATATACTTCAGAACCAAAAAGCTGCAAAAGATTTGCAACAATAAATCTTATTCAACAAGAATGTATGGTTCAAAGATGGCAGGCAAGCTACAGCAACGTTTGATGGAATTGAAGGCTGCTATCTGCCTGGATGATATCTCGCGGAGACCGCCACCGCGATGCCATCTGATGACAGGAGACCGTGATGGACAATTGTCGGTCGATCTCAAACATCCGTACAGATTGTACTTTATCCCCGCAAACGATCCAATACCTAAAACAGATGATGGCAGTCTGGATTGGTGCAAGGTTACCGAAATTGAAATTATAGAAGTTTTTGATCCTCATTAAATCAGAGGTTATAAAAATATGCTGAAAGCAAAGAAGAAATACAGGTTCGACCCCGATTATGCAATACCTCCGGGTGAAACGCTTAAAGAGGTAATAGAATCGCTAGACATGACACAGAAAGAACTGTCTATACGCACAGGACTTACTGTCCAGTCTCTAAATCGCATTTCTAAGGGAGAACAGCCTATTACCTATGAAACAGCCAACAGGCTTGAATTAACAACAGGCATTTCGGCACGAATGTGGAACAACCTGGAATCTCAATACCGGGAACAACTGGCCAGGATCAGGGAACGTGAACAGCTTGAGTCAGACCTTAACTGGTTAAAAACTATTCCTACAAAGGAACTTATAGAGCGTGGTGTGATGACACACAAGAAAGAAAAAATCCTTCTATTAAGGGAAACGTTGAAATTTTACGGAGTGAGCAGTGTGTCTGCGTGGAAAGATATCTGGGAAGAACCCAAAGTAGCGGCACGACGCTCTCACTGCTTTGAAACTTGCCCTGGTCCCGCTTCAGCCTGGCTCAGGCTCGGAGAAATTGAGGCACATCAAATTGATTGTAAGCCTTTTGATAAAAACAAGTTTTCAAAGGCCGTAAACGCAATTCGCCAACTTACGGTTAAAGCTCCTGATGAATTTATACCAGAGATGCGCATTCTATGTTCTAAGGCTGGGGTGGCTCTCTCTCTAATTCCGGAAATGAAAAAAGTCCCCTGGAATGGCGCAACTCGATGGTTGTCGGCGTCTAAAGCAATGATTCTGCTCAATCTTCGAGGAAAGATGGAGGATCAATTCTGGTTTTCGTTCTTTCACGAAGCTGGCCATATCCTTTACGACAGCAAAAAAGATGTTTATATTAATGATGGAAGCTTGGATGATCCACGTGAACTGAATGCGAATAAATTTGCAGCAGAGACACTGATACCTCATGAACGAGAGCAGGACATTATCCATTTACGTTCACATGCGGGGGTGAAGCGGATCGCTCACGTCATAACAATCTCTCCTGGAATAGTAGTCGGGCGTTTTCAGCATTTGACTCGTAAGTGGAACCAATTCAATAATCTCAAAAGTAAATTTAAGTGGGTAGAAAAAGTCAATTCTTAAGTTCTATTGGATTATAAANGATTATATAAATCCAGGTAAACAAGTTGACAATGAAAATTCTTTAAAGGTCTTCAAGGAGAGAGTGTTATGAGTAAGCCTCGTGCTAATATGACTTTTGAGCAAAGCCGCAAGGAACTTTTGAAACAAATGATTTCTAAATCTAAAGGCAAGGTACAAGAAAAGGTAATTCATTTTCGTAATGACGATGTACCAAAATTTTTACAAAATTTAGATAAATTTGAAAAACAACCTCGTAAGAGCCGCATTGTTATCAAATAAACTAAAATAATTAGGACTTTCAGTTGAAATGGCGTATAATATCCGAAGTTTTCCGGTTTTATACCTTCTAATCTTGATCTTAGAAAATTCGTGTTTTAGAAAAGGGTTTGTATTAGGTGTGGTGATAATGATTTCTTCTTTCGTATCAATCCATTCTATAACTTTTGAATCAAATTTTTCCTTCTGTTGTAGGTATATACTGTGATATCTTTTCTGACAAGAGTTCATCATCTTCCTCGTCTATATCTTCAATCAAGTCAATAAGATTAAAATACTCCGCATCTTTTTTAATTGCAAGTTCTGCTACGTAAATAGGCTCATTAGGTTCTGAATACTTCCAAGCGGGAAGATTATGGGAAAGCGTGGATAGCTTTGTACCGCTTTTTTTGCTGTAAGCTGAATTTACAGTTTTACTTGTTTTCTGGAAAAAAGTTATTGATATAAAAGAATTGAGCTTATAAGAACCTATTGAAGTTTTCTGGATCTTGCCAACTATATGATATACATATATATACGATATGCTATCGTTTTGTCAATCGACAAACAGGAGGAATTCTTTACTTTGGCAAATAATTCAATCCCTGGCCCAGACCGCAGAGCGGATCGCACCAGGGCGGGCCATCATGCCTAAAAGAGCTTTCAGGCTCAAGCCTGGCTGTCCTCATATAATGGGGACATCTCTCTCAGTCTTTTTATGATAGGAGGGAGTGTTTCCAATACATACTCAATGTGTTCTTCACAATTATCTTTTCCAAGACTAAGGAGTATTGACCCCTGAGCTACGGCATCATCTACCCCGATAGCGCTCAAGACATGAGATGACTTCAAAGACTTGGATGTACATGCAGAACCAGACGAGACAGCAATTCCCTTCCTGTCTAAAAACAGAAGTATTGACTCACCCTCAACATATTCTACGCTTATATTTATATTGTTAGGCAAACGTTTTTCCGGGTGGCCATTCAGATGAATCTGGCCTGCCGAACTCATCAAACCATTTAATAGCTTATCACGTAAAGGTTCTATCGTCTTTTTACGTGTCTCCATTTCTCTTTTTGCCAACTCAGCGGCCTTTCCCATACCCACTATCCCGGGTATATTCTCCGTACCTGCCCGACGTCCACCTTCCTGTATGCCTCCTTCAATAAATGGAACTATCCTTGTTTTTTCTCTCAAATATAGCGCCCCCACACCGGGAGGGCCATAAAACTGATTGCTGGCCAGACTCAATGCATCTGCCTTCATTTTGTTTACGTCTACCGGGATGCAACCTGCTGACGCCACGGCATCGACATGAAAGATTATGCCGTGTTCTTTTACTATCTTTCCGATTTCTTCTATCGGTTCAATAGTACCTATTTCATTATTTGCATGCATAATGGAGATGAGTATTGTCTCCGGCTTAATGGCACTTGCAACCTCAGCAGGATCTATCATACCGTATTTATCAACAGGTATACGCGTAACCTCAAAGCCTGACTTTTCAAGTCGTTTTAATGGATTAAGGATAGAAAAATGTTCTATCTCAGACGTGATAATGTGTTTGCCTTTTTTCTGGTTTGCCATTGCAAGGCCCTTAATGGCAAAATTGTTCGCCTCACTTCCGCTTGATGTAAATATTATCTCTTCGGCCTTTGCCCCTATAAGTGATGCCACTTCATCCCTGGCAGTCTGAACTATCTTGTTAGCCGTTTGTCCGAAATGATGCATGCTAGACGGATTGCCGTAACAATTCTTTATAGAATCAACCATTGCTTCTATAACCGAATGGTGAGTTGGTGTACAAGAAACATGATCAAGGTATATCTTTTCCAATTTTCACTCCTCTCTTCATTTGCAGGCACTAGCCTGGTTGTCTCGTTCCCAAGCTCCAGCTTGGGAACGCACTTTTCTCAAAAGCTTTGCTTTTGTTAATTCTCTATTAAATCAATCTCTATACAGCCATCGTCACAAAGATAATTCTTTGCACTTGAGTAAATCCAGTGCTCTGCCTCCTCTACAATTCCCTTTTTTACTGGATTATTATGAATGTACTCAACTTTCTGTTTAAATACTGTTATTCTCAATTATTTGATACCGTGATCTCATTCTTTAATCAAAGCAGAGCTTTTAATACATCAACGTTCCCAAGCTGGAGCTTGGGAACGAGCAACGAGCAAAAGCTTTGCTTTTGCTAAATCCCTATCTGCAATAATCTTCTATTTTTTCTAAATTTGCATACTCCAGTACCAGCTTTTTCATACCTACATTGCTAAAATCAACAAATACCGTATTTGTTGATGTGATAATTTTTGTAATTCTCCCGCGGCCAAAGAATTCGTGATTTACAATATCTCCCGGAGCCAGATTACTACTGTCCTGGGATCCTTCATGCCGGAATTCGTCAGCTACATCATGTACATTCTCTTCATCATCACAAAGGTAATCTCCAGGTTTTAAATCTTTCCAGTTTTGCTCTGTATCTCCTGTTTGCCGTTCATATGAGCAAGAGCTATAATTTGTCTTATCAATCCCCTCTATAAAGTCCTCAGGGATTTCACTTAAAAACCTGGAAGGGATACACGGAGATCTCTGGCCGAATTTTGCCCTGTATCTGGTGTGGATCAGGAAAAGATCCCTTTGTGCCCTCGTAATACCAACATAGCATAAACGGCGCTCTTCTTCAATATCATCATCTGAATCCTTTGATTGTGAATGAGGCAACAACCCTTCCTCAAGGCCTGCTATGAATACAACCGGAAATTCCAACCCTTTTGCAGCGTGCAGGGTCATAAGGGTAACTGTATCTGTTTGATCATCCCATTTGTCAATGTCTGAGATTAATGCTACCTCTTCTAAAAAACCTTGTAGCGAACCATCCGGATTGGAATTGTCATACTCACTGGCCGCATTTACCAGTTCATCAATATTTTCCAGTCTCTCTTCACTATCACCCGCATAAGATTGTTCCAGGTAGTCTGTGTATCCGGTTTTTCCGATAATCTGTTTTACAAATTCCATTACAGGATAAGTTGGGAGTTTATATAATTCAGAAATAATCTTCCAGAATCCTTTCACCGCTTTGGTACTCTTTGCCTTGATTTCCGGGATTTCCTGAACACGGGATATGGCTTCTAAAAGATTCGCATTGTGTATGTCCGCCCATTCTCGTAAACGCCCTATTGTTGTTGCGCCGATGCCTCTCGTCGGAACGTTAATAATCCTTTCAAAAGATAAATCATCATCAGGATTAGCACAGAGTTTAAGATAAGACAGAACATCCTTTACTTCCTTTCTCTTGAAGAATTCGACACTACCCACAATCGAGTAAGGTATTCCTTCTTTCAGGAGACAGGCCTCTAATACACGTGACTGTGCGTTTGTACGGTAAAAAACGGCCATATCAGAATACGCATTTCCATTTTTAATAAATTCAGAAATGTTTGCAGCAATTTCCCTTGATTCAACATTCTCGTCCTCACAGTGGATTACTCTCACCCTGTTTCCTTCATCATTCTCCGTCCAGAGAGATTTAGGTTTCCTTGACTGATTATTTTTGATTACCTCAGAGGCAACGTGAAGAATGTTCTTGGTTGAACGATAGTTCTGTTCAAGCCGGACTGTCCTTGTCTCAGGGTAATCTTCTTCGAAACTGAGTATGTTCCGTATATTGGCGCCGCGCCATCCATAGATAGACTGATCAGGATCTCCGGTAGCACAGATATTTCCGTACCTCTGTGCCAATAGTTGAGTGATTGTGTACTGTGCGTGATTTGTATCCTGATACTCGTCTATGAGGATATATCTGAATTTGTCCTGATATTTTTCAAGTACATCCGGGAAATTTCTAAATAGATGTACAATCGTGAAAAGCAGGTCATCAAAATCCAGCGCATTATTTGCCTCAAGATATTTCTGATACTTTGTGTATACCTTTGAAACAACATCGTTGTAATACCCTGACTTATATTTAGAAAATTCCTCCACTGACAGCAACTCATTCTTTGCGTTACTTATTGATGCCGCCACAGCGCTTGGCCGCCAGTTTGTAGTATCCAGATTCAGTTCATTCATCACGGCAGTGATACACTTTTTCTGATCAGCAGTGTCATATATGCTGAAATTTCTGGTAAAACTCATTTGCTCAATCTCGCTTCGCAGGATTCTTGAGCACATGGCATGAAATGTTGAGACCCACATCCCCCTCAAGTCCAGAAACTCACCCAGCCTCTCCTTCATCTCATTGGCGGCTTTATTGGTAAAGGTTATGGACAGAATATTTGCCGGGGCAGTTCCACTCTCAACAAGATATCCTACCCTGCGTGTGATTACCCTTGTCTTGCCGCTGCCGGCACCAGCAATTACGAGTAAAGGGCCGTCTATATGTGTAATCGCTTCTTTTTGTGATTCAGTTACATTGTCCAGGATATTCATTCTCAATAATACTGATTGGCAGAATTCAAGCTAATTGAAGTATAAATTGCCATTATATAATGTATGTCTATGAAGGTTAAAGCTATTAAATCATAATGTCAATTTAAAAATATGGTGGAATATAGCAGGATGTCGTTGAAGGAATAATAGTTAGTGAAGTGTTGGCCTAATAGGGATTTTTCAGAAGAATTATCCCTGTTAGATAGGCAAGAAAGGAGGAAATACCAATCTTCCATGCGGTCATATTATGCAGGCCCCTCTTACTGGAGTCAAGTAGATATGCCAATTTTGCAATTCAATAGAATTGCCATGATTATAGTGAAAAATTTTCGCAAAAACCGTGATGAAGAGACCGCTATCGCACTCTCTTCCCTGCGAGTCTTACGGCTCAACAGCCGACGTTATATTGCTATCACTCTATTTAACACAATAACCCCATCAGACCATTCTAATGTAAGATGACTTAATGGGGCTAACCCGACTTTCGCTATTCGCCGCTGATTTCAACAAAATTTAAAGTTTTCAAATGATGATTCTCTAATCTATCAATATAACAACCTTACTCTTGGAGAAAATACCAGTATTCAAGATCTTCTTTCTTACCTTTTTTGCATTTCCATTACTTATAGTTATGTCAACACCACTTGGCCCGGTAGTGCCCTTTGCCTTAATCCTTAATGGATTTGTTCCGATGCGATCTTCATTTATATCTTTAATATTTTTTACACTGAGTCGGTATACAGGATGTATTGGCCCGCAGACCTTAACTCCATCTTTATCATTAAAGATATTAACAAATATGGCTGGTTCTAAACTAAGGCCTCTGGCATCTATAACCAGGCCGGTGTATTCCGAGCTTTCAGGAAAGTCAGGAGCAGGAATATTTGTCTCCTTTACAATGAGAATGAAATGATAATGAACGGTAAATATGGGCAAAGAGAGGAAGAAGTCAATAGGGGTGAATATAATAGAAGGGCCGTTTGGCCCATCACCGAAAGAATACAAATACCGTTGTTCGGTGTGTAAAACGGAGATTGAGGTTAATGAAGCCGTTATTGATGCTGAAATTGGAATGGCCAAATTCAACAACGAGTATTATGAAGGATATATGCCAAAATTAGGATGTCCTGCATGTAATAATCATACTATGGAATGTACAGAGAAAGATAAAGACTAAAAGTCCGCCCTGAGGGCGCTAAATTGCTTAACCAATTAATTGACAATAGCTTATATGCTGTAGTTTGATAGTTTATTATTATATACGAAAGTATATTGCTATATAATAGTGTGCCATTGTCACAAGAGTGTGACGGGCAAAAGTGTAACATATCATAAAGAGAAGAAGAATGATAAACAATCCCGACTGGAACAAAACAAAAGCGAAAAAAAGGAATAGGAAGTAAGAGGTGAGAAATTAGAAACAAAGATTTATCCTGTTAATTCACGCCTGAGGCGGACGTGACCGCCTGTCAAGAAATATTTAAGGTGATCGAGTCGCTAACAACGTGAGAAATTGTTTATCGGCACTGTCGTATTGTGCCACCGGCTGTAACCCGGCCGTTGTGAGCAAACTGACGAATGTCTCCCGGTCATATTTATAGGACCAGTTCATCTCGATATGGGCACCTGCGATGAGCCGGACAGTTTCTCCAGCCAGCATAATAGTCAAATCCTGAGCCGCCTGAAAATGCTTGCGGACCCGGTATAAGCCCGGCTGACGATCATCACGGTCAGTAGCAAAGTGTAACGTACCATCGCGGGGCTCCGAAAGACCGACACTGCGCAGAGGGCCAAAGGCAAACTGACGATTAATGGGATTGTCGTAACCGGTCAGTGTCTCTGTCGGACTAAACAGTTCTCCATCCAGTAGTAGAAAGTCCTGAGGGCGCAACATAGCCGCCAGCTGACGGGGCAATGTCAAGGGATCGAAGGCCCCCATAGTATTACCCAATATCATTATCAGACGAGGAGGGTCGTCCCGGTTTGCCTGCAGGGCGGTCAGGTGAGTGCTATTACTCAAATCCGCCTTCAATCCCCGACAATCAAACTGGTGCTCCCGGGCAGTCTGACAGGCTAACTCCAGTAGCCCCTGGCTGGCGTCAACAGGTCGATATCGGGGAGTTCGTCCCTGTTGTCGCAACTGTTCCAGAAGCAAAAGATCTTTAGTACCTTGTCCGGCTCCCAGGCTTATTACTTCGATAGGTCCCGTTGGCAACATTGATACCAGGTCCGAAGCATGGGTTTGAAGCACCGAGAGAGAGCGGATAAAATTTCGATAAGCCCCATCATTGCAGAGATTAAGCCAGGCCCGTATCGATAGGGGGAACCAGTAGAAGAACTTTTCAGGTAACTCGTGGCGTGCCAGGGCAGCAATAAACTCTTGTGCAATCTGATCCTCACTCAGCAATACATCGATCTGAATCGTATCTCTTGTAGTTTCTTTCGAAAGCGAGTTGACAACCATTATGGCCACTCCTGATTGCTGAGAATCTTATGCATAGAATATTGCCTGCTGCCAAACCATTTATTCTTATTTCATTCTTTCATGCTCTTCATAGAGAAGGTCTTCTTCGTGCCTTATTCTGTTTCGAAAAGTTGCAAAAAGGTGATCAAATTCTTCTGTAACTGCACTGTCAACAACCTCTTCAGAATATTTATCAAAAAAATCCATCACTACTCTTGAGACATTCTCCATGTCCTTTGCGAATACATCTAATAATTCCTTCAGCTTCTCATTATGCTCTGCTTCTTTCCAGAGAACAGGATAAAGTTGTTCGTCCTCTTTCTTGAGATGCTCAAGCAAACTCCCTTTTACGGATATGAGTTTTGCCTGCCCTTCTTCTGAAAGAACACCAAGTTCTTTGATTTCTTTGAGTGTGTCAATGATTTCCGAATGATCTTTCTTAAATTCATCAATCAGTGCGGACATTTTTTCCTCCTCTCCCTATTTGGTTCGATAATAGCCAAATTCATTTCTTTTCAACTTCCCGGAATTATCTTGCCCAGGACAACCCTTTCACCTGCACCTGTAGCAGATGGGACATTACCCGTATTGCCGCATATCGTTTCATTGGCAAGGATTGCAAATGCCAGGGCTTCCTTTGCATCGGAAGGAATGCCAAACTCTTTGACTTTCCGTATTCTCATATCTCCAAGATATTCTTTCAGGTATTGAAACAAAACAGGATTATACACACCTCCACCACTCATGACTACTTCAGATACTTTGTAAGATGGTTGAATATATCTTCTGTAACTGTCTGATATTGACTTAGCTGTAAAGGCAGTTAATGTAGTAATAGTATCAAGAATATCTACGTTGTCACGCTTTAATTCTTTATATAAATCATCAGAAAACTGAATACCAAAATCTTCCCTCCCTGTCGATTTTGGTGGGGGTATTGATAAGTAGGGATGTGAACACAATCTTTCTAATAATCCCTGATTCAATTTGCCTTTCGAAGCTAACTCACCATCTTTATCATACTTAAGTTTTCCTTCCGTTATGATCTCGGCAAATCTATCGATTATCATATTACCCGGGCCGTTGTCAAAGGCAATTATTTCATTAATGCTGCAACCGGCCGGCAAAAACGTAACGTTTGCGATCCCACCAATGTTCTGAACAGCCCGGTCAATCCCGTCTTTTCCGAATAAAATGAAATCGGCATAAGGTACCAGAGGCGCTCCTTCTCCGCCTGCTGCAATATCCCTTGTCCTGAAATCGGCTACCGTGGTTACTCCCGTCTCCTGGGCTATTACTGAAGGTTCGGCTATCTGTAGTGTCGACCTGACCTTCTTATCGGCTTTCTCCTTCAGTGAAGAGATATGATAGATCGTCTGTCCATGAGAGCCGATAATGTCTATATCTGAAATGGGAATCGATGATTTCTCTGCAATCTGCACGGCCACATCGGCAAATAACTTACCTAATGTAAAATTCAACTGACATACCTTATCAACTGTACCGGTCTGTTCTTTAGAAGCATCAAATATTAATTTCCTTATCTCTTTTTTGTAAGGATATGTCTCAAACCATATGATGTCAATTTCCGTCGATAAACCATTCCCGGTTATTTTAACAAGACATGCATCAATACCATCACACGATGTACCGGACATCAAACCGATAACATTTCGGGTCTCTTTTTCTCTTAAGCTGATTAAGTTTTCAATCGGCATTTTGCATTGTCCAAATCAGTGACGCTCTTGCAGTTTTTCCTCGGCTTCTGATTTCCTCAAATATAGAGGAACCAGTGCATTAATTTCGCATCGCTCACCCTGTTCATACCTTTCAAGCCCCAGCCTGGCAACATCGACCGCCTCGGCAATGCCCGGCTTTTCATCCTCTATTATTGTGACCTTCATTTGAGCAAAGATCTCTTTGTAGGGTGCTACACCATCGCCGAATATTAAGGTGGATTCCGGCAGGATATCTTTAAGCTCGTCAGGTGTAATAATTAAGTAGTCTGTAATCCTTCTGTTCTTACTATTGTTTCTATTATATATACATGCATAGACCCTCTTTCTCTTTGCATCTATAACAGGGCAAATGTGTTTAACATCATCCTTTATATTTTCTGCGAGGATGTCCAGTGTTGGGACATCAATAACGGGTTTTCCCAGGCCGTATGCAAGGGTTTTTGCACATGTTACGCCTATCCTGAGTCCTGTATATGAGCCGGGTCCGATACTGACGGCGATAAGGTCTATATCCTCCGGCTTCCATTTAATTTTGTTACAGACGGCCTCAAGGGAAGAGACTATCTCTTTGCCATGGTTTGAGACCTTTCCAAATGTCTGCTTGCCGACTACTCTATTGCCGTCACAAACCGCTACGCTTCCAATCGAACCTGATGTTTCAATGCCTACTACCTTCATATCGAATGAGTATATATTTAACGATCTTTTTATTCAAGCGATAATGTTTGTGCTGTTGGGTTATATGTCATTGTATAGATAGAACTTGACACACTTAACACCTTTGGGATATATTACCTCACACTTGGATTCTAAAAAGTTTAAAGTGCCTACCCGCCTGCCAATCAGTTCGGGCAGGAAGTTTGAAGTGAGCTAAAGTTGTGGTAGAAAACAATTTCTTAACTTTAGTTATTTTCCTTGCCTGCCGTCAGGCAGGAGTTCACTTAAGACACTTCTAACTTGGTTGCAACACTGTCTGTATTTGTGGGAATATATTTGACATACAAAACATTTTTAAAAATAGGGAACTATGGCAATTAAGAAAGCATGGGGCGGAAGATTCAAAAAGAAGACTGCTTCGTCAGTTGAGTCTTTTACGGAATCGATATCTTTTGATCAGCGTTTGTATAAGTATGATATTGAAGGGAGCATTGCGCATACTACAATGCTTGCGAAATGTAATCTGATAACGAACAGAGAAAAAGTTATGATTATCAAGGGATTGAAGGGTATCTTGAAAGATATTGAAATCGGCAAGTTAAAGTTTAAGACAGAACACGAAGACATTCACATGAATATTGAATCTGCCCTGGTGAAACGGATAGGTGATGTAGCAAAGAAGCTGCACACGGCCAGAAGCAGAAATGACCAGATAGCTTTGGATTTGAGACTCTGGGCCCGTGACCAGATTCAGGAAATAACAAAGGTAATTCTTAATTTGCAGCTTGAGATTATTAAAAAAGCCAGACCTGTCTGGCAGGGTGTGTTGCCGGGTTTCACTCACCTTCAGCATGCTCAGCCGATTCTGGTGGGGCACTATTTCCTGGCTTACGTAGAGATGTTGGAGCGGGACCGCACGAGATTGGGCGATTGTCTGAAACGTCTGAATGAATCTCCGCTTGGTGCGTGTGCCCTGGGTGGTACGACTCTAAATACAAAACCTGAGATTACCGGTAAGCTACTGGGTTTTGATTCCGTCTTTGATAACAGTCTTGACGCCGTGAGTGACAGAGACTTCAGCCTGGAATATGCTGCTGCATTGTCCATTATTTCGATGCATCTCTCACGGTTCAGTGAGGAGTGGATTATCTGGTCAAGCCAGGAATTTGACTTTCTGGATATTGACGATTCTTATTGTACAGGTTCGAGCATCATGCCGCAGAAGAAAAATCCGGACGTGCTTGAGCTTATCAGAGGGAAGTGCGGACGTGTATACGGCAACCTGTTTTCACTTCTTACAATAATGAAGGGCCTACCGCTCTCCTACAACAGAGATATGCAGGAAGATAAAGAGGCAATATTTGATTCGTCCGATACGGTGAAGGAGTGTTTGTCGATCCTTACAGAACTGATAAAAAAGACTAAGCTTAAGCTCGATAACATGGAGAAAAGCTGTAGCAAGGGTTTCCTGGATGCTACGGTTCTGGCAGAGTATCTGGTTGGGAAGGGAGTACCTTTCCGTGAAGCCCATGAGATTGTGGGCAAGATAGTTGGGGTGTGCAGCAAAAGCGGTAAGGAGTTGAGTGATGTAAGCATAAAGGATTTTAAGCAATACTCTCCTTTGATTGATAAAGGTGTTTATAGGGTACTGGGTGTTAAAAACTATATTAAACAATTTAAAAGCCACGGTTCAACTTCTCCTAAGTTAGTACAGAAACAGATTGGTGTATGGGAAAGAAAACTTAAAAAGTTGATTGGTGAGAGTAAAAATGCGCGAAAATAAATCAAGGATTAGGAGAAAAGAATGACAACCAGTTTTGATTTTTTTAACTATCTGAACAATGAATTATATTGCGAGGACGTAAAGGTAAAAGAGATAGTAGGGAAGGTTGGAACTCCGGCATATATTTACAGCAAAAATTCTATCTTGGAACATTTTATTGAAATCAGGAATGCTTTTGAAGACGTAAGTCCTCTGATATGTTTTTCCGTAAAGTCCAATTCGAATTTGTCAATCTGTAAGGTACTGGCAGATGCGGGTGCCGGGTTTGATGTAGTTTCCGGCGGTGAGTTGTTCAGGGTTTTAGAACTTGGTGTAAGCCCTGACAAGATTGTTTTTGCCGGAGTCGGTAAGACCTCTGAGGAGTTAAAATATGCACTTGAAAATGATATCTTCATGTTCAATGTCGAGTCTCCTGCAGAACTGGCCAATATTGACAGGATTGCAGGTGGGCTGAACAAGATGGGAAGGGTTGCCTTGCGCATTAACCCTGACATTGATGCTAAAACTCATGATAAGACCACTACGGGAAAAAAGGAGAATAAATTCGGTATAGATTTCGATAGCGCCGGGAAGTTAATAAAGGACATTGGTAACTATAAGAATATAGATTTAAAAGGTATACATGTGCATCTCGGTTCGCCGATCTATTCACCTGATCCTTATGTGCAGGGTCTTGAAAAGGTGTATAAGTTCCTGCATGAATCTCTTAGCGACAATGAGAGGCAGAGAATCGAATATATCAATATAGGGGGCGGTTACTGTATTTCGTATACGGGAGAGAAGGTAAAAAAGCCGCACGATTTTTCGGCAGAAATTATACCCGTAATAAAAAAACTCGGATGTAAAGTAATAATGGAGCCCGGGCGCTTTGTTGTCGGGAATTCTGGGATACTCGTAACAGGAGTAACATATGTAAAGGTTGCAACCTGGGGAAAGAAATTTATTATTTGTGATGCGGCGATGAATGACCTTGCACGTCCATCTCTATATGATGCTTTTCATAGGGCGTGGCCTGTGAATACTGATGTGTCGATGCCGGAAATAGAACTTCCCGAAGCAGAGGAAGGTGCAGATAGAAGGATGGAATTGGTGGATATCGTAGGCCCTGTATGTGAGAGCAGTGACATCCTCGCAAAAGAGAGGTGGTTTCCTGATGTAAAGGAAGGAGGACTGATTGCATTCTTCAGTGCCGGAGCATACGGATTTACAATGAGTTCAAGCTACAACACACGGCCTCGTACGTGTGAGATCCTGGTGGACGGTGACAGTTTTTCGACTATCAGGAGAAGGGAGACGTACGAAGATTTGATCGCTGGAGAGAAGGAGTTCTTAGACGTATGAATAGGACACGGATTTTCACAGATAAACGCAGATAAAACTATTGCACCAGACAATAATATACAGGCGATTATAGAATAGAGAAAAAAAATATTATGGTCTATAAATAGGAGGTGAAGAATATGACAACTGTCCACGAAATAGAGAAAGCTGTTTCCGCGTTGCCATCAAATGAACTTGAGCAATTCCGTAAATGGTTTGATGAGTTTGATGCAAAAGTTTGGGACAAACAATTCGAAAGTGATGTTCGGTCAGGTAAGCTTGACCAGGCAGCAGAAAATGCCCTTGCTGATTTTGATAAAGGAAAAGCTAAAGAGCTATGAAGCATTTTACGAGTCCTTCATTTTGGACTTGCTATGGTCAACTTCCTCGAAATGTTCAGGAGCTGGCTGATAAAAACTTTGAATTACTTAAAAAGAATCCACATCATCCTTCATTACATACAAAAAAGGTTGGTAAATATTGGTCGGCAAGGATTGGGAGAAAATACCGTACAATTGCCGTGGAGGTTGAAAGAGGATTGCTTTGGTTTTGGATCGGCACACATGCGGAATATGATAACTTATTGAAGCAAAGGCCATAACCAGACCGTGCAAGATGTCTGCTCTTAAACATTTTAGAGTTCTAATTCAAAGTTTCTTCCTCTGTCAACAGTTTATAAGGACACGACTGGTGAACTTTGTTGTTCGCCTAAAAATTGAGTATTGAGTAAACCTAAAAAGCTTTTACTGTTTGATTGGCTTTTTATGTGGCTCGCTTTAATCGTTAGGTTCATAAAAAACATGGAAGAGCAATCAACATTCTCTACTATATCCGTTTTACGATGGATAGTTTTTCTACCAGGTGCTGTTGGATCTGCATGGCTTGCATGGATATTAATAAATATTTTGGGAAGGTTTTCATTAGTATATGCAGGAGTACAATCAGATTCTTTTCTTGGACAGTTTTATTTTAATACTGCCGGTCACGCAGCAATGGCCGCAGCCTTTGTATTTATTGGGGCGAAAATTGCACCTTCCTACAGAAGAATTATTGTCTATTGTTTGGCTGGCGTTGGATTAGTTATATCTGGCTTTATGTTATTCTCCGCAATCATGATAAAAAACTATTGGGCAATTTGGGGAGGACTTTGTGTAATTATAGGAGTCGGTGCCGTTACTTATTCGATTTATAAAGGGGAAACTGAAATTGAATAAAACATAAAAAGGATTTAAAGATGATCTGGAATATAGGGCTTCACATCATTGCCGGTTTATTTGGGACTAAGATATTTGTTTGGACAGTGACAGGTATATTAACTTGCGTAGCTATAACGTGCTTCGTTCAGAGCATTGATATGCTACGTATATACCGTACAACGATGACAAGGATAAATCAGCAACCTCCTCACATCAAAGACGAACAAATAAAAGCTTTTAAGCAGCGACTGCCTATTGCCTTTCCACAGCTATTTATTATGAAAGTCATAGGATATGGGCTTGTTACACTGATATCAGCAAGTGTATTTCGCGCAATGTAAATATGGAAAAACCTAACAAGATAGTGCAGTGAAATCGAGCCAGCAGTAATTTTTTGGGCTTTTATAGTTTCAATTTTTCAAATAGTTTTTTTCACGATGGTATGTTGCATAGTTCGATTCACTGGCTTATACGTTATAACCTTATTAATTAACCAGCATAGATTGGGCGATCTCTCGTGCTTTTTGCTCTCCGTAGAGTATCTCCACCAGTTTCAGGGCAAACTCCATAGCAGTTCCCGGCCCGCGGCTGGTAATGCAATTCCCGTCCACTACTACTCTGTGATCAATCGCTTCGGTATTCTCAAGTTTTTCGGCAAATCCCGGATATGCTGTTGCCTTACGCTGTGCCAGAAGGCCATGGTGATTCAGTACTACTGCAGGAGAGGCGCATATTGCCGCATATAATTTTCCGTCCTGTTGCTGGCGTTTCAGCATTCCCACCAGTTCTTTGGAATTGCACAAGTTCTCAGCTCCAGGCATACCGCCCGGTAAGACAATCAGATCATAGGGATCATTAACGCATTCTGATATTAATTTATCTGCAACCAGTTTCATGTCTCTTGACGCAGTAACCTGTAGCTCACCGACTGACGCAACCGTAATATCGGCTTCCGCACGTCTCAAGACATCAACAATACATGCCGTTTCAATCTCTTCACAACCATCCGCTATCGGAACCAGTACTTTTTTTGACATAATATATTCCTTTCAAAAAAGTAATAAATGAAATGTTCTTTTTCTCTACCGGTTTTTTGAGTTATTTATCCTGCAATGATCCCTATCATCTTTAAATCATCATTGTTGAGTTCAAACTCATTAACCAACAAATCTTCCTTCATATGCTGTTCACTTGTTGTACCTGTAAGGGGAAGTATTCCTATTTGTATTGAATACCGAAACACTACCTGTTCGGGGGTTCTTTCCAACTCTCTGGCAATATCCTGAACCACTGGATTTTGCAAAACAAAAGGATTTACAGTCAACAAGGAAAAGCCCTCGTAGACAATATGGTGAGCCTTGCAATAATCCCTTACCTCCCTGTCCCAGCCTTGAGCTGCAAAGCATCTGTTCTGAACAACCATAGGTTTGATTTCTGCCTTTTTGGTCAGGAGCTCCAGCTGCTCAACATTCACATTGCTGATGCCAATGAATCTAGCTTTCCCTGATTTGTAAAACTCTTCAATGGAACTCCATACTTCCCAATCCTCATTCCCCAGGCCAGAATGAGTATAGGGGCCATGCAGGAGATAAGAGTCCAGATAATCCGTATGAAGATTTTTCAAAGAACTTTCAAAAGATTGTTTTACTTGTGTGGTAAGATCAGCAGAAGGATCATAGGGAATTCTATGATCATGTCCATCGGCTGGAGTGAATTTGGACTGGAGAAATAAATCCTTGCGCTCTATCCCATCGCCGGACAACCTCAACAATGCTTCACCCACAAGATGTTCCTGGTAATGTCTGGGTTGGTTTGCGGTGTCGATCCCGGAAAATCCATTGGAGATAGCCATTTTTACTAGTTCAGCAGTAGCATCTTCTTTCCATGCAGTACCGTAGATAAACGGAGGAAACTCTTCACTATTACCCATACTTTTACCTCCTCAAATCGGATCGTGTTTTGCCTTTCACCTTGACATATTTTTTTGTGACAAGTAGAATCAGTATTTGTTAATTTTATACGTTTGTAGATCAAATTAACAATATAAAATACAAATTAGTAATTCCGTGTTTTATAAATCAAGAGATCAGGGCTATCATTGAAACTCTACGAATATCAGGCACAAAAAATTCTTCATAAATATAATGTAAATGTTACCAGAGGCGAAGTGGTAACTAATGCAGATGAAGCGGCAGAAATATATAATCAACTGGGAGCAAAAAAGTGCGTTATAAAGGCTCAAATCCTTGCAGGCGGCAGGGGAAAAGGCGGCGGTGTAAAGATAGTTGAGACACTGGACGAAGTAAAGGACTATACTTCTGGAATCATTGGTTCTCGTTTAGTAACTGTTCAGACAGGAAAAGAGGGAATAGAAGTAAAAAAAGTTCTCATTGCAGAAGCCATTGACATAAAAAAAGAGCTGTATCTCGCCATATCAATAGACAGAAACACATCGAAAATCACCATAATAAGCAGTACAGAAGGGGGAACAGAAATAGAGGAGGTCGCTTCAAAAACACCTCAAAAGATTCTTAAAGAACAAATCGATCCAATGTCTGGTATTCAAGATTCTCAGGCACGTCAAATAGCGCTTAATCTGAATTTAACCGGACCCCTATTAACAAAAGCATCAAATTTACTTATAAATCTGTTCAAGGTATTCGTCGAAAACGACTGTTCCCTTCTTGAAATAAACCCCCTCATATTAACTCCGGACGAAGAGATATTTGCCTTGGATATAAAAATGGACATCGATGATAATGCCCTTTTCCGTCATAAGGAGTTTCAGGAAATAGATAACGTTTCAGAAGATAAAAGTGCCGAGAAAATGGCCTCAGAAGCTGGATTGAGTTACATCGGACTCGAAGGGAATATAGGATGTTTAGTGAACGGTGCCGGGCTGGCAATGGCCACAATGGATATTATCAAACTTCATGGTGGTACACCCGCTAATTTCCTGGATGTGGGAGGTGATGCTCCTGTTGAAAGAGTTACAACCGCCTTTGAAATAATCTTTACAGACTCAAAGGTCGAAGGAGTATTAGTAAACATTTTCGGCGGCATAATGAAATGTGACGTTATTGCCGAAGGAATTATCCATGCCATAGAAAAAGTTAACATTAAAGTACCTCTTGTAGTCAGATTAGAAGGTACGAATGTTGAAATCGCAAGAAAAATATTAGACAATCCCGATCTTCACATAATCTTTGCCGATAGTATGAAAGATGCATCTGAGAAGATAATTAAAGCCGTAAACGATAGAAAATGAGCATCTTAATCAATAAAGAAACTAAGGTAATCTGCCAGGGAATTACAGGTAAGTCAGGGAGGTTTCATACGGAACACATGCTGGAATACGGCACAAAAATCCTTGCAGGCGTTACTCCGGGGAAGGGAGGTTCCAGGGTTTGCGATGTTCCGGTCTTTGACTCTATGAAAGATGCTGTAGAAGAAACCGGATGCGATACATCCATAATTTATGTACCTGCGCCATTCGCTGCGGATGCAATTATTGAAGCGGCAGAAGCAGATATTAAATTAATCATTTGTATTACAGAAGGAATTCCAACCATTGACATGTTAAAAGTAAAAGCTTATCTCGATACAAAAACAGCACGCCTGATAGGGCCTAACTGTCCGGGGATAATTACTCCGGGGGAATCGAAGATCGGAATTATGCCGGGTTATATTCATAGGCCGGGAGCAGTAGGTGTTGTATCAAGAAGCGGTACACTGACCTACGAAGCCGTGTGGCAATTAACACAAAGAAATATCGGGCAGTCAACGTGTATTGGAATAGGTGGTGACCCTGTTATCGGAACGACATTTATAGACACCTTGAAACTTTTTCAGGAAGACGGCAATACCGAAGCCATAGTCCTGATCGGTGAGATTGGCGGAAGTGCAGAGGAAGAAGTGGCAGAATTTATAAATCAAAAAGTAACCAAACCCGTAATAAGTTTCATTGCCGGATTAACAGCGCCGGCGGGTAAAAGGATGGGTCATGCAGGAGCGATTATTGCCGGAGGCAAAGGTACTGTTGCAGAAAAAGTTTCATGTTTACGAAATGCCGGTGTTACCGTTGTAGACAGTCCGGCAGATATTGGAGAAGCAGTTGAGAAGATGATAAGCTGACTGCGTCAGCTTTTAGTATGACTTATTTACATATTAACCAATGGCAAAGAAACAGGGAATTGTTCATATAAATCATAAAAGATGTAAAGTATGCGGCATTTGCGTTAAAATCTGCCCTGTACAGAATTATACAATAAGTCAAAACAAACTTACAGAACTTGGAAAATGCATCGCATGTCTGCAATGTGAAAGATATTGTCCGGACATGGCACTCATTATAGATACAAAGGATGACAAAAAGACTCCTACAAGGTAACCAGGCAATAGCCCTGGCGGCTGTAAAAGCCGGTTTAAATTTCTTTGCCGGATATCCTATTACGCCTGCATCAGAAATTCTGCATGAACTGGTTACTAAGAAGACAGTCAAAGTACTGCAGATGGAAGACGAAATTGCCTCAGTTAATACAATTATTGGTGCATCTCTGGCAGGTGCTAAATCTATGACGGCGACGTCAGGGCCTGGCTTTTCTCTTATGCAGGAGAGTATCGGCCACGCGCATATGATGGAAATCCCGCTCGTAATCGTAAATGTTCAACGTGTTGGTCCAAGTACTGGCATGCCGACATTTCCTGCTCAGGGTGATATCATGCAATGTAAATATGGCAGTCATGGTGATTACTTCCCCATAGTCTTCTATCCGAACTCGGTTGCTGAACTATATGAATTTACTTTCAATGCATTTAATGCCGCTGAAGAATCCCTCAGCCCTGTAATACTATTGAGTGACAGTTATGTAGGCCACCTTTACGAAACTATTGAGGAAGCTGATTATCCAATATCTAAAAGGACTTTAGCTCCATTGGGAACGTCCAATAGACACTTTACAGGCCTCACTCATGAGGATTCAATGCCGGTAACATCTGATCCCGAAGTACACAAAAAGTTAATAAAACATCTTGAGACAAAGCAGAAGAAAGTATCCAGGAAGTACAATGATTATGAATATATTGAAAATAAGTCTTCAGACATACTATTAATAACATACGGTGCATTGTCCAGGGCAGTATATGGCCTTAAAGAAGATTTTGCGATTTATAGACCTGTAAGAATTTTCCCAATAGTTGATAAACTCAAAGACATTGCAAAAAAACATAAAGAAATTATCGTAATGGAAATGAACACGGGGCAGTATGCAAATGAGGTTGAAAGATTGCTGCATCGTGAGGTTAAGCATGTTTCAATCATGGGAGGTAAAATAGATTTAAATGAGATTTGGACGAAACTAAGGAGAATCAAAAAGAAAATATGACCAAAGAACTTACTTATCTTAATTATCTGAAACAGGAAAGATTGCCACACCAGTGGTGTCCCGGATGCGGCAATGGAATCATTCTTAAACTTTCCTGCCTTGCTATGGAGAAACTGAATTTTCCGAAAAAAGGAACCGTTATGGTATCAGGTATTGGCTGTTCCGGGAGGAGCGCAGGATTTTTTGACCTTGATTCAGTACATACGGCTCATGGTAGAGCACTCCCCGTAGCCGAGGGAATTAAGCTGGCAAATGAAGAATTAAATGTAATGATTATCAGTGGTGATGGTGACCTGTTTGGGATCGGAGGGAATCACCTCCTGCATGCTTCCAGAAGAAACACAGACATTACTGTTATATGCATTTCAAATGCTATATACGGTATGACAGGAGGTCAGTGTTCTCCCACAACTGAAATAAGTTCAAAAACATTAACTACCCCACGCGGAAATGCAGATACACCCGTCAACGTACAGGCTATTGTCACGGCACACAACTGCTTTTATGCCCGTTCTACTACATTCCATTTTAACCATGCAATGAAATGTATTTTTGAGGCATTACAACACAAAGGATTTTCATTTGTAGAGATAAAGAGCCAGTGTATTACAAATGACGGCCGCAGACGTGGTTTTAAGAATTCTTATGAAATGTTAATGTCCTACAAGGATAACTATAAAATTAATAACAGCTCAAATAAATTAGAACACAATGAAATTGGAATAATAAAATGAAATATGAAATAAAAAGACTTGAAGAGTACGAAGTTAAGGAGGCGGTAGAACTATTCGAGGCAATAATCGATGAATTGCACGCAAACAGGTCTAACATCGAACGTTCACACTATAAAGCAACTCATCCTGTTAAGAAAGTTAAGGAACAATTAAACGATAGAGAGAGCATATACTTGATCGGAAAATTAGGAAAAGAGATCGTCAGCTTTATGTTTGCCGGAGTCTCCGATGGCATCGGCAATATCCATTGGTTCGGAATCAAGCAAGAATATAGAAAAAAAGGATATGCAAAAAAGCTTATGGATGAAACGATTAAACAATTTACAAGAAAGTCATGCCATAAAACAAGAGTATTTGCTTATCCAGAAGAAAAAGGTGCGTACAAGCTGTACAAAAGTTTTGATTTTGAAGATAAATCATTCATCGATGAAGAGTTTTTTGGTATCGACATCATCTTAATGGAAAAAACACTGGCGCCTGTACCTGTCAAAAAAATAGCAAAAAAAATTGTGCTTGCAGGGGAAGCAGGACAGGGCATAAAACTCATGGCACATACCCTTGGTAATATACTGGCTAAAATGGGAAAAGAGGTATCACTTAATATTATTTATGGTGCAGCCGTACGCGGAGGAGAAATAACGGCGGAATTGATCTATTCTGACGAAAAGATAGGCACCCCATTCTTTGACAAAGCTGATCTGGGTGTATGCTTATCAAAAAGCAAGAAGGGGCAGATTAATGCCAAAGAATTAATTGTTGAAGAAACCGCATATACTAGTGACCTTTTATATCCTGTAGCAGAAAAAGTGCCTTTTGCCAAAATTGCTATGGATGAATTCCACAGTCCTGTATTTGTGAATATGATAGCGCTGGGAAGATTGCTCAACATAATTGGCATTAAAATCGAAAAGGTAGATTTTGAATCGGAATTTCGCTCAAAATTCCTTGAAGAAAATACCCGCGCAGTAAAATTTGGCTATACCTTCCAGGATTAAATCATGCAAAAATCCATTGTCCTCATAATCAGAGACGGTTGGGGCATAAACCCGAATACGGATCATAATGCAGTAAAAAATGCTCGTACACCAAACACAGATTCTCTCCTGAAGGAATATCCAAACACTGTACTGGAAGCATCCGGTAAGTCAGTCGGTTTACCGGAGGGTTATCAGGGATCTTCCGAGGTCGGTCATCTCAATATGGGTGCCGGCAGGATCGTAGAACAGGAAATGACGAAGATAATGAGCGACATTCAGGATGGGTCTTTCTTTAATAGCCCCATCTTCCAGAAGACAGTAAAAAACGTCCTTGATAAAGATTCATCACTTCACTTAATGGGCCTTTCACAGGATGAAGGCGTACACGCACACCAGGATCATCTGTTCGCAATTATGAAGTATGCAAAGGAGCAAGGTGTTAAGAAATTACACATCCACTTCTTCGCTGATGGACGAGACACAGCCCCTAAAAGTGCACTAGACTATATTGGTGTCTTAAAGGAAAAAATTGAAGAATACAAAATCGGTAAAATTGCTACCATTACAGGCAGATACTATGCTATGGACAGGGGCAAAAACTGGCAGCTTACGACAACTGCATACGACGCAATAACAAAGGGGCAGGGGGCAAGGATAGAAAATATAGAAGAGGCAATACAGGATGCCTACAAAACCAAAACATCCAACGGTGAAGATATGTTTGACGAATATATTCCACCCCTGATAATTGGAGATTATGAGGGTGTAAAAGACGGCGATTCTGTTGTTCACTTCAACTATAGACAGGACAGGGCTATTCAACTGACAATGGCGTTTATTGAAGATGATTACCCGGGAGAAAGGTGGAAAAAATTCGATATAGTTTATTGCGGCCTTACCAGATATTACGATACATTTCCCTACAACATTTTAGAACCGATGGATGACAGGGGGGGAATGGATAACCTGCTTGGTGAAATTCTGAGCAAAAAAGGCCTGAAACAGATTCGCCTGTCTGAGACGCAGAAGTTCAGGCACGTAACATCCTTTTTTAATGGTAAAAGTACTAAACCATTTCCTGATGAAGAGCAAATTGAGATTGCGGGCACCTATGACCCTGCCACATTTGCCGACCACCCTGAAATGAATGCTTATGACGTTACAAACGAGGGAGTCAAAAGAATTAACTCAAACGAATTCAGCCTTATGGCCATAAACCTGGCCAATTGTGACATGGTCGGCCATACAGGTAACTACGACGCGGCGAAAAGGGCAGTGGAGGTTGTAGATGAATGTGTCGGCACCCTTGTTGAAAAGATTTTGTCAAGGAACATGATAGCCCTGATTACGGCTGACCATGGAAATGCAGAAGAGATGATAGACTCCAAAACGGGAGTACCAAAGACGTCCCACACGAAGAACCCGGTAGAATTTATTTATGTTGCCGAAGACCATAATAATGTGAGATTAATTGAAAGAGGTACACTCTCGGATATTGCACCCACTATCTTATACCTGTTAGGAATAGAGAAACCTGCAGAAATGACCAGTAATAATTTGATAATCCCGGATAAAGCATAACACTTCGACTAAGTTTACACTGAGCGTGCGAACGTGCTCAGTGTGACGTCATCCATATCTTCTGAGCGGAGTCGAAGGATAGTCTTTTGTTGCGATAGCAACCTGATTTATTTTACTTTGTGTCTAAAATGGAGTAATACATTTTGACGCCAACAATTAAATTCATACACTGCGCCGACCTGCACCTGGACAGCCCATTTCAGGGACTTACCACGAAAGAACCTTCACTTGCAGACAGATTCAAACATGCCACTAACGAGGCGTTTGTTAAAATAATAGATCTCTGCCTGGCAGAAAAAGTTGACTTTCTGACGATTGGAGGCGATACATTTGATGGCGCTGACAGAAGCCTGTGCGCGCAAATCCTGCTGAGGGACCAATTTGAAAGACTGCATAAGGCAAAGATACCAGTTGTCATCGTTGCCGGTAATCACGACCCTTTATCAGACTGGTTGACAGAAATAAGATTCCCAAAGAATGTACACCTTCTTGCAGGCGACAAGGTAGAAAAGGTTCCAATCAAAAAAGACGGCAAGGTAATTACCACAATCTATGGAATAAGTTACAAGGTAAGAGATGTAAAAGAAAACCTCTCTCTGGGATTTCACGCCAGTGAAAAAGATACTGTTTCTATCGGCTTGCTTCACGCAAATGTAGGTGCAAGAAAAGAACACGCTCCCTATTCTCCATGTACAATAAGTGACCTGAAGGCAGGCAATATGGACTTGTGGTTACTCGGACATATTCATACTCCGGAAGTTATCTGCAAAGATCCGTTCATACTTTATCCCGGAAATATTCAGGGAAGGCATATAAATGAAGACGGGCCCAGAGGCTGTTATTTCATAAAGGTAGATTCAAACTACAAAACATCATATGAATTCAAACCGGTTCAAAATATTCTGTGGAAGCAGGAAGAGATAAATATAAAAGAAATTACGACACCTATTGAGTTAGTAGATTTATTGTCAGACAAGTGTGAGGAAGAACTTTCAAATCTAACCAAAGAAGAAAAGGGGATTGTTATAAGATGGAAACTCACAGGTTCGTCTTCGCTTTATCATGAATTAACAATGACAGATAAAATAGAAGAAGCAAAGAAGATACTGATTGAACGGTTTTTCAACCAGGCCCCATTTATCCTTCCCGAATCAATACGATTGTTAATCAAGCCTGACAAGAAAACGGAAGATTTTGTTAGCCAGGAGAATTTTATAGGCGATTTTCTGAGGCTTGCAGGGCAAGTAAAGGATGATGAACAAATGAAGAATGAATTATTAGAGATGCTGAATCAGCCGTTGTCAAGCAGGACAATAAAGAAATATCTTGATGAAAAAGACGAAAAAGAGCTTCTAGCTATCCTTGAAGGCTCAGTAGATTTGGGTATGGATCTATTATCTGGAAACAAGTAGTTGATGAAACCCCTCCTTCTCCATTTAGAAAAGGGTGGCTAATGTCCTCGGCACCTACGGTCAGACAAGATGTCTGACCTATATTATTGTTTCAACATTATTGTTTTTTCTTATGAAAGTCTATTCCGGTGTAATGCAACCAAAATCGAAATAGCCGAGGTACATCCAATCTGAAATAGCTGAGGCGTCTCGCCTCAGTGTAGTCTGATTTAATGTATGGAAATTCAATGTTGTTAACACCTTGACAGACTGTAATTCATATGAGTGTGACGTCATCCTGAGTGCCCGCCCGTACCGGTACGGACGCTTACTATTACCCACAAATATTCCTTATCAACTGAGCCCCTTCAATCATGTCGGCTAACCCGACTTTCGCTATTCGAGGTGTTTTGATGGGCTAAGTCCTTATAAATCAACGAAAACACCTTAAAAGTCTACACTACAAAACTGAGCGTAGCTCTCTGCAAATTGCTATTTTAC
>JAANXD010000048.1 GCA_018263435.1 Candidatus Scalindua arabica | reverse complement strand
TAAAATCCGAAGTAATGGATTGTGGCGTAAGGACTACGGTTTGAAAAAAAGACACAGGATCAGGAACAACGAGACAAAGAAAAATAATAGATTAAGAAGGGTATCTGCGCGTTAACGATTACTATTCAATAATACATGCAACTTTTAATTACTGAAATTACCTCAGTAAACCGATTAGCATGAAAAATATCGTAATAAAAGGAGAACTGTCAAATGAAAAAAAATATTATGATCGTAGAGGATGAGCAACGTTATCATGATCTGTATTCCTTGATGCTTGAAGATACTGACTATAAAATAATTCACGCATATGATGGAGATGATGCATTTCAGAGACTGGACGAAAGACTACCTGATCTTATCATTCTTGATATTATGCTGGATATGGTTACCGGTGATACATTTTTCCTGTATGTAAAAGGCATACCGAAATTTGCTGATATTCCGATCATTGTTCTGTCTAATTCTGCCAGACGTAATTATAAAAACTTAAACAAAATAGACCCAAATCTCGTCTTTCTGGACAAGAAGATTACAAAAGAAAGGCTGATTAAGGAAATTCAGGCAAAAATCGGTAAGCAAGATTTTACCACAACAAAAATATAATTATAAGAGGTATTAAATGAATGCAATTATAACTGACAATGAAAAAGCAATTATAGACAAACACAACAGGATACTCTCCACAATCAGCCATGATCTCAAGTCTCCTATGATAGCCCTTCTTGGTTTTTCCAGGATCTTGTTGAGAGAAATAGAAGCCACCAATGAAAATCAAAGATGGCTTGATATGCTAAAGATTATCATCGACTCGGGAGAGGATATGTTCGGGCTGATAGAAGACATACTTACCATGGCCAAGATGGAAGCAGGAAAAGAGATGGTCGAATTCGAATTAATAGAAGATCTTGCAAAAGAGCTTATCGGAATAGAAAAAACATTTGGCTGCGAGGCAAAGGCAAAAGAAATTGATCTCTCTGTAGTAATTAAATCGCATTTGCCAGTAGTCAGATGGGATATGAAGAGATTGCGTTATCACGTGCTCAACAACCTGGTGTCCAACGCACTCAAATTCACACCATCAGGCGGACATATAGTCATAAGTGCGGAAGCATTTGAAAAAACAGTGCTGCTCAAGGTTACAGATACTGGTCCTGGTATACCGGCTGAGATGCAAGACAAGATTTTCAAGCGTTTCGGCCACACAGAGATGTGTTCGGAGAGGACAAAGAAAGGTGATGGCCTTGGTCTATACAACGCCCATTTATTTGTTACACAGCACAGCGGCAGGATCAGCTTGGATAAATCAGTGCATCATGGGGCAACATTCCTTATAGAACTGCCTGTTGATATACTCAAGCAACAAGAAGAAGGCCAGAGCAACATTGAGGATAAAAAGATAAAGACAATTAATCGGCATAAACTTCTTTTATAGAAACAAATTTTTTAATAAAATTAACCAAAAATTAACAATTTCTTTATACACAGTTAACAGTGCAAATTTAAAATTCTAACCATAATTAGTAAAGTTAAAAAGAAGGATTTATTAATAGATAGCAGACAATTAAATTTTAATTAGGAAAGGAGAAATAATGAAGACAATTTTAATAGTATGCTGGTTGATGATTGGTTTTCTGGTCTTAAGCCTGTTTTGCGAACCCATGAAGGATGCGTCTGCCAATACCACAGATGACTTGAAGTGGCAGATGAAGCAAATGGAGGAGGTCGTCAGAAAACAGCAGGAGATGCTTGAAGACCTGAAGATGAAGGTAGAGTTGCAGGAAGATATTGCACAAGGTTCTGTATCTGCTATAGAAGAGAGTACGATCGAAGGTGTTATAGATAATTACATGATGAAGGAAGAAACCAAGAAGAAGATGGTAAATGCTGGAATACTGCCGCAATTAAGCACTTACTGGGACAAAGGCCTGAGGTTTAAATCTCAAGATGGAAACTTCAAACTCAAAATTGGTGGCAGAATCATGAATGACTGGGCATGGATGACCGAGAATACTAAATTTAAGGATGAATCAGGTATCGGTGATGGTGACCTAGTGGATGGTACGGAGTTCCGAAGGGCTAGAATTTACCTATCTGGTAGTATCTACGGAAATATTGGTTTCAAAGCGCAGTATGACCTTGAGGATGGGGCAACTGATTTTAAAGACGTTTATATTGAATTGAAAAAGATTCCGTTTTTGGGGAATTTCCGTGTAGGTCATTTTAAAGAACCTTTTAGCCTTGAAGAGTTAACATCGAGCAAATACATCTCATTCATGGAACGAAATTTGACAAATGATCCCTTTGCACCTGGACGAAATACAGGATTTATGCTTCACAACCACATGTTCAATAAGCGTTTGACCTGGGCTGCAGGATTATTTCGTAACACAGATGCATTCGGTGACAGTGATATAGCAGACGATGCTAATGAAGGGCAATATAGTATCACAGGCCGAATTACCGCCCTGCCATGGTATGCAGAAGAAGGAAGGAAGCTTCTTCATGTCGGGCTTAGCTATAGCAGGCAAAATGCAGAGAGTAATTCTGTTACGTTCGAAACAAAACCTGATATTAACCTGGCCCCTGATTTTATAGATACAGGCGCCTTTAATGTAGAAAACTTTGATCTTATTGGTCCTGAATTGGCTCTCGTACATGGACCTTTTTCATTGCAGACAGAATATTCATTTGCTGATGTAGAACTTCATCATGACAATTCTATGCGGGATGATCCTGAGTTTTCAGGATTTTATGTCTACGGCAGTTATTTTATAACTGGTGAACATAGAAAATATAAGACAAAAAATGGTACATTTGGCCGTGTAAAGCCAAATAAGAATTTTTCCTGGGGAGAAGGTCTGGGAGCAATAGAATTACTCGCACGCTATTCTGAGCTTGACTTATCGGATGAAGCAACTAATACCGGCAGGTTAGATACTATAACGTTAGGCGCCAACTGGTATTTAAATCCAAATACGAGGGTTATGCTTAATTATGTCAAAGCCGACCCTACCAGGGACAGTGATGGTGATGATGATGGAGATGCAGACCTTTTTGGTATGCGTTTCCAGATTGATTTCTAGTCGTTTCAGTTTTTCTATAATTCAAATTATCATATGATTGAATCTTCGGGTGGGCAGGATAAAGTGGAACCTCCCCCTCTTCAATCATGCCTGCCTGGCAGATTCATTCATAGAATTACGAAATGTTCTGTTTACTTACTCGCATTAATAGCAAAAATTTGAAGGAGTATTTAAAAAGATGGCAAAATCAACTAAAAGGGCTTTTAATTTGCCCATAACTATGGGCTTTGCCTGTCTATTACTTTGTATCGGTATGTGTTTAATCGGCTGTAGTACATCACATGTTGTTAAGCCGCAGGATGTGTCAGAGAAAAATAATTCGCATGAAAGAGCTTATCAGGAAATCGAAAAAGATGGAAGGCTGTATATCTTTACTTCACTTGAACGCATGGCCAGTTTTGAGAAATCAGGTGAAGTGGGAAAGAGCATTATCAAGATAGGATANGGACCGAATGGTGAAACTGTAGTCTTTGATTCCGATGATGCAGTCTATAATTATGATTCTAACCAGGTAAGGCAGATACTTGATAATATCAGAATTGAAGCCTATAAGGAGTTTGAAAAAGACGGTAGGTTGTATGTATTTACATCGCCTGAGCGTAAGGAAAGTTTTGAAAAATCTGGTGAGATGGGTAAGGATTATATCGCAAAGATAGGTTACGGACCAAACGGTAAGACAGTGCTGTTTGATTCTCATGATGCCATTAAAGAGTATGAGAAACACCATAAGAAAGTATCAGCCGCTATATCCGGAAGAAAAGCTGATTACAGTGAAATGAGAAAAGGTGGCAGGATTTATGTTTTTACTTCTCCTGAACGCATGGACAGCTTTAAACAGTCAGGTGAATTAGGGAAAGGCATTATCAAGGTAGGATACGGACCGAATGGTGAAACGGTTGTCTTTGGTTCTGACGAAGCAGTGCAAGAATATGAAAGACGTAATATCAGGTAAAACAATTTTCTAATTACAAGGAGGAACTATAGTTATGATGAAAAGATTTATACTGGCAGTGGCTTTCTTCAGCCTGTGTCTATCTGGTATATCTACTACCGCATGGGCAGTGGAAGTTGATCCCGGAATTAAACCCTATGCCAAGGTTGGTGGTGTTTCAGGAAACCTGAACAGTATTGGATCAGATACCATGAATAACCTGATGACATTCTGGGCTGAAGGATTTAACAGATTATATCCCAATGTCAAGGTTCAGATAGAAGGTAAAGGCTCTTCAACTGCCCCACCGGCGTTGATCCTGGGAACTGCTCAGTTAGGTCCGATGAGCAGGGCAATGAAGCCTACAGAAGTTGATGCCTTTGAAAAGAAATATGGTTATAAACCCACGCAAATAAGGACATCTCTTGATGCACTGGCCGTATACGTGAACAAAGACAATCCTATAAAGGGATTAAATTTTGCTCAGATAGATGCTATTTTCTCTAAGACCAGGAAAGGAGGTTATAGGGAAGATATAACAAAGTGGGGAAAACTTGGTTTAACAGGAGAGTGGTTAAAAAAACCCATAAGCCTCTATGGACGTAATTCTGCATCAGGAACGTATGGATATTTCAAGAAAAAGGCCCTTTTCAAAGGTGATTACAAAGATACGGTTAAGGAACAACCCGGTTCTGCTTCCGTTGTGCAGGGACTAACTGAGGACAGATATGGAATAGGATATAGTGGTATCGGGTATAGAACATCAGGAGTGCGTGCCGTGCCTCTTATTAAGAAGGGTAGCTCATACAAAGAAGCCGTAATAGAAAATGTATTAGATGGTTCATATCCACTGGCAAGGTTTCTTTATGTATATGTAAACAAGAAACCCGGCAAGCCTCTTGATCCGCTGATACAGGAGTTTGTTAAATACATTTTAAGCAAGGAAGGACAGGAAGTTGTTATAAAAGATGGTTATGTCCCTTTGCCTGTTTCAGTTATCAAAGACGAACTTGAGAAAATAAATTAGCGCCTTCGGCAACTTTACAGTTATCTGCATGGTGGCATGGACAAACTTTGTTTGTCCATGCCACCCAATAATACCAAGCACTTTGAAATAACTAGACATTAATTTATGAAAAGCTTGAAGAAAAGAAGGTTAATCGACAGAACCGCCCACTGGGGTATTACCCTTGGTGGTGCGGTTGTTATTTTTGTAATTCTGGCTATGTTTATATTTATCTTTCTTGAAGTTTTTCCTCTCTTAAAAGGTGCCAGAGTATTGGGAGAAAGCACCTGTTCCTTGAGTGGAAAGGCGGTTTCTGTCGGTTTAGACGAGTATCAGGAGATTGCCTATGCGGTTTATGAAGATGGCAATGTTGACTTCATCTCTCTTTCAGACGGTAAGCTAATAAAAAGACAAAGTATTAAAGGAATAAGAGGTTCCTCCATCAGTGCGGTCTGTGAAGACAAAGGCCGTATTGTAATCGGAACTAAAGACGGCAGGGTTTTAACGGTAAATTTTGGTTTTTCCGTATCCTTTGAAGACGAAGAGAGAATTATTACCCCTGAAGTATCTGACGAAGAAGTTTATATTATTGATGATAAGGGAAAAGGCATAAAATATATCGCATCAAAAAAAGACGAAGGCGTTACAGTTGCAGTAGTTTATACATATGACGGCAGACTTATCCTGAAATCCACAGAGACAGAAGAAAAACTCTTTGGGGGAGAGGAGAAAAGTGAAACAATAACGGACATTACTGCCACACTGGAGCAGGCGCTATCTGATCAGCCAACAGAACAGAGAAGAGAAATACCAGTAACTTCACTGGCAATTGACTATTTTATGGAAAACCTCTATATTGGAACTGCACATGGAGAGGTGATACATATAAATGTAAGGGAAATGGAGAATCCTTTTCTTGAAGAAAAAATAAAAGTATCTGATACACCAATTACTTCACTTGGATTTTTACTGGGAGATGTTTCTCTTGCAGTCGGAGATCAGAAAGGAGGGGTAAGCACATGGATGCGTGTCAGAGACAAGGCGAAACCAACAGGCTGGTCTCTGAAAAAGGTACATACCGTTGATTCGCACCGGTCGGACGTAACATCTATAGTTCCTTCCACAAGAAACAAGTGTTTTGTGACTGCCGCATCCGATGGAACAATCCACCTGAAGCACGCCACATCAGAACAGACTCTTTTAAACTTGAGGTCAAAGGCAATACCCTCTTCCATTGCGTATTCACCAAAGGCTAACGGTATTCTTGTGGCCGATTCTGCCGGTAATCTAACCCATTGGATTATTTCAAATCCTCATCCTGAGACTACCCTTAAGACCCTTTTTGGAAAAGTGTGGTATGAGGGATATGAAGAGCCTGAGTATTCCTGGCAATCCACAGGAGGTAGTGATGATTTTGAACCAAAACTCAGCCTGATACCTCTTATCTTCGGAACTATTAAGGGCACTATTTATGCTTTAATTTTTGCAATACCAATCGGAATACTTTCCGCACTATATACATCTCAATTCCTTAATAATTCTTTAAAGAAGATCATAAAACCTTCTATCGAATTTATGGCAGCACTTCCCAGTGTTATTCTCGGCTTCCTGGCGGGACTGTGGCTTGCACCTTTAATGGAACGAATTTTTCCGGCAATCATAATAATGCCATTTTTTCTATTAATTTTTATTATCGGGGGATTTATTTTATGGAGATGTATTCCTCGTCACATAAGAGGTAAGTATAATTATGGGATAGAGGCTTTCTTTCTCATACCGTTTATGATTGCATCAATTTTGTTATCCATTTATCTTGGTGAATCGTTTGAGTCATTTCTTTTTCACGGAGACTACCGGCAATGGTTCCTGGATGTTCTGGGTCTACCATATGATCAAAGAAATGCAGTTGTTGTAGGATTTGCAATGGGGTTTGCCGTATTACCAATCATCTTTACGATATCAGAAGACGCAATGAGCAACGTTCCCAACCATCTCACCTCAGCTTCTCTAGCTCTCGGTGCAGTTCCGTGGCAAACGGCTGTCAGGATTGTCATCCCCATCGCAAGCCCGGCAATATTTTCAGCTGTTATGCTTGGTTTTGGAAGAGCGGTAGGTGAGACTATGATTGTACTTATGGCAACCGGTAATACGCCAATTATGGATTGGAATCTTTTTAATGGATTCAGAGCGCTCGCCGCAAATATCGCGGTTGAAATACCGGAGGCACCGTTTGGAGGAACTCTTTACCGTGTGCTGTTTCTAGCAGCCCTGCTTCTCTTCGTGATAACCTTTATAGTCAATACTGTTGCCGAACTTATAAGGCAGCGGATGAAAAAGAAATACAGTCATTTATAACAAATATGAAGAAAACCTTTAATACCGGAAATCCTTACATCTGGCTATCAGGTGGTACTCTAACCATCAGCCTTTTAATGATCTTTGGATTGGTTGCACTTATTATGTTTAAAGGGCTTGGTATATTCTGGCCACATAATATCACCATGCTTATGCTGAATGATAACAGTGTAGTCCTTGGAGAGATATCTAAGGTAGAACCAATACCCAACCTCAAAGACTCTTATAGAACAAAATTAAAGGTAGGGAATAGAGATGTTTATGGTATGGACTTCAGATGGGTGGACAACTCAAGCATCCTATCTCAGGATTTTCCTACAACAGCATTGACTATTGAAAGACGCGAGTGGGGTAACATGTATGGTTTCTTAAAAGGCATGAAGCATGACAATAGAATTGAATCCTTGAGCCTGGCGGATATGAAACCTTTATTAAAGGAAAGCAAGGCCCTTTACAAAAGTATCAGGCACATTGAAAAAAAAGAGATTGGCAAAATAAACCATAAAATGGAAAAGTATCGACTCGCTCTGAAGAGTCTGGAAAGAAAGTTACCATCAGATAGTACCCTGAAAAATATTGCCTCTATAAAGGTAAAAGTAGAGGAACTTGAAAAGCAGTATACGGAAAAGGTAGATAATCTTACTAACCTTTATGCATCGGCTAAAGAAAAAAAAGTAGTAATACAACTGGCTGATGGGAGTGAAGAGATACTGCCAATCTTTCAGATTATCCGCATCTATGATCCAAATCAAATGGGTGTTTACGCAAAGTCCAGTTTTTATGTCCTTAAATTCTGGGAATTTATATCTGCGGAGCCAAGAGAGGCAAATACTGAAGGAGGTGTATTCCCCGCAATCTTTGGAACCGTTACAATGGTCCTTATTATGAGTCTGGCGGTTACACCTCTTGGTGTACTGACGGCAGTTTTTCTGAGAGAATATACCAGTGATAATATCTTTTCAAGGATCGTCAGGATCTCGGTGAATAATCTGGCAGGGGTTCCCTCAATAGTTTTCGGGGTATTCGGGCTGGGATTTTTTATTTACTTTATCGGTGGAGGCATAGATAAGTTATTCTATAGTGAAGCCTTGCCAACTCCCACCTTCGGAACCGGAGGCATTCTCTGGGCATCGCTCACCCTGGCACTCCTGACAGTACCTGTTGTGGTAGTTGCTACAGAGGAAGGTATATCTTCTGTACCAAAGTCTTTAAAAGAGGCCTCTTATGGGCTTGGTGCCACAAAGTTTGAAACGCTATGGAAAGTGGTCCTTCCTCAAGCTACACCCGGAATACTTACCGGAATGATACTGGCCATGGCAAGGGCTGCAGGAGAGGTTGCACCACTGATGATAACAGGTGTTGTAAAGCTTGCACCCTCTCTCCCGCTTGACAGTTATTCTCCGTTTATCCACCTGGAAAGGAAATTCATGCATCTCGGGTTTCATATATACGACGTGGGATTTCAATCTCCTAACGTAGAGGCTGCATTACCAATGGTTTATACCACAACGCTCATATTAATCTTTACCGTACTAGCATTAAACCTGGTTGCAATAATCGTAAGAAATAAACTAAGAACGAAATATGTAACATCGGCACTGTAACAATTGGAAAAAATTTGTAATAACTAAATTGATGGGGTAAGATATGCAGGAAGCAATTCTCACAAGAGAAACAACTTTATTAAATCCACCGTCCAGGACTGTTCAAGACCTTAATACAAACAAATGAATAATAACATTATAATCAAAAACCTGAGTTTAACATATGGCAATAAACAGGTTTTAGAAAATATCAATCAGCAAATAGAAGAAAAAAAAATAACAGCAATTATAGGCCCATCAGGATGCGGAAAATCTACTCTGCTAAGGTGCATAAACAGAATGAATGATCTCATACCTGAAACAAGGGTTGAAGGAGAAATTCTGTTTCATGAAAAAAATATTTATGCTCATGATATCGATGTGACAGAGATCAGGAGAAAGATAGGAATGGTATTCCAGAAACCAAACCCATTCCCAAAATCAATCTTTGATAATGTCGCTTACGGCTTAAGAATAAACGGTACGAAAGATAAAAAGAAGGTCTCCGAGACTGTGGAAACAACGCTACATGATTGCGGTTTACTGAAAGAGGTTAAAGATCGCCTATATACATCTGCCATGGAACTATCAGGCGGTCAGCAGCAAAGGCTGTGCATTGCCAGGGCACTTGCAATAGAACCTGAAATAATCCTGATGGACGAACCATGTTCTGCACTCGATCCTTCCAGTACGTTCAAGATAGAAGAATTAATGATGAAACTGAAGAAAAGATACACTGTTATCATTGTTACACATAATATGCAGCAGGCAGCACGAGTATCGGATACTACAGGATTTCTCTATCTGGGAAAACTCATCGAATACGGAAATACCAAAAAGTTATTCATAAAACCAAAAGAAAAACTTACTGAAAATTATATTAGTGGCAATTTTGGTTAAACCTGTCCTGATAACCCAATATTATTGAATTAAAACGTAGCGGAAACCTTCAGGTTTCCACTTTTTTGATTTCTATATTATTAATGGAAGGCTAAAGCCTTCCGCTACATTCTGTTAGTTTATGGTAACATGTATTAAAATTGCCTAATTCTTGACACTGATACCGTCACAAGCAGAAATATAAGGATAACAAAAGGAGGTCAATAGCTAATGGCAAGAGAGACTTTCAGAGAGAATATTAAAGCTCTTGAAAAAGATATAATATGCGAAGGTGAAATGGTATGTACAGCCATAAGCCGTTCCGTTAAGGCATTAAAAGACCTCGATATTGCAGAGGCCCAGAAAATAGTTAGTGACGATATTCATATAAATAAGAAACGTTGGGAAATCGAGGAAAAATGTATAAATTTATTAGCTACTCAACAACCTGTAGCAACAAATCTGCGGGAATTAATAGCTGTCCTGAGCATTAGTACGGATCTTGAACGTATGGGTGATCATGCAGAAGGGATCGCCAAGATCGTAATTATGCATGAAGATAAACCTCTGGTAAAACCATTGGTAGATATTCCTAAAATGGCCGAAAAAGCCTCTGACATGCTTACGAGGAGTCTGGAGGCATTTGTAAACAGAGACGAAAAAACAGCAAGAGCCATCTGCGATGAAGATGATGAAGTCGATTTGCTTTACGATCAGGTCTACAGGGAACTCCTTTCATTTATGACTGAAAACCCTACAATAATTACGAGAGCTACATATCTGCTGTGGGCAGCTCATAACCTGGAAAGAATAGCTGACCGTGTAACAAATATCTGTGAACGCATAGTCTTTCTCGTTACGGGAACAATGGATGAAATCAAGGTATCAAAATATTAGTCATATCTATTCTTTAAGTGTTTTATAACTTCCTCTCTTACCGCATGCCAAACGTCTCTTTTGGAGGGTACTGTTAAATAAAAGGCTGATTTAATTATAGACTTTAAATATGCAGTGTAGTATTATTAACTTTAAAAGTTAATAAACTTGTTTCTTATGAAGAAGGAAGGGCTATCATGCTGGCAAAGGAAATAATGAATAAGATAGTAACCGCTGCATCCAGGAAAACAAACGGTAGAGAACTGTCTGTAAAATTGCTATCCGGCATGTACAGCGGTTTACCTGTAGTGGATGAAGGCAAGGTAGTTGGAGTCGTGACTGAGTTCGACCTCCTCAATGCAGTATTAGACGGCAAGGACTTAAAAAAGATTGTTGCTGACGATATTATGGCGAAGGACCCAATCTGTGTAGAAGAGGACACTCACGTAGACGAAATAATCAGGATAATGACTGAACATAAAATTATCAGAGTGCCGGTGGTGAGAAAAGGTAATTTAATAGGCGTAATCTCAAGATGTGATGTCCTCAACAGTCTGATTCAACCGGAATTTGTAGCATTTTACGGAGAATGAAATGTTTAAATCAATACTAGTACCAATTGATGGTTCGGACACAAGCCTTGTGGCTGTTGATTATGCAATCGAACCATAAGAAAAAACAGAAGATATTTTCTAATATAAACCCATCTTTCTTTCTCTTCTATAAAAAAGAGGTAAGAAAGATGGGTTTTTTGTTGAATTCATAATTCATGTCAGTATTGTCCGGTTAGGTTTTTGCACGTAACACGTAGGGCAATCCTTTAGGTTTGCTTTCGTGCAATACACGCAAGGCTAAAGCCTCGCCCTACGTAATTTTTCGACAAATCTGGTATAAAAACCGTACCTGCAAAAACCTAACCGGACACTGCTGAATTCATGTAAAAATATATAGACAAATTTCCAATCCTGACCAAAAATGTACATTTATAAGATTTTCTTGTATAAAACAATTTTTCTGCAATAAAAAGCCGTTATCAAGAAATACATAATATATATGACCTCTTTGTATGATGTGATATGAAGTGTGTATCAATCATCCTTATACCATTACTACTTGATTGTAGAAGCGATTCTGTTTAGAAAAACGTTATGACCAAACCAAATGAGAAAAAAAGATTATTTGTTGAACTCTTAACACCACATAAAGACACTTTATACAGGGTTTGTAAGAGTTTGATATGGAACAACAATGATATTGAAGATGCGCTGCAAACGGCGATTATGAATGCATACAAGTCCTTTGGTAAATTTGAAGAGGGTTCTAATTTTAAGGCATGGATAATTAAGTATTTGATAAACACAGTATTTAATTTCAATAAAAAGTACACAAGGCAGAGTATGTTTGAAACGTTTCATGAGGGGATATTGGACTCCGGCAAGGTTTCCCATGATGAACATGACAATCCGGATATGTTTGAAATGTTGGAAAGAGAGAATATTTATCATGAAATCTTGAAGAATCCACTTAAGCTGCTCGAAAGAATGGATAAAAGTATAAAGGACTCTTTACTCAAATTAAATACGGCGGAACGAACTGTATTCCTGCTTAAAGCTATAACAGATCACTCTTATAAAGAGATAGCAAATAACCTTGAAATACCTGTAGGTACTGTAATGAGCCATCTCTACAGGGCAAGGGCAAAATTACGTGAAACACTCTGTGATTACGCCAGAGAATCAGGTTTGTTTCGTAATAAGGAAGGTTAACAATGAATTGCAAAGAAGCCAGACAATATATAAATTTGTTCCTTGATTCGGAACTGGACTCAAAAACCAACCTTGAGATATCAGAACACCTTTCATTTTGTGAAGAATGCAACACGAGATTTGTACAGGAGGAAAGGTTGGAGAAATCATTAGTATCAATTATAAAGGACGATAAAGATTCGATGGTTGAAGGAGCATGGGAAGAGGTCATTTCCCGGTTTAATCATCAGGTTGAGCCGGAAGAAGGTATACGTTTGGTTTGCCGGCCTTTGTGGAGATATCTTGTTCCTGCCACCGCAGCCGTAATCGGCATAGTAATAATGTTAATTATGTACAGCAGACAAGATCCTGATGCATTAACTGTAGCGGCACAAAAATGTCACGTAGAGTATATGACTGATAAGATAGTACCTACAATAGAATCTATTTCTCCCGGTGAGGTATCCGGATACTTGTCAGGTAAGTTTACATTTCCCGTAACCGTTTCTGAGGTTCCAGATATTAAATCACATCATATCAAACTCTTTGGAGGAAAGGTGTGTCATCTTAATGGGGTTTCGGTTGCATATGTTATGTACCATTGCTGTAATGCACCTGTTTCAGTGTTTATCTTAAACGCAAAAGATGTAGGAAACTTTTCAGATATGAAACAGTATATTGCAGGAGACAGGATACTTTTTAAGAATGACAGTGGAATTACTTTTGTAGCAGTTTCAACAAAGCAGGATACCTTTGTTTGTGTTGTTGCCGACCATGATACAGAATTACTGAGATGGATTGCTGATAATTTTGCAAAAATATAAAATGGGCATTATAAAGATAGCATTTAAAAATCCATACCTTGTATTAGTACTCGCCATTATAGTATCAGTGCTGGCAGGGGTACAAATCCCCAGAATGCCGGTAGATATCTTGCCGCAGTTCAAAAAATCAGCAATGCAGATACTTACACTCTATCCCGGAATGCCTGCCGAAGTGGTGGAAAAGGACATTACCAGCCGAATGGAGAGATGGACGGGGCAATCGCCCGGCATAGAAAAACAGCTTTCTAAAAGTATTATGGGAGTAAGTATCGTCACCAACTTCTATGGTGAGGATGTTGACCCTGCTGAAGCAATGGCCAATACATCCTCTTATGCCATGAGTGATATGTATTACCAGCCTCCGGGTACATTGCCTCCGATGGTTCAGCCATTTGACCCGACGGCAAGCAAGCCACTGATGCTGTTAACGGTAAGCAGCAAAGTAAAAAGCGGAAAGGAGTTATACGATATTGCCTATTACAACCTCCGTCAAATGCTGAGTGGAGTGCCGGGCATTGTGGCTCCGGCTGCTTACGGTGGGACATTGAGAAGAGTACATATTTACGTTGACCCATTTAAACTTGAAGCGCTCGGGATTTCTCAAACAGAGGTGAATGATGCCATACAGAAGAATACCACGATGATCCCGTCCGGTATTGCGGAAATCGGTATGATTAATTACGGCATTGATGCCAAAGGGATGATAGTCGATGTCAAAGACTTCAACGATATAGTAATCACCTACAAAAACGGCAATCCTATTTATATCAGGGATGTAGGATACGCTTCCGATGCCAGTGTGATTCAGACCAATATTGCCCGTGTAGATGGTAAAGAGCAGGTATATCTGCCTATATTTAAACGGCCAGGAGCGAATACCATAGCATCTGTTGAGGGTGTAAAAAAGGCTATTCCCGGGCTAAAGGAACGAATGCCGGATGATGTTCAACTGAATGTGATTTTCGACCAGAGTTCTTATGTGCGAAAAGCTATTGCGGGTTTGACCAGAGCAGGCATGGGAGGTTTGATACTTGTTGTAATTATACTTATCCTTTTCCTGGGGAATTTCCGTTCTGCCTTAATCGTTTCAATCAGTTTGCCGTTATCAGTACTCTTCGCTTTTCTGGTGTTGGCAATAACAGGACAGACTATCAATGGCATCACACTGGGAGGGGTTGTTTTGGTGTTGGGGCTATTAGTGGACAACTCCATCGTGGTGCTGGAAAATATTGACCGGCATTTAAGGATGAACAAGTCCGCATGGCAGGCTGCTCAAGGTGCCGCATTGGAAGTAGCCACACCTGTATTGGCTTCAACACTGGTAATTATTGTAGTATTTTTCCCTGTAATCTTCCTGACCGGTATGGCAAAGTTTCTTTTTTCACCGCTTGCTGTTACAGTGGCGGGAGCCATGGCCGGTTCTTATATATTCGCTCTTACCCTTGTCCCCCTGACAGCGGCTTACCTGTTTCGCAACAAACTGCCTGACTCTCATAACAAACTGAAGAGTTCAACGCTTGGCTTTGTTCAACGATTTATTGACCGCTTACGCAATCACTATGAAAGTAGCCTGATCACAGCTCTGAAACACAAATGGTTTGTACTGAGCGCAACAGCAGGTGTGTTTCTATTTTCATTATTTGTGATGAAGTACCAATTAGGATATGAATTGTTTCCTCAATCAGATGTAGGGCAAATGGAGATACTAGTGCGTATGGAATCGGGAACACCTTTAAAAACAGCAGAAAAAACTATTATTGAAATGGAGCATGTGATACGTGAAGAATTAGGCGGCGACCTGAAACAGCTCATTTCCAACATAGGAATATTCTACGACCTGCCTGCTGCTTATACCCCTAATTCCGGAACACAGGATGCGTTTATCGGTGTGCAGTTAACGGAGAAACATACCGTCAGCACCTTCGATTATGCTTCTCGTTTGAGAAAAAAGCTAAAGGACGGCTTTCCGGGCATAGAGATCAGTTTTAATACAGGCGGGTTGATTACGGCAGCGCTCAATGAAGGAAAACCGGCCCCGGTGGATGTTCAGATTATCGGTAACGACTTGAAAGTGCTAAGGCAAATCGCTGAACGACTGAAGGATGCCATTTCTTCCATTCCGGCAACAAGGGATGTGAGAATATTGCAACGGATTGACCAACCTACAAAGGACATTGATATTGACCGTATCAAAGCTGCGGAATTAGGAGTAGAGCCGGTGGACGCCATCAAGAACATTGTGTCTGCCTTAAACTCATCAGCTACATTCGATAAGGCTTTCTGGATAGATGAGCGAAATGGAAATCACTACTACGTGGGAGTCACTTATCCTGAATACCTGATTAATGATGAGCATGTGCTTAAAAATGTGAATATTTCCAGCCAGACACATGACAAGCCTATTCCTTTTCGTAATTTTTCCAGGATCAGTGAATCAACAAACCCTGTGGAGATTAATCACTATAACCTTCAACGGGAGTTTAATGTGTACACTAATGTAGAAGGAGCAGATATAGGATATGTTTCGGGTGAAATACAAAAACGTATAAATGCAATGGAATTTCCAAAAGGTTACAAAGTGACTTTCAGTGGTGAGATTGCCACCATGAAAAATTCCTTTGGTGACCTGGGGCTTGGTTTGGGACTTGCAGTGATACTGGCCTACCTGATTATTATGCCCCTGTTCCGTTCTTTCAGGCAACCCTTAATTATCATTATCGCATTTCCACTTGGGATTATTGGAGTGGCCTTGCTGATGTGGGCAACAGGTACCAACCTGAATATCCAGTCGCTTATGGGTATTATTATGATGGTTGGGATTGCGGTTTCCTACGGGAACATTCTGATAGACAGAATTAATGGTCTGATTAAGGAAGGGAAAGCCCAGAGGGAAGCCATTGTGAACGGAGCGACCGACAGGTTCCGTCCTGTTCTGATGACAGCTGGAACAACCATTTTCGGATTGCTTCCAACTGCTATGGCAAGAAGCGCAGGAACAGAGGCCAATGTGCCATTGGCAATAGCCGTGATTGGTGGAACTTTTATGGCCACACTGCTGACCCTTTATATTATTCCAATCATGTATTCACTCATTGCTAAAACAAATAACCCTACGAATTACGAATAGGCGAATTACGAATGGATAGGAAAAGAGCTAAAAGAAGTGATCTGCTTTTTCCTGAATTGAGCTATCAATTGATAGGTGTGTTATTTGACGTGCATAATACGCTTGGGTATGGATATCAGGAAAAGTATTACCAGAAAGCAATAGCGGCATCATTGAAGAAAATTAAAATCCCATTTAGAGAGCAAGTTCTCGTTGAGATAAAGGTTGGAGATGAAGTAATAGCAAAAGGATATGCTGATTTTATAATAGATGAAAAAATTATTCTTGAGATAAAGAAAGGAAATTCATTCAGGAAAAATAACATAGATCAACTTTATAGTTATTTAAGATGACCAGGTTAAACCTTGGAATTCTCGCAAATTTTACTGCTAAAGGATTGTTATATAAACGTATAGTTAATATTCTGTAACATTTTTCCAAGGACTAAACAGTTCCAATATTTGTAATTCGCCTATTCGTAATTCGTAGGGCTAACACAATAGGAGATTAATAAAATGAAAACAATAAAATATAAATATATCTATAGGTATTACAATGCTTCGACTCCGCTCAGCATGACGTCATTCCGAGCAGAGTCGAGGAATCATAGTTGCCGAAAGTCTAATTTAATAATAGTTGGCCTGTTGGCCGCTTCACTTTTCATATCTTCCTGTAGTAAAGGACAACAAGACGGTAGCGGTTCAACGGCAGATGGGGTGTCCGAAAGCAACAAAATTCAATCCGTTAAAGTAGTAAAACCACAACAACGTTCATTCATTGCAGAGGTGTTGATTACCGGCACTGCGCGGCCTAACCAGATGGTAACACTTTATGCAATGGAAAGCGGGTATGTACAAAACATATCCATGGATATTGGCGATATGGTCAGCAAAGGAGAAGTTGTTGCAGAACTGGCAAACCCGGAATTGGTGAGACAATATGAGCAGAAGAAAGCCCAACTGAAAGCCAAGCAATCCATTTATGAGCGCCTGAAATCTACTCGTGAAAAAACGCCTGCGATTACTCCATTACAATTGGTAGAGAATGCCGAAGCAGAATATCTTTCTGTAAATGCCAGCTTAAATGCCATAAAAGACAGGATGAATTTCTTGTCTGTGAAAGCGCCTTTTACCGGGAAGATCACTAAAAGACTTGTGGATCATGGAGCGTTGGTACAAAGCGGTTTAACCGAGGACAATCCGCAAGGTATTTTTGAATTGCAGGAGATCAGTCCCATTCGTTTAACTGTTCCCCTGCCTGAATCGGATATAACAGCTATTGGAAAGGACATGGACGTAACGGTTACTTTCCCTGAGCTTCCCGGTGAATCATGCCAGGCGAAAGTCAGCAGGATAGCAGGAGCATTAGATCCTGCATCCAAAACCATGCAGGTGGAAATTGACATTGACAATCCCGATGGATTTATCAAGCCCGGTATGTATGCCAAAGCTCTTATGCAGATCAGCAGACGGGAAAGTGTTCTTTCTCTTCCCGTGACAGCACAATGGATCTTTCAGAACCAGCCTTTTGTATTGATAGTAAAGGATGACAAGGTGGAACGTGTGCCGTTGCGGAAGGGTTTGTCAAACAAAGACTATTTTGAAGTGCTGAACCCTGAAATCACTGAGAATTCACTGGTGATTGTTCAGGGAAAAGGATTGGTGCAACCCGGCCAGGTTGTTAAACCTGTTTTAAGGAGCAAATAATATGAAACGATATATCTATAAAACTATAATACTGGTGGTTGTCCTGCTTGCCGGATTTTCGGGTTTGGCAAAAGCACAGAATAAAACACAGGCGGTCAACCTGGAAATCGTTCTGAAATTGGGTGGGGCCAATAACCTTACCATACAGGAGTATAAGCAACGGCAGAAACTCGCATTAGCTAACCTTACCAAAGCAAATGAGTGGTGGCTACCGGATATTTTTGCAGGCACAACCATTCACCAGCTGTGGGGAAACGCCATGAACAGTGATGGCAAAATTTTCACCAATGTTGATCGTCAGAGTTTCTGGGGAGGTACTGGTTTAAACGCTACCTGGGATATTGGTGATGGGATCTTCAAAGCCAAAGCTGCCAAACTCAAAGCTAAGGCTTCGGTGTACCAGACACAGGCGGAAAGGAACAAAGCCTTGCTGAATATCATAGGGACCTATTATGATTTTTTGACAGCACAGCTTAATTACAAAGCCTATGAGCAACTGGTAGCAGAAGCAGATGACCTTGCCAGCCAGATTGCAACTCAGGTAGAGGCTGGATTGCGTTTTGAATCGGAACGATTATTGGCAAAAAGCAATTATAATCACATGAGAGTGGAAATGCTGAATGCCAGAATTCAATACTATAACATGTCTGCAAAGTTGGTAAAATTGCTGAATCTGGATCCTGTCATGAAGCTGGTTGGAACAGAAATAGTTTTAGTTCCTCTGGAATTGGCATCAACTCAAAACATGGATGGTTCCTTCGATTCGGCATATCAAACCAGGCCGGAACTGAAAAGCATGGAGCTGATGCTGCAATCATTATATGCGGAGAAAAAAACAACTACAATTGGTCTATTGCTGCCTGAGTTGACTGCAAGTACTAAGGGCTCCTATTTCGGCGATATATTCAATCCACTAGATGCAACCGCAGAATTCAATGGAGCGTTTCTCTGGAAAATTCCCCTGGGAAGACTGACATCCGGTGGAGAATTAAAGCAGTACAATGCCCGGATTGCTTTGCAGAAAATTCAAATGCAGCAAGCCAGGGCACAGGTAAATGAAGAAGTGATCAGTGCAAGAGAACAGATCCTGGCAGCAAAGGAGCAAACAGAGGTTGCGCTAGAAGGAAGCCAACTGGGAGAACAAGCCTTAAAGCAAAGTATAGAGAGGCAACAGTTAGGAACAGTTCGTCCCTTTGAAATCTTGCAAGCTATGGAAATCTATATCAAATCAAGATTAGATCACTTGAAGGCAGTTTCAACCTATAACAAGGCGCAATACAAGTTGCTTGTAGCAATGGGGAATGATTTGTAATCCGCTACAACGAAGTTAGGCTTAAAATGGAAATCTATTAGATTACCAACCTTACACACACTAAGGGTAAATATCAACTCTGGTTTCGTCCTCTTAGCCTTCTTTGCGGCAATCCTGTTAAACCTCTCAAATATGACAGATGTATCTTTTGAAGGGTACGGTTAGATAATAAGGATAATTTATATATAGACTTTGAATATATAGTGTAGTAGTATTAATTGTAGAGGCTGATAAACTTATTTTCTTATTAAGAAGGAAGGGCTATCATGCTGGCAAAGGAAATAATGAATAAGATAGTAACCGCTGCATCCAGAAACACAAACGGCAGAGAGCTGTCTGTAAAGTTACTATCCGGCATGTACAGTGGCCTTCCGGTGGTGGACGAAGGCAAGGTCGTTGGAGTTGTAACAGAATTCGACCTCCTCAATGCAGTATTAGACGGTAAGGACTTAAAAAAGATTGTTGCTGACGATATTATGGCGAAGGACCCAATCTGTGTAGAAGAGGACACTCACGTAGACGAAATAATCAGGATAATGACTGAACATAAAATTATCAGAGT